>JBBQDH010000096.1:0-21178 GCA_038319515.1 Bryobacterales bacterium
TGTGCCACAATGGTGAAACGTAATCCCCATGTCCAATTCCATTACGTCGCTTCGCGAGGAAGACGTACGCGAACAGGAAGGGCAGACTCCGCCTGAAGCGGAGAGTTCTTTCGGCGACATCCTCAACCAGTTCGAACAGAGTCACACGCATGAGGCACCCGGCGAAAAGGGTGTCGAAGCCACGGTCGTCAGCGTTAATGCCGAAAAAGTATTTTTCGACATTGGCCAGAAGACCGAAGGCGTCCTGTTGGCGTCACTATTGCGCGACGATAAGGGGCTGATTGAAGTTAAGCCCGGCAACGTTGTTCATGTGATGGTCAATGGCCGCAACGAGGAAGGCTACTTCGAGCTTTCGCTGATCCGGGTGGAACGACCGAAAGACTGGTCGGGCCTCCAAAAAGCGTTTGACGAGAAGCTGACCATCTCCGGCGTTGTCACGCAGGTCATCAAGGGCGGCCTCTCGGTCGACATTGGTATGAGAGCTTTCATGCCCGCGTCCCGCAGCGGAGCTCGCGATGTGCCTGAGATGCAGACCCTGGTCGGCCAGGAAATTGCCTGTAAAATCATCAAGCTCGATACGGAAAAGGAAGACATTGTTGTCGACCGCCGTGTGGTTCTTGAAGACGAGCGGGCACTGGCGAAAGATGCACGGTTTGGCGAACTGCAGGCGGGTTCCGTAGTTCACGGCACCGTTCGCAGCCTGCTGGACTATGGCGCTTTCATCGACATTGGCGGCGTTGACGGCATGTTGCACGTGGCGGATATTTCCCACGGGCGCGTGAACAAACCGGCCGATGCGCTGACTGTTGGTCAGGAACTGGATGTCAAAATCCTGAAGGTGGACGCGGGTAAAAAGCGCGTCTCTCTTGGCCTGAAGCAGCTCTCGCCGGACCCCTGGACAACGGCTGCCGAAAAGTACAACACCGGTGATCGTGTCAAAGGTGCTGTCGCGCGTGTCACCGATTTCGGTGCATTCGTGGAACTGGAGCCGGGTCTCGACGGTCTGGTCCATCTCTCTGAGATGAGCTGGTCGAAGAAGGTCCGCAAACCGGGCGACATGCTGAAGCCGGGCGATATGGTGGAAGTGGTTGTCCTCGCTGTCAATCCGGCGGACAAGCGCATTTCCCTCGGCCTGAAACAGGCACTGGGTGATCCGTGGGAAGAGGTTGAGAAGAAGTACCCGGTCGGCGCCATCGTGGAAGGTCCTGTCACGCAGCTGAAGCAGTTCGGCGCGTTTGTGCAGATCACCGAAGAGGTCGAAGGCATGATTCATGTCGGCGATATCGTTCACGAAAAGCGCATCAATCACCCGCAGGATGAGCTGAAGGTGGGGCAGGTGGTTCGCGCGGTCGTCCTTGAAAACGATCGTGAGAAGCGTCGCCTGCGTCTCGGTCTGAAGCAGTTGCAGCCAACTTCACTCGATGAGTACATCGCCGAACACAAAGAAGGCGAAGTGGTCACCGGACGCGTGGCGGATGTGAAGGGCAACCGTGTGACGGTGGAACTGGGTGAAGGCGTCTCAGCTCACTTCAACATGGCGGCGGAGGAAAAGAAGCAGGAACAGCGTACTGTTTCGGTGGACGTTTCGCAGCTCTCTTCCATGCTGGCCAGCAAGTGGAAGGGTGCGGGCACGGGCGGCGCGGCGCCAACGGTCGGAGCAGATTCCGGCCCGAAGCGTGAAGTTCCCCGTACCGGCCAGGTTCGCAGCTTCAAACTCACAAAGCTCGACGCGGAAAAGAAGAAGATCGAACTCGAAATCGTTGGGTAATGGCAGACGGGAAATGACGGACGCCGGGAAGACTGCGGAAACGCCTGAATCCCGCGTTCGTCCCGCTCTGATCGCCATTGCATCGGTTTTCACCCGCTACAGCAATTTCACCGTCGGCGGCGCGGGCGCGACCATCGGCGTGCTGCAAAAAGAAGTCCAGGACAAACGCGCCTGGATCAATCACGACCAGTTCAACCTCTGTTACGGCGTCTCCACGCTGGCTCCCGGCACCAATCTCCTCGCCTTCTGCACCGGCATCGGCTGGCTGGTGCGGGGCTGGCGCGGGGCCGTGGCAGCGCTGACTGCGGCGTCGCTCCCTTGCTCCGTCATCGCGGTCGTGGTGACTATTCTGTTCGAAGTGTGGACGAAGAATTCCCTGATAAAATCGGCCATGCGCGGCGCGCTCGCTTCCGCAGTGGGCATTATTTTCTACACCTGCTGGCAGCTTCTCGGCCCGAGCATCCGACGCACCAATGCCCTCCGGATGGGAGTGATCGCAGTTGCCGCAGTCGTCCTCCAGACCGTGTTTTCCATTTCGCCGGTCTGGGTAATCATACTGGCAGCGCTGGCGGGAGCGGTCTGGCCGAAAGAGGTGGGCGCATGAACGCTTTCGTGCTCTATCTCGTGCTGCTGAAAGCGACCATCACCACCTTCAGCGGCCTCGCTTCCCTGCCCGAGGTGCGCGATGAACTCGTTCTGCACCGGCATGTTCTGACAGACGAGCAACTGAATACTGCCATCGTGGTGGCGAGAACCACGCCGGGCCCCGTGGGCCTCTATCTGGTGAGCGTCGGCTACATGGTGGCAGGCGTGCCGGGTGCAACAGCAGGCTGGCTCGCCATGGCGACGCCCGCTCTGACGATGATCCTCCTGCTCCGGTTCATCGGGCCACGCCGTGAAAGGCCGAGGGTGAAACAGATCCTCGAATCGGTCGTGGCTGCCAGTGCGGCGCTGCTGTTCGCCTCGGCGATTCCTATGGCACGGGAGTCCCTTACCGACCCGATCACCATCTTCCTGTGCGCCGCCACAACGGTTCTGATGATTGTCCGGAAGATGGACCCGCTGATTCTGATCGGCGCATCAGCAGTGATCACGCTGGTCGCGGCTACGGTTTCAGCGGCGTGAATCCGCTCCCGTATCAGCGCCAGGAAAATCGCTGCATCGGTGCCGTTGCACGGAACAAGAAATGAAGCGGCCTCCGGGGCGATGCGCAGCTGGCCGCTCCAATCGACCCGGATCTTGCCTTCAATCGCGCCGAAAAGCAGGTACCGTTCGCTGCTCTGAACCTGCGGACTTCTTGCCACCGTGACATTCCACTGCCCCTGTCTGCCACCTTCCCCCACCAGCAGAATCTGACCCCTTGCAGGCCCTTTTCCCGCCAGAATTTCGCGAATCGTCATCACCGCATCAGTTTCGACCGCACCGACCTGCTCCGGATTCCGGATAATCGCGGGCGTGATCACGATGTTACCCGGCGGGAGCTTGAACGGTCCGCGATGCGAATAATCGCCCACGATGATCTGGCCACAGGCCGTCGAAGTCAACAGAGCCAGGGTCGCAGAGCGCATAGGAACACTTCACTGGAAGCCGCTCTCTTTTCGCGGCGACCCGGTTCTATTGCGACGGCATGCGGTTGATCATGAACGTCGCGGTGGATTCGAAAAACTCCCGCAACAGCTGATCCGCCGCGGCTGGCAGATTCGCCTCAGACAGCGCTACGTTCATGATCTGCATCCACCGGTCGCGCGCGGCAACGGTGATCGGAAACGGGGCATGCCGCATGCGCAAACGCGGGTGGCCACGCTCCTCGATATACGTGGGCGGGCCGCCGAACCGGAAAATCAGAAAATCGCGCAGGCGCTGCTCCGCGCCTTCCAGATCGCTCGCCGGGTACATGGGGCCCAGAATGTCGTCCTTCGGAATCTGCCTGTAAAAAGCGGCGATCAATCGACGGAAGCCGTCGTCGCCAATAAGGCGGTAAACATCCTGGTCGTCGATCGCCTGGTTGTTTGGGGCCTGGCTGTTTGGGGTCACAGCGATAATGGTACTTCGGTATGGACTTCGCACAGGAACTGAAATCGCAGATCGATATCGTCCGCGTCATTTCAGACTACGTGCCGCGCCTGCGTCGCTTCGGCAATCGCTATTCCGGCCTGTGCCCGTTTCATAACGAGAAGACGCCTTCGTTCTCCATTTACGCGGAACACCAGTTTTACAAGTGTTTTGGCTGCGATGCCAAGGGCGACGTTTTCAACTTCGTGATGGCGATTGAAGGTCTCACGTTCTGGGAGGCGATTAAGAAACTCGCGGAACAGAACGGCATCCCGTTGCCGAAGCAATCGCAGGTGGGCGACGACAAGACCAAACTACGGGCAGCGCTGTATGAGATGCACGAGATTGCCACCGAGCATTTCCGTGCCAATCTGTCGGCCGCGAACGGTGCGCCGGTGCGAGGGTACCTCAACCAGCGCGGCGTCTCGCAGGCAGCAGTACAGCAGTTCCAGCTGGGGCTTGCCGACCGCACCGGGCGCACGCTGCTGAAGATCCTGGAGCAGCGCGGTTTTAAGCCCGATCAGATTGTCCTGTCCGGCCTGATTGGCCGCAGCGAAGACGGCGCGCTCTACGACCGGTTTCGCAACCGGCTGATGTTCCCCATCCACAGTGAATCGGGCAAGATCATCGCGTTTGGCGGACGTGCGCTGGATGCGGAAGAGAAGGCCAAATACCTCAATTCGCCGGAGACCGAGATCTACAAGAAGTCGAACGTCCTGTATAACCTGAACCGCGCCAAACAGACGGCGAGTCAACAGGACCGCGTGGTGCTGGTGGAAGGCTACATGGATGTAATCGGGGCGTCGCAGGCGGGTGTGGCGGAGGTGGTGGCGTCGTGCGGCACGGCGCTCACGGTCGAACAGATCCGGGCGATGAAGCGCCACTCGCAGAACATCCACCTGAACTTCGATCCGGATACGGCGGGCGCAAAGGCGTCAGAGCGTTCCATCGGACTGCTGCTGGATGAAAATCTGCACGTCCGCATGGTGGAACTGGAAGGCGGACTGGACCCCGATGAGTTCTGCAAGGAGCATGGCGCCGATGTCTACCAGGCACGCGTGGCAGGCGCGAAGGACTACTTTTATTGGCTGGCGGACCGCGCCCGCGCCCGCTTCAACATGCGGGAACCACAGGGGCGCGTGGAAGTATTGCAGTTTCTGCTGCCCGCCATTCAGGGACTGAATGACAAGCTGAAACGCGCCGCTGTCGCGAGCGATCTGGCGTCGTATCTGGGAGTGGATTCCGGTGACGTTCTGGAGCAGTTCCGCAAGATGGCGGCGGACCGTGTGGAGCGCGCGATTCAGGCTCCCAAAGTGGATTCGTCGAAGGTGACTGACCGCATTTTGCTGCCACTGCTGGTGGGGGAGGCGGACTCTCGCGGCGAGCTGATGGAAGGGCTGCGGCACATCGAAGCACCGCGCAAAGGCCCTGCCGGGCCGATCTACGAAACGCTGCTGGCGATGCACGACGCGGGTGAAGCGATTAACTTCAATTCGCTGCACGAGCGGCTGGCTCCGGCTGATCAGGAACGTCTGGCGGGGATTGTGCTGGATGCCACGGCGTCAGAGACTGCCCTCGAAGATGGCCTGGCCTGCATCGAAGCCCTGCGCAGAGACGAGCGGGACGCGGTGCGGCGCGAACTGAAGCTGAAGATCAAGGCGGCCGAGCGCGAAAACCGTATGGCGGACGCGCTTGGACTCATGTCAGAACTGGCGAAGCTGAAGTAGTTCGGTTTTATTTGTCCTGTAACGCTCTGCATTCTCGCGTCACCTGATGGAGAGCCACATTGTCATTTTGGGGTACAATATGGCCAGATCCAGCCGAAGACAGGGGGTTCTGCAGTGCCGGGAGACCAATTCGAGGGTGTGTATCCGCTTGCGCGAGTCAGCAAGGAAAACAGCTTTGCGCTGTTCGGAGACACGATCGACCTTGTCGAACGGGAACTGGATGACCAACCGCTGGATGAGGAACCTGACGGGGAAGAAGCGGAAGAACTCTTTGAAGCCGGCCTCAACGACAGAACGCACGATCCCGTAAGACTCTACCTGCGCGAGATGGGCGCAGTGCCCCTGCTGAAGCGTGAGGGCGAGGTGGAGATCGCAAAGCGCATTGAACGCGGTCAGACCAAAGCACGGCGCATTCTTTCGCGCTGCCCGCTGATCATCCAGGAGATTGCAGAGCTTGGTGAGCAGGTACGTTGCGGCATTGTTTCCGGCCCTGATATTTTGCAGTTCAGCGACCCGCTCCCCAGCGAAGAACACTACGATCAGGGCACGCGGGAAATGGTGTCCGCGTGCGAAGATCTGGGCAGGTTGCGGCGGAAGTTTCTGCAGCAGAAACAGAAGCTGTTCGCTGTGCCGCGACAGACAAAGCCGCGCCAGAATCGCCATTTGCGCTGGGAGCTGGGCAGGCTTGCGGTGCAGATCTCGCGGATCGCATGCGGTATTCCTTTTCAGCAAACGGCGTTGCGCGAACTGATCTGCAAACTCCGCCTGGCGGCTGAGGAAGTGCGTCCGCTGGAGCAGCACCTGGCCCGCAATCAGCGTGCGATTGAAGCGGGGGCAAACGGTCCCGCGGAGATGATGCGGGAGTTGCGGCGGGAGCAGAAATCCTTGCTGCAGGCCATGCAGGAGCTGGAAGACGGGTTTGGCTGCGGTTGCACGGAATTGCGCCGCGCAGCCGACCAGGTGCTGCGCGCTGACCGGATGGCGGACGCAGCACGGCAGCAGTTAATTGAGGCGAACCTGCGCCTTGTGGTGAGCATTGCGAAGCGGTACAACAACCGCGGGCTGCAGTTTCTCGACCTGATTCAGGAGGGCAACATCGGGCTGATGAAGGCGGTGGAGAAGTTCGAGTATCGCCGGGGGTATAAGTTCTCGACGTATGCGACGTGGTGGGTACGGCAGGCCATCACGCGTGCCATCGCGGATCAGGCGAGGACGATACGGATTCCGGTGCACATGATCGAGACCATCAACAAGCTGGTCCGGACGTCGCGGGTGATGGTGCAGGAACTGGAGCGCGAACCAACGCACGAGGAACTGGCGGTGCGCATGGAACTGCCGGTGGCGAAGATCCGCAAGGTGCGGATGGTGGCGCAGGAACCGGTGTCGCTGGAGACGCCGGTGGGCGAGGAAGACGAGTCACATCTGGGCGATTTCATTGTGGACCCGGCGCATATCCCGGCTTCCGAGCAGATGATCAATCTGAACCTGAATGAGCAGACGGCGGAGGTTCTCAAGAGCCTTTCACCGCATGAAGAGAAAATTATTCGGCTGCGGTTCGGGCTGGAGGATGGCAGCGAACATACGCTGGAAGAAGTCGGGCAGAACTTCAGCGTCACGCGGGAACGTATTCGGCAGATTGAGGCCAAGGCACTGCGGAAACTACGGCACCCGAGCCGCAGCTTCCGGTTGAAGACATTTCTGGAAGAAGCGTAATTACTTCGATTTCAGGGCCTTGATGGCGGGCGGCAGGTCGAAGCGATGGGGGGGCATGGCGGGGTTCCATTCCACTTTGTCGAAGCGCATGGTCATTACCTGGCTCATGGCTTTCTGGGTCATGGAGAATGGCGTGAGGATGCCGCCGACACTACGGTAATCGGATAGTTCGCCTTCCACCGGGATCTCACCGAGCGCGGTGGTGATGGTCTGGCTCATGCGGACAAGGAGCCCGGAAGCCTTGTCGAAGTACATGACTTCGGGCTTGCCACCATCGTTTGGAGTGAGTTGGAGTTTCCAGGCGGGCTTGCCGTCGAAAGTCTCTTCGCCGAGGGTGCGGGCTTCTTTGTAGAGGTCCTTCCAGGCGGTGAGCAGGTCGAGGCGTGAGGCGCGGACCGTGGCGTTCTTTTCTTCGCCGTCTTTGATGCGCGGACCGGTGAGGGCATTGACTTCCCAGGCGGTTTCGCCGTCGTAACCTTCTTCCACTGTGCCGACTCCGGGGAGTTCGATGACGGTGTAGTTTTTGTCGCCTTGCGAGAAGACCTCGACGGGGCCGGAGATGTTGTGGCCGACCATTTCAACCTTGCCGGTCATGATGGCGCCTTTGACTTTGGCGTGGGCTGCTTCGCCGCCGCTTTTGGCGAGACTGCGGGCGAGGATGGATTCGGCGGTGGGGAGATCGGCTGCGAAGGCGAGTGCCGGGAGCAGCACCAGGGCCAGGAGTTTGATGGGATGCGGTCCGCCGGTCCCGAGGGTGTGAGGGGACTCATGTGGACTGGCGGTCCGCGTACTTCTAAAGCGTATTGCGGGCAGGCGGCGATTTAGTTCCATGGGTTTTTTGTGCCTTTGGGGAGCAGAGTTTGGGCGATTTCGGGGTAGCCGTTTTGGGTGGCGACTTCGGCGGCTGTTCGACCTGTTTTGTTGGGAATAGCGGCGTCGGCACCGCGTTCGAGAAGCACATTGACGACATCGGCATGACCGAGGGAGGCGGCGGCGTAAAGAGGCGTGGAACCGGAGTCGGTTTCGCGGGCGTTGATGTTGGCTCCGTGTTCAATCAGGAGCTTCACGAGATCCATTTGGCCTTTGAGGGCAGCAGTGTGGAGAGGGGTAGCGCCGTATTGGTCGCGGCCGTCAATTTCTGCGCCTTTGGCGAGCAGGATTACTGCAATCTCCGTGTAGCCACGAAGGGCGGCGTCGTGGAGCATGCCGTCGGCTAAGCCATACCCTGCCAGGATTTGGACCATCGGGGCGTCGCCTCTGAGGACGGCGGCGCGCATGGAGGGGAGCGAGTCTGCGTGGTGGTCGAGGAGGAGTTTGGCGACTTCGGTGTGGCCCTTTTGGACGGCTTCTTCGAGCGGCTCAGAGGTGACTGGCGCGCCGGATTCGAGGAGGAGTTTGGTGATTTCGGTGTAGCCACGGCTGGCGGCGATGGTCAGGGAGGAGTTGATCTTCGCGCCGCGATGGAGCAGGACGTCTACGACCGCGATGTGGTTGGTGACGACGGCGTAATCGAGAGGCGTGGAGCCGGTTTCGGGGGTGCGGGCGTTGATGGCGGCGCCGTGGTCGAGGAGTTGGCGCACTTTGTCGGTGTCGCCTGTCCAGGCGGCGTCGTGAAGTGCCGAAGCCACCAATAAGAGCAGAGGCATCATGGGTGCGGGAACCCCACGTATTGGACCTCTTCTTCGAGGGGCATCTGGTAGCGGGTTTCGACGCGGTGTTTGAGTTCGCGGATAACGTTAGTGAGGTCTTTGGCGGTGCCCTGGCCATCGTTGTAGATGAGGTTGGCGTGGTATTCGGCGACCTGGATCTCGCCCTGGCGCAAACCTTTTGCCCCGACCTGTTCGAGGAACCAGGCAGAGGGGACTTTACCTTCGATGATGACGCTGGCAGGGACCTTTTCGGCTACGGGCGAGGGGAGGCTGGCGAGGAGGTAGTTCTTGAAGATGCTGCCGGCGCATTTCATGGTGGGCGGGTACTTTTTGTTGCGGGTCGCGAGGATGCGGTCGGCGGTGGCGCGTTCGGTGCCGTCGCCGGGCTGCAGGGCGAGGGAGGCGGAAGTGATGATCCACTCCTTGTGGCGTTTGAAGATACTTTCGCGGTAATAGAATTCGCAGTGGGCGTTGTCAAAGGTGCGGGTTTCGGGGCCGTCTAAGAAGTTGACGGACTGCACGAGTTCCTGGATGGAGTGGCCGTACGCGCCGGCGTTTCCATATATAGCCGCGCCGACGAAACCTGGGATGCCGGTCATGGTTTCGAGGCCTTTGAGGCCGTGGTCGACGGTGAAGTCGACGAGGTGCTGGTGGACGGCTCCGGCATCGACGCAGACTGTCTCTTTTTTGACGGAGATCAGGTTGTTCACGAGCTTGAGGATGACGCCCCGGAAGCCTTCGTCGGCGACGATGAGATTGCTGCCTGCGCCGATGACCATTGTTTGGAGACCGCTGGATTCGGCGATGCGGAGGGCTTCGGCGAAATGGGCGGGGCTGGTTGCCTCGACGTAGAGGTCGGCGGGGCCACCGATGTTGAAGCGGGTGTGGGGGGCGAGGGGTTCGTTGCGGAGGACGGTGAGGCCGGGTATCGCTTCGAGCGTCCGTTGGACGTGATCCATTGGTTTAATTATAGGGATATGGCTGGTAAGAGTGCGTTCCACGGGTTTCCCGCGGAGGGGATGGAATTCCTTCGCGATTTGAAAGAAAACAACGACCGGGAGTGGTTCACGCCGAGGAAGGCGGTGTATCTGGAGAAGGTCCAGGGGCCGATGCTGGAACTGGTGACGCTGCTGCATGGCGAGATGCTGCGGTTCGCGCCGAACTACGTGGGCGAGCCGAAGAAGTGCGTGTTCCGGATCTATCGCGATACGCGGTTTGCGAAGGATAAGACGCCTTATAAGACGCATGTCGCAGCGGCCATGTGGAGAAATGGCGGGAACAAAGCAGGGACGGCGGGATTCTATTTTTCGGTGTCGCCGGAGGAGATTGAGGTGGGCGGCGGGTTGTACGGGGCTCCGCCGGATGTGCTTTTTAAAGTGCGGCAGTATGTGGCGGAGCACCACAAGGCGTTTCGGAAGACGTTCACCGGGGAGTTGTGGGCTGAGAGCGCGGTGCGGGCTCCGAAGGGGTTTGATCCGGCGCATCCGGCGATTGATTTGATTAAACACAAGCACTTCGTGATGATGGAGAGTTTGCCGCCCGGGTTGGCGACGACTGCGAAGCTTTTTCCGACGTTGGTGAAACGGTTCGAGGCGATGACACCGTTTGTGGATTTTGTAAATAAGCCGCTGATGTTAACGTGAGGATCAGATGGTGAAAAAGTGGTACGGGCGGAAGATGGCGGCCTGGGAGCACGAGCTCGCGTTCCGTTCGACGGATCGGGTGGTGAGGCCGTTTGAGTGGGGCGAGGAGTGGACGGCGGGGTGGCCGTTGGCTTCGGAGGAGACGGATCCGGAGCGGAAGATTGTTGCGCTGAACAAGGCTGCGATTGCGGATAGTACGGCGTTTTTCGGGTATGAAGTCCCGCGCGATTTCGCGTTCAAGGGTGAGGAGGTGCAGTTCACTTCGGCGGTGCGGACGCCTTATCCGGAAAATAATGTCGTGCATGCGCGGTATTTTCCTGGAAAAGACCGGTGGAAGCGCGGAAATAAGGCGGTGGTGCTGCTGCCGCACTGGAATTCCACGGCGGGCCAGCATGTGGCGCTTTGCCGGGGTATTGCGGAACTGGGGATTACGGTGCTGCGGCTGAGCTTGCCGTATCACGACCGCAGGATGCCACCGGAGTTGGGGCGGGCGGATTATGCGGTGTCGGCGAATATTGCGCGGACGGTGGATGCGACGCGGCAGGCGGTGATTGATGTGCGTTCGTGTTTCGACTGGCTGCAGGAGAAGGGTTACAAGGACCTGGGGATTGTGGGGACGAGTTTGGGGTCCTGTTACGCGTTTCTGGCGAGTGCGCATGATGAGCGGGCGAAGGTGAATGTGTTTAACCACTGCTCGACGTATTTCGGAGATGTGGTTTGGAGCGGGCTTTCGACGCGGCATATCAGGCAGGGAATTGAGGATGCAATTTCGCTGGAAAGGCTGCGGAAAGTTTGGGATTGCGTGAGTCCGGTGCATTATATGGATCGGTATGCGGATCTGGGGAAGAAGTCATTTTTCCTTTATGCGACTTATGACACGACGTTTCCGGTGGATTTGTCGCGGGAGATTGTGGAGCATTTGCAGGCCAGGGGGGCGGCGCAGAAGCTGGTGGTGATGCCTTGCGGGCATTACACGTTGGGGGAATCTCCGTTTAAGTTCATTGCGGGGTACCAGATCTGTTCGTTTTTGAAGCGGAATTTGTAGGGTTGGGCGGGGTGGTTAGGGTTGGATTGGGTAGTTGAAAAACCGAAGCCATTTGGGGTTTGGAAGCTTTGTTTTTATCCGGTTGAGTGGCTTCTTGAGATTTGCGTTCGGTTTGGATGGCTCGGAGGCGGTCTTCGTTTTTGAGGACTTTCATAGAGGGTTAACAGGGCAAATTTTTCGGGGTTGCACCAGAAAGTGCGGGCCTGGGTCATTGACCTCTGGTGCTTGTTGGAACCGTGTATTTCGGGGATAAGATCGGGACCGGCAACCGGGCTTTACTGTCTGTTATTTTTTATGGTGCGGGCGCGGTTGAGGGGACATTCGTCTTCGGCTTGGCGGGTGAAGGTTTTGGAGGCTTCGCGGTCTTCATCGGGGAGGACTGCGACCTGGCCGGTGAGGCCGTGGCGAAAGCCATTGAGGGATGAGCGGATTTTGCCGGCGGGCGTGTTTGGGCCCGTTGATTTTTTTGAATTGCGGCGGTTTGCTTCCAGTTGTTTGGATGCTGCGGCCATTTTTTGAGGTCCTTATCCGGTAACTGAATTTGTGGGCGCCCACAAGGTTTGCTGGTTGGTATCGGGGTCCAGCTCCCCGCCCATGTTGCTCCTGAATGCAGAGCGCGTTTGCCGGATCAGAGCCTCGAGGAATTGATCCGGTTTCGCGAGCCGGTCACCGATGGGGGCGACGCGACTCTTATGCACACAGAAGTAGCATTGGTGGCCGGGGGCGGGGTTTGGCGGATGGCGGGAATTGCGGTTAAGTGGTTTGGAATGAGTGCTGGAAAGTTTGGAAAAAGTTGTGACTCACTTTAGAGCTTTGTCGCGCTGTCGGCGGACGGCCATCACGTCGAAGCGTTCACCTTGGAAGGGTATTTGAGTGGGGAGGGGTTCGGCGTCGCGGAGAAATTTGCGGATCTCCATCCAGCGGATGTCGCCTGCGGAGTTGCGGAGGACGAGGAAGACGGGGAAGGCCTGGTCGCGCCAGTAGGTGGCGTGGCGTTTTTTGGGGATGGTGAAGATTTCCTGGCCGTCGCTGTTGTGGCGGGTGTAGGAATCGCCGGATTTCAGTTGGAGGTAGAGTTTTTGGCCCGTCGCTTGACCCGCTTCGTTCTTGAATTCGATTTCCATGTCGATGCCGTGGTCGCTGACGTTGAATTCGCGCCTGGTTTGACCGGCGAGAGCTACGGTTGAGATGACGTCTCCGACCAGGGCGCTTTCTTTGCTTTCGTTGTCGAGAACGATTTGGGATTACTGCTGGAGTTTTTGCACTTTCGGGCGGGTTTCGTTGCTGGCGAAGTGGTTTTGCGGTTTTCGACCGGGGTGTGACAGCTGTCGCAGACATAGTGGCGGGGGCGGACGACGTCCTTGCCTTTTGAAGTAAGTGTTCGTGGACGTAGCGGCTGAAGAGGATTTTGGTTTCGGGGGAGATGACGGGGTCGAAGCAGACGTCGAGCTGGGAGGAAGCCCACACTTCGAAGGGGCAGAGTGGCCTTCCAACTGGCGCTTCCATCGGCGACCGAGTGTCGCATCATGTTCGGCTATTTAGTTTGACTCGGGCCGAGAACCCGGCCAGGCTGGAAATCATGGACCTAACCGTTCACCTCCCCGACGAACTGGTCGCCCACCTGGGTGGCGAAGCTGTTCATGACCAACTGGAGCGACGGGCTCAGGAAGCCTTCGCGCTCGAAGAGTTCCGCGCGGAACGGATCACCGAAATTCAACTCCGCAAAATGCCTGGACTGGAACGTATCGAACTGGATGGCTTTCTCAAGGCCCACGGCAGCTACTCGGACATATCAATGGAAGACATCGAACTCGACATCGCCGACCTGCACGCGTGCCTGGGCAGATAACGCCCGGGCGCCTGGTCATCGCCGATATCGTGCTGATTAATTATCTCGTCCTTATCGGGCACATTGACCTGCTTCCACGATTGTTTGACCGCGTGGCTCTTCCCCGCGCCGTCCAGTCCGAGCTTTCCAAATCGCGCGCGCCGCTGCCCGTAAGAAGCTGGATTGCCGTGCCGCCACTGTGGCTGGAAATCCACGACACTGCCGGAAGTATCCGGACTCGATGAGGGAGAAACTGCCGCTATCGCCCTGGCGGAGTTTCTTTACGCCGATATCGTGCTGATCGACGAGCGCAGGGGCGTCAGTGTTGCGCGTAGTCAGGGACTGCGGGTCACCGGTACGTTGGGCTTGCTCGACATGGCGGCGCAGGAAGGTCTGGTTGATTTTGCGGAAGCCGCAGAAAGGCTCCGGAACACCACATTCCGACACCCGGAACATCTTCTAACAGCCATGCTGGAAAAACACCGGTCCAAAGAAAGACGCACTGTCTGAATTGGTCCAACTCGTTCCCGTATCGGGTCCGACTTGAATATTTCCGGCAACTGGCCGCTGTCATTCAGTGCGGTGGCGGCGCTTATGTAGCCACGCGTGCCGATATCGGTCAGGGTGTTGCCCGCGTAGAAGAAGATGGCGATGGAGGATCGGCCTGCCACCTGGCCGGAGGCATTAATGCCGGCTGCATCGCTGTCGTAGCCCAGAGTTCCGAGATCAGTTACGACGCCGCCGGATTAGAGGGCCGCATGGGGAAGGCCCATATTGTTGATCTGGCCTACGATCTGGCCGGCAGCGTTGATGCCGGTCGCCTCGTTTAAGGAGGGCAACGATGTGAAACGGCCATTGTAGTATTCGAAGGCGTATCCTGATCGGTCAAGGCCGACGATTTGGCATGCGTCATTAATTGCGTTGGCACTTCTCCCGTTGGCAAACTGGAAGTCGTTGGGCAAATCGCCTCCTGGGGAGTGGAACGTATACGCGAGAGTACCTAATAGCGGGTGCCTCTTCTCCTACGACCGTGCCGCTGCTGCTGATGCCCTGGGGGGGGTGATGTTGATTCCCCGATTGACGATAGAAGCGGCGGACGCGGGCGGGGTACAGACGGCGACGGCGGTGGAGAGGGCCGAAAAGAGTATTGCGTGGATGGATCCGGATCCTGAATATAGCGTGAACGGCGGAAGATTCCGGACAGGAAAAGATTGCGGCCGGCGTTAGAAGCCGGCGAGGCGGTTGAGGAGGAAGTCGACGAGGGTGAGGAGGATGGATCCGAGGACGGCGGTGAGAATGCCGTTGACGCGGAAGCCGGGGACGAGGGCGGAGGCGACCTGGAGCATGAAGCCGTTGATGAGGAAGTAGACGAGGCCGAGGGTCAGGATGATGAAGGGGAGAAGGATGATCTTGAGGAAGAGTCCGAGGATGGCGCTGGCGAGGCCGATAACGGCGGCAGCGATGAGGGCGGGGACAAATCCATCCACCTGAATGCCGGGAAGGATGCGGGCGACGATGAGGAGGGAGACGGCTTTGAGAACCCAGTTCAGGAGCCAGTAGCGCATATGGTTTCCATGATAGCGGAAGACGGGGTGCTGATTGGCAATACCGGGAGTGCTGTTGCAGAGGTTCTGCGGCGGCGGCGGGCGGGTCCTGAATGGGAATGATCTTTTCGATTATGCGTGCGAAACACCGTGGGGAAATGACTCAGGGAAACTTTGGCGGGGGCGAGACCCGGTTTCGGGGCAGCGATTATCGGGCTATGCCGGGAGCGCTGTTCAGAGTGGAGGCAGGGCGGAGATGGCGCTCGTATAAGTACTGCAGCAAATAGAGTGAGCAGCCTGCGAGGACGGCGGCGACGGCATTCACGACGAGCACGCTGACGGCGGTGATGAGGAAGGCGCCGGCATCGACGAGGCGCATCTTGGGGAGGCGGCGCCAGGTGCTGACATCGAGAAGTGAAAGGCCCATCCAGGCGGTGACACCGGCGAGGGCGGCGAGGGGGATGTGGGCGAGGGCGCCGGAGCCGAGACTGACCAGTGCGAACAGGAATACAGCGTGCATGATGTTCGAGAGGCGCGTGGTGCCTCCGCAGCGGACGTTGGCAACGCTGCGGGCGGGGATGCCGACGCTCATGGGGGCGCCGAAGATTCCGGCGGCGAGGTTGGCAATGCCGTAGGCTCCGAGTTCGGCGTCGGCGTCAGCGCTTTTGTGGTGATTGTGGCGACCGCGGAAGTGCTCGACGGCGCGGGAGGTCAGCAGGATGTTAATGGACGCGACGAAAGCGAGGGTGAGGCCCGAGGGGAGGACGTTGAGGACGTCCTGCGGGCTCCAGGCGAAGCCGGCGAAGGGCGGGAGAGTGAGCTGGAGAGAACCAACTTCGGGTTCGTGAAATTTGAAGAGATAGCCGATGAGTCCGGCGAGTGCGACACCGACGAGGGGCGCGGGGATGCGGGGGGTCCAACGCATGATCAGGGCGGCGGTCAGCATGACAGTACACCCGAGGACGAGGGGGGCTAAGCGCATGCCGGGGATCTCGCCGAGGAAGTTGGCGAGCTGGAGCAGGGAGTTACCGCCGGCGGGAGTCCTGACGCCGAACAGAACATTTAGCTGCGAGATAAACATGATGGCACCGATGCCTGCGGAGAAGCCTGCAACGACGGTGGGGGGCACTTTCGAAACATAGCGCCCGAGCCGCATGACGCAGAAGACCATCATGAAGACGGAAGCGACGATGGAGATTTTGGCCGCGCCGCCGATACCCTGGGAGCGAACGGCCGCCGCGATAAAGGGTACGGTAGCGCTGGCGGTGCCGCCGATGAGGACAGGGTTACGACCGAGGAGAGCAGTGATGGGAGCGGTGAGGATGGAGGTGACGACACCAAGGATAGGTGGCAGCCCCATGAGGGCTGCCATCGAGAGTCCGTAAGGCAGTGCAATAAGAGCCGCGATCAATCCGCCCGCGCAATCGCCGATGAAGCGTTCCCAGTTATATCTGCCGCGAGTGCGGAGTAACTTTGCGCGAAACATTAATAGGGGTTCCTTTTGCTTTTACCCTGCCCTTAGGGCCTGTCGCGAAATAACCGGCACATTCGTTTAGATGAAGTGAGGCGCTCTGGTCCGAGGGTGCGACAGGCAGGTTTGACTGTCGATCTGGCTGAAGCTATCCGACAGGCGCAACCGCCTGCCGGACCTCGGCCACCGGTGAGCTTTAAGAGTTATATCGTTACAGATTCTAAGATTTACGCCATTACTTTGAGGAACGCGGTCTGGAACTTCTTCATTTCGTCTGCGGTGCCGACGGTGACGCGGACATGGTTCGGCCAGACGGGCCAGACGCGGCCGATGTAGACCTTTTCCTTGCGCATGGCGCTCAGGATATTGTTGCCGGGCTGTTTCACGTCGATCATGAAGCAGTTGGAAACCGAGGGAACGTAGCTGAACTTGTGCTTTTCGAGGAACTCGAAGGTGTCCTTACGAACGTTGCCGATGAGCATACGGCGCTCCGGGATGAGGTTTGGTTCCGCGAGGCTGGTGCTGGCGGCGACCATGCCGGTGATGGGGAGCATGCCGGCGCTGAAACCGCCGAGCTTTTCGAGCAGGTCCGGGCGACCGAGGGCGGCGCCGGCGCGGAGTCCAGCCATACCGTAGATCTTGGAGAAGGTGCGGAGCAGGACAACGTCCTTATCGGCAACCACCATGTCTGAGCAGAAGGGCGCTTCGGAGATGTGGGTATAGGCTTCGTCGACCACGACAACGGAACCCTTGGGCTTATTGGCTACGAGCCATTCGATTTCGGATTTCGGGGTGAGGGTGCCGGTGGGATTGTTGGGGTTACAGATATAGAAGAGACCGGCGTTGGGGCCGCCTGCCTTCAGCATGGCTTTCACGTCGTGACGATAGTCCGAGGTGAGCGGGACACGGATGGTTTTGGCACCGATGAACTGCGCGGCGCGACCGCCGGCTTCATAACCAGGGTCGGCCATGACGAGCGGTTTTTCGGGCGAGGTGAAGGCGAGAACGGACTGGTGCAGAGGGGCGCTGGAACCGGGGTAAATGCGGATGTAGCTTTCTTTCACGCCTTCCTGTTCGGAGAGGAGTTTGGCGACCTTGTCGGTTTCACCATACATGTAGCGACCGCCCTGCGCGATGATCTTCGCAACGGCTTCACGGGCGGCCATGGAGGGGCCGAGCGGATTCTCGTTGGCGTTGATGAGCACGGCGTCGGCGGGGACGTTGTCGAGCTTCGACAACTGAGCCATTGCGGACTCGTTATAGAAAGGCAGGGAAGCGCCGGCGGTAACCATGGCGGCGATTTTGCCGAGATTGCGGCGCGAGAAACCGCGCTTCAGGAAGTCTTTCTGTTCGTTGACGGTGAGCGACATGTTGGGTCTCCTTCTTCACTGCCTTTGGCAGCTTATTGCAAAAGCGGACGCAGAAAATCAACTTGCAGCAGAAGCCGGGGGACCCCGAACGGATTCGGGCAAACACAAGGCATTACTGCGGCACAGCTAATGTGACAATGCGACTGCGGCGGACATAACTATAGTAAGGGTTTTTCTCCCGACGTGGAGAAGGGGGCGCTTCGGGGCGGTCAGGCCGGATATCCGGTAACGTGCCTAAGGTAGCGCAGTCACAATTGAATGTCAAACATTTGATAAGCGCAATATGGCGGCGGTGGAGCAAAACCTAATTTGAGCGGTGTATTGGTATGAAGAAGTTCGCGAGCCGGCACGCCGGAGAGCGGTGCGGGAGCCTGTGGCGGACCCGGTGGCATTTTACTGGAGCCCGACGTTTCGACTGTGGACGGACATGGCGCGAGACCTGCGCGACCGGCGTGCGCTGAATGCGGCGTTTGGCGGATCGACACTGAGACAAGTGGGTATTTTTTCAGGCGCATTGTGCCGTCGGAGTCACCGACATCGGTGGTGATTTACGCGGGGGACAACGATTGGGGGGATGGGCGGAGCCCCGAACAAGTTCTTCGTTACTATTGTTCGCGGGCGACAAAGATGGAACGGCAACTACCGGGCGTCCCGCACACGTTTCTATCCGTGAAGCCCGGTCTGGCACGGTTCGGAATTATCGAGCGGATTCGACGGGCGAACCAGTTGATAGAGGAAGAGATTGCGCGCAGGCCTGACGCACATTTCATTTCCCTGTCCGAGGCGATGTTGCGGAATGAAAAGCCCCGCGCGGAGCTTTTTCTGGAAGACGGGCTGCACCTGTCGCCTGCTGGCTATCAGGTGTGGGCGGAAGAGCTGGAACCGTGTCGCAACACAGTCTTCACCCTGGTTTCCGGGAGCTGTAACCTGGAGGGTAAGCGGGAAGAGTTTCCAACCAGGCAGGGCCGGTTTTTCGACTATGAAAACCGGGGTCTGGCGGGCGTGTTGCGGGAGCAGATTGACGGCGGCCAGATTCAGCTGTTTTGTGTGGATAGCCTGGATTGCGAGAGCCTGTACAGCGTGGAGAAACGTCCGCAGGACAGGATTGCGCGGCACAACCAGTACGAGGCTTACATTCTGCAGGAAGTGGTTCCGTTTTCTGCACGGAATGCCGGGCAGTTTCGGTGGGCAAGGCGGATCCGTTTGGGGGGAGCAATCGGGACCTGAGCCGGTCGAATACTGGCGGCAGATGGTGGGCCGGTATTTCTGATTCGGGAATTCTAATTTGGAGACGACGACAGGTGGATGTGCACCTGTACGGTTTTGCTGACCTTCAGCAGAAAATTGCCGGGGTCTTTCATACCCCAGACGATGAAGGGAATTTCGAATGAGATGTCCGCTTCGGGTTTGGCGGTGACGTCGGTGGCCTGCACGTTCATGGTGATCTGGTGGTCGGCTCCGTGCATGCGCAGGTTGCCGTGGAGCGACAGGTTGGGCAATTTGCCTTCCACGCGATCCGGAGTGAAAACGGCATCCGGATACTTCGAGGATTCGAGGACAAGTTCCTGCATGCGGCTGTCGCGCGACCCGTTGCCGCTTTCACCGCTTTTCACATCGACGACGACGGAGCCGGAGGCTTTGCCGGACTCAGTGTTGAAGGTGACGGAGCCTGATTTCAGCCTGAACGTGCCGTGGACGGTATGCAGAGAGGAAGACAGGGACCAGGTGATTTTTGTGTTGGCTGGCGCGAGGGCGAGGGTTTGGTCGGCGGACTTTGCAGAGAGGGCGCAAAGGGTAAAGAGCAGCAGGAATCGATTCATAGGTTGTCAGGCTCCGACGTGTACGGCGAGAAGCTTCTGAAAGACGGAAGGCATGGAGGAGAGGGCTCCGAGGGCGCCTTCGCGTATGGTGCGGCCGCGATCCATGGTGAGCAGGAGTTTGGCCATGCAGCGGGGGCGGAACGAGAGGGCGGCGTGGCGGGCGTTGTAGTGGGCGAGATTGCCCATGGCGAGAGCGTCGGCGAGGAGGGCGGCCTGGCGAAAACTGAGGCCGATGCCTTCGCCGGTGATGGCGTCGACGGAGCCGGAGGCGTCGCCGATGAGGGCGATGTTATTTGTTGCAACGTGGCGGAGGCGGCGGGTTGCGGTGACGGCACCGCGTTCGGCGCTGGCAGGTTCGGCTCCGCGCAGGCGTTTGGCGAGCGCCGGGAAGTGCAGGGTGAGAGCTTCTGAAAGGCGAAGGCGGGGGTCGCGGGAGATGAGGGCGACGCAGAGTTCGTTGGCCGCAGTGGGGGTGATGTAGATCTGGCAGCCGTGCCCCCAGTGAACTTCGACGCGGGGGGACCAGGGGGCGAGCGCGAAATGCTGCCGTTGGGCGAAGCGGCGGGTGTGGGTGGCGCTGCTTTCGAGACAGGCCCATTTACGAACGCGGGAGCCGGTGCCGTCGGCTCCGATGATCCAGCGGGCGGGCACGTCAGCGGCGGATGCAATGGGAGTGCCCCAGCGGAGTTGAACACCGGCATGTCCGGCAGCTTCCACCATGCGTTCGTGGAGGGCGAGACGGCGGAGACCGAGGCCGGAACCACGGGGGAAATCGCCCTGGACGGAGCAGCGTTCTCCGACGAAACGGATGCCTCGAAATTCCATGCCGTCGGAGTCCGGGAGTTCGATGCCGAGAGCTGCGGCGTCCAGACGGGTATCGGGCATCAGACCTTCGCCACAGGCTTTGTCGAGCGGGGGACGACGGCCATCGGCCAGGATAACGGTGAGGCCTTTTTGGCGGGCGGCGATGGCCGCAGCGAGACCGGCGGGGCCTCCACCGATGACGAAGACGTCGCTTTCAAAAGTCATGGCGCGCCTCTCATGGCAACACGGTGAGGAGGACACCGGATGGGGACTGGACGCCGGCTATGGAAGCAATGACCGGGAGGTCACCAGCGGGTGCGTTGGGGGGGACTGTCACGGCGATCTGGTAGAGCCCGGCGTTGCCGGGAGTGAGGACTGCGGCGAGTACGGTGGCCGGGATGTTTCCTATCATGACAATCACAGGACTTGATGTGCTGTACAGGGTGTCTGACGGGGTATTTATTCCGGCGGGTACAGCGGATGGAGAAGTGGGGCCGAAGCCGGTGGCCCAGAGGATGACGACGTCGCCGGGGCGGGCGGGAATGGTCGTCACGCCGGGGAACAGGTTGGGCGGGCCGACGAGGGAATAATCGGGGCGGGTGGCGGCGGCGTATTTGCCGTTCCAGAGGAAGAGGGCGGGCGAGACCGATTGCAGGTTTGCCATGACGGTTTGGCTGACGCCGCTCGGGTTGGTGATTTGCACGGGGACGGGGCCTGTCGCGGTGCCGGACGGGGCCTGCACAT
>JBBQDH010000097.1:0-20767 GCA_038319515.1 Bryobacterales bacterium
CATCCATGCCGCGCTGGCTGAAGTTTATAAGAAAACCGGTCACCCGGACTGGGCGTCTGCCGAGGCGGCGAAAGAGCAGGCTCTGGCTTCGCCGGACTGCGTGGCGCACCCTGGTGAGTGTCAGTTTCTTGCGGGACATGATCTGCAGGCCGCGGCGCTGCCGAAGACCGGCGCACCTTCAGCCGAGGCCTTTTATTGGCGGGCGAAGGCGGCGAATGAATTGTCTCTCCAGGCGTTGTTTCGCCTCGGACAATTGGCCCCTTCCATCGAGTTGCACCAGCTGAAGGCAGAAATTGCACGGGATCAGGGGCAGCATTCGGAATCGGCGAAGGAATGGAAGGCGGCGCTGGAGTTGGCGCCGGGAAATCCGCGGCTGCTTCACGATCTGGCGGTTTCGTATTTCCTCGCCGCTGACTATCGTGCGGCTTTAACCGAGACAGAGAAAGTTCTGAAGCTGGAGCCGCATTCGCCGGAAATGAATTTTACAGCCGGTGACAGCTGGCTGCGGCTGGAAGAGCCCGATAAGGCTGTGCCGTATCTGCGTGCGGCGCTCGCGGCAGATCCAAAGATGCGGTCGGCGGATGCGTCGCTTGGGCTTTCGCTGTCACGTCTGGGTAAATTCGCGGAAGCGGTTTCCCATCTGGAACGTGCGCAGGAACTGGATGACGATGGAAGCCTGCACTATCAACTGGCGCGTGCTTATCAGGCAGCGGGTAACGCGGTAAAGGCGCAGGCGGCGATGGCCCAATATCAGGAGTTGCAGAAGAAGAATCAGGAGCAGAAGGAAGAAGCGGCGCGCGAGGCGCAGATTGTCGCGCCGAACCAGGACTAGAGCCGTATGATCTCAACTGGCAAACGAAAGACCATCCTCGCGCTGTGTTCGGTTGCGCTGTTCGCGGCTCCGGGCGCGCCGCCGCCGATTCGCTTTCGGGAGATTGCAGGCCCGGCCGGGCTGTCGTTTGTTTTGCAGAACAGCCCCACGGACCGCAAGCACATGATCGAAACCATGCCCGGCGGCATTGCGGTTTTCGACTACGACGGCGACGGCCGGCCGGATGTGTTTTTCACCAACGGGGCTGAGCTGCCATCACTTGAAAAAGCGAACCCAAAGTATCGAAATCGCCTCTTTCGCAATGAAGGAAACATGAAGTTCCGCGATGTGACGGACGAAGCGGGCGTGGCGGGCGCGGGCTATTCCATGGGCGCGGCAGCGGCGGATTTCGACAACGATGGCCGCGCCGATCTCTTTGTGGCCGGCGTGAACAGGAACCTGCTCTATCGCAATCTGGGGGGCGGGAAATTCGAAGACGTCACCGTGAAATCCGGCATTAAGAGCGGGGAGTGGGCCGTGGCTGCCGGCTGGTTCGACTATGACCGTGACGGCAAGCTTGACCTGTGGGTTGTGCACTACGCGAAGTGGTCGCCGGCTTATGATCGGTTTTGCGGCGATCAGGCGCGCGGCATTCGCATTTACTGCCACCCGAAGTATTTTGAAGGGCTGGCGAGCACGCTGTATCGGAACAAAGGCGATGGCACCTTTGAAGACGTCACTGCCCGCGCGGGAATTGGCAAGTTTGCGGGCCGGGGTATGAGTGTGGCGTTTGCCGACTATGATCAGGACGGGTTCCCTGATGTCTTTGTCACCAACGACAACATGCCCAACTTCCTCTTCCACAACAAAGGCAATGGCACGTTTGAAGAGGTGGGGCTCCTCGCCGGGACTGCCTTGCGGGACCATGGCAAAGCCGTAGCAAGCATGGGCGTCGAGTTTAAAGATTATGACAATGATGGCCTGCCGGACGCATTTGTCACAGCGCTTGCGGGTGAGACTTATCCTGTGTTCCGCAATGCCGGAAAGGGCGTTTTTCTGGACGCGACGTACCAATCGAAGCTCGGCGCCCTGGCTGTAAAACACAGCGGTTGGGGGTTGGGTGTCTTCGATTTCAACAACGACGGATGGAAGGATCTGTTCACCGCCAATTCCCATGTGAATGATCAGGTGGAGCTTTTTGAACCAGCAACTTACAGGGAGCCAAACAGCGTCTACATCAATCAGGGCGGTGTCTTCCGGGATGGATCGGCGGAAGCGGGGATGACTCTTGCAGCGGCGCATCGCGGCGCGGCGTTTGCGGATTTCAACGGGGACGGGCTGATTGATGCGGTAGTTTCTTCCCTGGGCAGCCCGGCGGAACTATGGGAGAACGTCAGCCCGCCCGGCCAACACTGGATTATTCTCAAGCTGCGGGGTACGAAGTCGAATCGGGACGGCATCGGCGCCCGGATTCGCATCGGGAAGCAGTACAACGAAATGACAACGGCGCTGGGCTACGCTTCGTCGGCGGATTGGGGCGTGCATTTCGGCCTGGGCAGCACAGCCGTCATCCGATCCATTGAGATTCAGTGGCCGAGCGGCGTGAAACAGGTGCTGGCCGACATCAAAGCGGATCAGATCCTGCAGGTAACGGAACCATAGGAAGCCTCAGGGCTTCTTCATCAGCTTCAGTACGTCCATCGTCTGCCTTGCGGGTTCCGATTTCGGATCGATGCGCAACGCCGTTTCGAGCTCCGCCTGGGCCTCCTCAAGGCGTGCGAGTTGCGCCAGTGTCGCGCCCGCCCTGCCATGCAACTGCGCATCGCCTGGTCTGAACTGAAGGGCGTCGCGATACCGCGCCAGAGCATCCTCATGCCTGCCTGCCTTGAAGAGCTGATCTCCCCACAGGATGAGTACCTCGCCCAGATGTTGCTGTGCCCGCGAATCCTCCGGGCGCTCCTGCATCACGCGGCGGAAGTCTGCGGCGGCAGCCTCCCATTCGCCACCGGAAGCTTCCGCACTGGCCAGGTCATACCTTGCATCGGTGTAGTTTGGGTCAATCTCCAGCGCGCGCTTAAACTGCACCTCGGCTTCTTTGACGCGTTTTGCGGTGAACAGCGAAATACCCCACTCGGTTGCCGCCAGTACACTGCGGGGGTCCGCATGTGAGGCCTTTTCGAAATGCCCGGCAGCCGCCGGTGCATTGCCCTGGGTCAGCAACAGATCGCCCATCGTGTAATTGGCCCCGAAGTCATCGGGATACTTCTCCAGCCGCTGCCGCACCAGCGACTCCTGCAACTTTGCCCGCTGATCCCCCGGCTGCACCGGCAACACCTGCAGCCAAAGGTGACCCATCTCGTCGGTCGCCTGATTGCCGCCCTTCACGACCTTTGGCGGATTATTCGGATTCCGTGGATTTTCGCCCGAATTATCGAAGTGATAGCGCATGGAAAGCACCGTTCCGGCAGGCAACAGCAGGGGGGTCTTCAGCCGATATACGCCCTGCCAGCTCAGGTCCCAGTCCGGAATTCGCACCAGCCATTTCTTCGTGCCGTCCGGCAGTGTTGCGTAGCCTTCCAGCAGCTTTCCCAGATAATGCGCATGCGGGTAAACGGCAAGAACATTCAGGTCCATGGTGACCTTCAGTTCGTCGGTCACCACGAAGTCTTTCTCGCCCGGCGGGATGTCGATCATCCCGTCATGCTCCAGCTGCAGCAGCATCGGGAATTTCGATTGCGGCTTATCCGTGAAATAGATCGCAATTTCCGGATTAATGATTTCCGGTTTTCCCGAAGGCCGCAGGTGGACGTTCAGGATCAGATTCATGCCGGGGTCGGCACGCCATGCCATGCCTTCCGGCGCATCCACCGGCTCACTGCCCGGCTTCCACGAAAGGAAGTGGCCGTCGGGATCGAACGTCTCTTCCTCAATGGTCAAATCCATGCCGGCAAAGCCCGCTCCGGGCTGAAGCTCCTGCCGACGGGCCGCGCCGGAGCGATCGAGCACGACGTTCGCATGATGAAACACGCGCGGGTTACCTGGCCGAACTTCAATGGCGCGGACCCACCGGGTGGTCGTGATCGGCACCGGCATGATGAAGTTCCAGAACACCTCGCCGCCCGTTGCTGCCAGTTCATAGGGCTTACTCACATGAAGCACCAGATCAGGGGTTCCGGCGCGCCACTCACTGGAAAATTTCGGCGTCACCTGGCCGCGCACTGATGGCCCTGCGGGCGCGCCAGCCTTCACCCAATCCTGAATCAGCTGGATCTGGGTGTCGGTCAGCCGGTGCTCCTCGGCGAAGTCACCGTGGCCAGGCTCAGGCAGCCAGGGCGGCATGTAGCGAGCCTTCGTCACTATGGCAATCTGCGGCGCATGCTTCTTTACATCGTCATAGCTGAGCAGGGAAAACGGCGCGGATTCGCCCGGTCGGTGACAGGGCGAACAGTTCTGGTAGACAACGGGGGCAATGTGTTTGTAGAAGGTAACGGACGCAACGGGCGCCGCCCAAAGAAGAGCCGGCGCCAGCAACGTCAGAGAAAGAGGGGCACCGCGCATACCAGTTAGTTTACTGTTGCGCCGGCGCCGTTAGGACCGGCGTTTAAACCACATGTTCGTTGAGGAACCAGACCTGCAGCTCATTGGTGCGCACCGCATCGCTGATCAGCATGTCGTTCGAACCTTCATCGCCGGCTTCGCTTGCTTCTTTTGCATACTTCCGCGCTTCGGAAAGAATGATTTCGTGCGCTTCCAGCAGACGGGCAATCTGTACGCCGGGTTCCTCGCGATCCTTCGGCGGACGCGGAATTTTGGTTGCTTCGGCCACATCGGCTGCCATCGCGATGGACACGCCGCCCAGCGACTGGATCCGTTCCGCAATCGTGTCGACCAGTTCGCTCTGCTCTCCGTAGTGCTTGTCGAACAGCAGATGCAGCTGATAGAACGCCGGACCGGAAACCTGCCAGTGGTGCTTTTTGTATAGATCGCG
Organism: Bryobacterales bacterium; assembly: GCA_038319515.1. Classification (GTDB taxonomy): domain Bacteria; phylum Acidobacteriota; class Terriglobia; order Bryobacterales; family Bryobacteraceae; genus BOG-234. The sequence continues at coordinate 4,800 of JBBQDH010000097.1, forward strand.
CAGCGTCATGGTGTCGGCCAGAACCTCGTTCAGTCTGTCCGCGCTGGTCTCACGGACGCCCTCCGCCAGCCCGATCGGAACGCTGCTCCGCACAGTGCCGAACTTCTGCGTCGGCTTCGGTTGTTTGTTCTTTGAGCTCATCACTCCATTGAGTATCAAAGTTCAGGTCCGGATTCAGAATCGAACGCTAAACCGGCGTCGAGAGGCCCGCCAATACCTCTTTCATCACATACTGCGCGCCTTCCACGCCGTCCCACGGGCCGGACTCGTATTCCAGCGCGAACGTACCGCGGAAGCCGGCGGCAATCATGATGCGGGTGGAACGCTGAATGTCGTTGTTGTCGCCCCAGCGATCCCAGTACTTGGCATGCACGTTGGTATGCGCGTAGGGCGCCAGATCTTTCAGGGCGTTGTACATCAGATACTCATGTTCCCAGTTGCAGAAATCGGGCGATGCCTCACAATACGGATGGTTCGTGCCGTCGATCACGGCGCGGATGTTGATGGGGTTGGCGGTCAGGCCCCAGTGGTTTTCGAGCGTCACCCGCACGCCGTGTTTCCCGCCAAAATCGGCCATTTCTTTGAAAGACTCAATACAGGCTGTGATGTACCTGGCGAGAAGATCGTTCTTCGGATAGCCGCTGGAAGGGTCGGGCACGGCAGGCGGCGCGATGCGCGGGCCGCCGCTGTTGACGCGCATCGATTTTGCGCCCAGAACCGCGACCCCCGCAATCCATTTCTTCGCGACTTCAATGCCGGCTTTGCGTTGCGCGTTATCCAGTTCGCAGAGGTCAAGCGGGGCGTTGTTGGAGATGTGCTGGCAGGTGGTCCCGGTGGCCGCCATTTTCGCCGCCATTTTGTCGAGCCATTTGCGGCCCGCCGCACCGGAAGGGTCGAACTCGCGCGACGTGCGCGGGCGGCCATCGAACATGCCTGCCTGCTCCACATACATGCTGTCATCCGCCGTGTCGCCGAAGAGGCCGCTGAACAGATCCATGTGGGTGACGCCAGGGAACCGGTCTTTCGTGAACTGCGGGAAATCGAGCATGGTGATCTCCCCATACTTCTTCTTCATACTGACGGCGAGCGGGCTGTTCACCAGAGCCGGGGACTGCGAACCATCGCGGTTGGGGCGGACGTTGGGCCAGCCCTTGAAGATATGGCGAATCGGCCACGTGTTCGACGCGATCCGGTTGAGCTTTTCTTTTTCTGTGAGAGGCGCGGCGCTTGCCGTGCCCTCCGCCGCGAGCAGGCTTGTCGCCCCTACAGTCTTAAAGAATCCACGTCGGTCCAGTGCCATGAGGACCATGGTAGCGCTTTATGCTTTCAGTTTTCTCGCCAGATCTGTCTTACCCGCCACGTCCGTCAGGCGGAAGTCACGCCCTTCAAAAGGATAGGTCAGTTTCGTGTGATCGAGCCCCAGCAGGTGCAGCATGGACGCGTGCAGATCGTGTACATGCGTGGGGTCCTCAATGGCCCGCAGGCCAATCTCATCAGTGGCACCGATCACCTTGCCACCCTTGATCCCGCCGCCTGCCATCCAGATGGAAAAGCCGTAGGGATTGTGGTCGCGGCCATCGGGCCCGCCGCCCCCGTTCATGTTGCCGTCGCAAACCGGGGTGCGGCCAAATTCACCGGCCCACACGACCAGCGTGGAGTCGAGCAGCCCGCGTTGCTTCAGATCCGTGAGCAGCGCTGCGATGGGCTGGTCGGTCTTGCCGGCCATTTCCACATGGCTCTTGTCGCACTCTTTATGGCCGTCCCAATCGCCTTCGCCGCCAGTGCCGCCGGACCACAGCTGCACGAAACGAACGCCGCGTTCCACAAGCCTTCGCGCCATCAGGCACTTGCCGCCGAACGACGCGGTTCGCGCTTCGTCCAGACCGTAGAGCTTTCGGGTCGAAGCTGTTTCCTTCGAAAGATCGGCCAGTTCCGGCGCGGCCACCTGCATCTTAAACGCGAGTTCATACGAGGCCAGCCGCGCTTCCAGAGCGGACTCGTCCGGGTTCTTCGCGAGATGTCTTTCGTTAAACCATTTCAGCGAGTCGAGCATGTCGCGCTGGTTGCCTTCTGACATGCCGCGCGGTGGATTCAGATTGAGAATGGGCGTCGGACCCTCACGCAACTGCGTGCCCTGATATACCGCAGGCAGGAAGCCGGAGCTGTAGACAGACGGGCCGCTCTTGATGCCGCCTTCCAGCATGACGACGAACGCGGGCAGGTTTTCAGACTCACTTCCCAGCCCATAGACAGACCATGCCCCGAGGCTGGGGCGACCCAGACGCGGCCAGCCATTGTTCAGCCAGTTCAGCGCCGCCGTGTGCGTAAAGCCATCGTGATACATGGAACGGATTACCGCGATATCGTCAATCCGGTCGGCAACTTTGGGGAAGATGTCGGAGACTTCAATGCCCGACTGCCCATACTTTTTGAACGTCCTCCGGCAGCCCAGCACCGTCGATTGTTCGAACTTTGAGAACTGCAACTGCACGCTGCCGAAGCTGGCCGGAACATGCTGGCCATCCAGTTTGTTCAGCGCCGGCTTCGGGTCAAAAGTTTCCAGATGTGACGGGCCTCCGTGCATAAACAGGAAGATGACGTTCTTCGCGGTGGCTGGGAAATGAGACTTCTTCGCGGCCTGCGGGTTGGTGACCGCGGCGGCGGCCAGGGCAGGGAAACCGAGGCCCGAAAGAAGCAGTTGTCGCCGCGAAAGTTCAATTGACATAAACGAACTCACTCATGTTGAAGATCAGCAGACAGAGCCGCTCCAGACTGTTGCGTGCCACGTACTGCTGCGCCTTCGCGCGCTCCTCTGCCTCCGGTGCGCGACCGAGCGCGAATTGCCACGCATCACCCACTGTATCCTTCGAATTCGCCAGTCTGCCTGCGAACCGCACCGCCTGTTGGTACATCCACTCGCTGTTCATCAAGGCGAGGGCCTGCGGCGCCACGGTGGAGGCTTCCCGGCGCGGACAGCTCTCCGCCGAGTCGGGGGCGTCGAAAGTATCCAGCATCGGCAGGCGGAAGGCGCGTTTCACGAACAGATAGATGCTGCGGCGGTCATATTCGGCAGGGTCGCTGGTGATTGGCCACATGCTCAGATCGCGCATGGCCTCGCGTTCTTCTTTCGCCAGCGCGGTCACTACGGGTTGCCCGAACATCTTCGTATTCAGCGCGCCGGAGACGGAGAGCACCGCATCGCGAATTTCTTCAGCATCCAGGCGACGCGGCTTGCCTTGCGCCAGATACGCATCCGAATTCATGATCATGCGATGGATGTTTTTCACGCTCCAGCCATGGTCCATGAACTCCGTTGCCAGGTAGTCGAGCAGCGGTTGATTGGCGGGTTTGTCACCCTGACGGCCAAAGTCGTTCGGGGTGCCCACCAGGCCCTCGCCGAAGTGACTTTGCCAGATACGGTTCACCATCACGCGCGCAGTCAAAGGGTTCCCGCGCGACGTCAGCCATTCAGCCAGTGCTTTGCGGCGGCGGGGGATAAACATCCGGTCGGCCGGTTCGTTCATATCTGCCGACGGGCCAAACACTGCGGGAATACCGGGCGCGACCTTTTCGCCCTTCTTCATCGAATCGCCACGCGGCAGAATGAAGCTCTCCGGCACCGGCTCGGCATGTACCAGAACGCTGGCCTTGTCATACATCAGTGGCGCTTTGACGTAACCCTCTCCAATCTGCCGCAAGACCGTCTCACGACCGTCTTTGTCAGCCGGCTTGAGAGCGGCATACTTCTTGCGGAGCTCATCGAGGGCCTGAACCTTTGTCTGAAAGCGCGTGTATTCCAGAATCCGCATCTGGCTGACAATCGGGATTTCGCGATCTTCGCTGCCGGCGAAATGCGCGCCCAGCCGATAGAAATCGCGCTGTGAGATCGGGTCGAATTTGTGGTCGTGGCAGCGCGCACATTGGAAAGTCAGGCCCAGGAAGGCGTTCGCTGTAACAATCGCCGATTCCGCCTGCCATTCCGCGCGGTACTGATCGCCGAAGAATGCATACTCCACCGGCATCGCACCCAGCGTGTAGAGCGTGGTGCCAAGCCGGCGCTCCAGACTTTTTCGCTTCGGCTCCGGTAGTTCGTAGGTTCCGTTGAGGTCAAAGTTGTCGGGCCAGATCTCATCCGCAGCCACCTGTTCTTTGATGAATTCGTCGTAAGGTTTGTCGTTGTTGAACGACCGGATCACGTAATCCCGATAGCGCCATGCGTTAGGGAAAAGCACATCGGTTTCGTAACCGCCGGTATCGGCATAGCGGGTGACATCCAGCCAGATGCGACCCCATCGCTCCCCGTAGCGCGGCGAGTCGAGCAGGCGGTCCACGAGTTTCTGATAAGCTTTCGGATCCTTATCCGCCACGAACGCGGCCACCTCATCGGGAGCGGGCGGAAGGCCGGTCAAATCGAAAGTAGCGCGTCGAATGAGAGTGTTGCGGTCGGCTGCCGCAACGGTTGGTTTCAGAAGATCGTTGATGGATTTACCGGCGGGTTTTGCCGGCTTGCGAAACGACCACCAGGTTGGTTCAGAGGCTGCTTTCCCTGCGGTCCCGTTTCCCCCGGACCATGGGGCGCCTGCGTCTATCCACTGTCGGATAATCTGTATCTGATCAAACGGCAGCGCCTTCTTTCCCGGTGGCATCTGCAACTCGCCCTCGCGCGCTACAGCCTTGAACAGGAGGCTCTCCGCCGCCTTGCCGGCAACGATAGACGCACCTCTCGCGCCACCCGCAAGCAGAGCTTCGCGGCTCTCCAGGCTCAGTCCGGACATCTTCGCCGGGCCGTGGCAGCCAAGGCAACTATCCGTCAGAATTTTTCTCGCCTGCTCTTCCACGGTCTGCGCGAAAGCAGTGGCCACCAGAGACAGTATTAACGCGACAGGGCGCAGCACAGTGTGGCCATTATATTCCAATCCGGGCGAAACAACTTCCCGGCAGCAAAATTATCTACTGACCCTCACTTGACACCCCGTGCACTTAAAGGAGGTGCCCACCGGAAGAAAAATGAAAACTTCGCACTTTCAGCTTCAGCTCTGCTCTTTGCGCAGAGTTCGTTCGCGATGACTTCCTTTACGACGTTGTTCTGAACGGCGCATCGGCGTCCCCGTTCAACGCCTCACCCGGCACCGGTACCGTCCTGCCGGATCTTAGACCTGATCACGATGGACTTTCATCTCGATTTTTCCGCCGGACCGGGAGTGTGACCAGTTCGGGCCTTTACTGCCGCACCACGGCCTCTTAAGCCGCGCTTGAGTGCCGATCCATTTCCGTTGGTCCCGACTTTCGAATAATGTCCTGCGCGCCGGCGATCTCAGCATTCGTGCCATGCGCCACCAGCAGGAATTTATCGGTTTTCAGCGCCAGTTCATAGTTCAGAATGCTGTCCTTCGGCACTCCCACGCTGTACAGGCCTGCGCCGATCGCACCCAACCCCCCGACCACCACTGCGCCTTCGAGCGCGCCGACAATCCAGCCCACCAGCGGACCAGCCACCAGGAGTGGTCCAAGGCCCGGCACGGCGAGGAACGCTGAACCGAACAGCAGGCCCCACATGCCGCCCCAGAAAGCGCCGTTAGAGCCCCATTGCTTCACGCGATCGCCCGTGTTGTAGAAGCCGACCACATGTTCCTCCGCGTGGGGATTCTTCGCCACAATGGAGAGCTTCTGCATGTCAAAGCCGGATTTCTGCAGTTCCTTGACAGCCAACTCAGCCTGCCCGTGGGTCTCGTAAACCGCTACCACCATATCGTTTTTGTTTGTCATCGGATTGAACCTTCGCCCTTACCCAGCAGTTAGGTGGCCCATCAGGATGGCCCCAAACTGCACTTGTGTGACTGATGCAAATGGCAGTCAATAAATAATCTCAGTCAATAAACATCGCGGAGTTGGTCGTATCGGCTGGCTGCGCTGCGGGATAAGCCGTTACTCTCTGTGACTGATGCCCTCGCGACGGTACTAACAGCAACAGTTGCACCCCTGCTCGGAACGGTGTTGTGATCAGCGGCACTGGGATGGCATCAATTGGAAGCAGCGTGGGCCCTTGCTGTAGTTGGGAAGCGCCAGCCCAATGCCGATCATCGGTATAGGCAGAGCACGAACGGGGCCAAAGAAATCAGGGGACGATTACGGCTGAACCGTCCACTGAATCGCTCCTGATCGCCGCCAGCGCTTCATTGGCCTGCGCGAGCGGAAACACCGTCACGCGCGGCTGCAGTCCAATCCGGGCCGCCAAATCCAGAAAATCGTGCGCGTCTGCCCTGGTCATGTTGGCCACGCTGCGGATCTGGCGTTCACCCCATAGCAGGCTGTCGTAGTCGAATTGCGGGATTCGGTCCAGGTGGATCGCGTTGATCGCCACCACGCCGCCTTTTCGAAGGGAGGAGAGGGCTGACACCACTACATCGCCGCTGGGTGCGAAGGTCACCGCGCGGTCCAGTTTCACCGGAGGCTGATCAGTCTCATCGCCAACCCACTCCGCACCCAGAGACTCAGCCAGTCGCCGATGAGACTCGCCCCGGGTGGAGACGTATACCTTACAGTTCCATGCGCGTAACACCGCCATGGCAAGTGATGCCGAAGAACCGAAGCCAAACAGGCCGACGTTTTCGCCATGCTGCACGCCCGCCACCCGGAGGCTGCGAAACCCGATGATGCCCGCACACAACAATGGTGCCGCATGCAGATCATCCAGAACTGGAGGAAGCGGGAATACGAAGTCCGCGCGCGCGACCGCATACTCCGCATAGCCGCCATCAACGGTATAGCCGGTAAACGTTGGCGCATCGCACAGGTTCTCTTCCCCACGCGCACAGTAAGGGCAAGCGCCGTCCGTGCCGCCAATCCACGAAACACCCACGCGCAGGCCGGGCGGAAGTGCCGCCGTTCCGCCTTCCACGATTTCGCCCACAATCTGATGGCCCGGAATAAGAGGGTTTCGTCGTGGCGGCAGTTCACCCTCGGTAATATGCAGATCCGTTCGGCACACGCCACACGCACGGACCCTGAGCAAGACCTGCCCAGGCCCGGCGTGCGGTCGCGCCACTTCCCTAATCTCCAGTGGGCGGCCCCTGATCGGACCTGGCCTGTTCAGAATTGCAGCCGTCACTGCTTTGAGAATATCCGCACGGCACTAGACATCAGCACTAAACATGCACATGCAGAGACTCGCCCAGCCAGTAAGGCCGGCGCCCATAGTGATCATGCAGCGTGTTCTCATACGCCCGCGTGATGCTCTCAGATTCCACATATTCCGGAGCCGTCTGAAGAGCCTCGCGCGACAGGCCTACGGTCACTTTCGAATCAGGCCAGCTGACCCCGTCGATCCAGTCCGGCGAAATCAGCACCGTCTTGCCTGGCAGCCAGTTCCGCGTTTTCACCGCCATGTACCGAATGCCCCAGTTGTTCTCATCCACAATGAAGTCGGTTACATGGCCGATGTCACCGTCTGACGCCTCAATGTGATAGTCCGCGACGGCGCTGGTGCTCCGCAGATGTGAATCGGCCCATTCGAGGTGGTCTCCCTCTGCGCGCGGCGCAAGCGGAGCCGCGGGATAGAGACCCATTGGATACATGCCTGAACCCCACATGCTGTTGCCGCCCCAGTAATACGACGAATTGTAGTAGTCCATATACTCGGCTTCGTGCTGCCGGGAGACCGGCTTACGCGTATTGATATCCGGGCTGTTTTCAATCTGTTTCTTCGTCAGTGAGATGCGCAGCGTCTTGTGTTCCCAATCGGGTGCGCTCAGGAAAATCGGCGAGATCAGCACCAGCTTCCGGTTCAGCCAGTTGCCCGTGTTGACGATCAGATAGCGAATCGCCCAGGTATGGTCGTCGAAGTAGAAGTCTTCGATACTGCCAATCTCGCCATCGGAAGCGTGAATCGTCAGGTTTTTGATTCGGTTTGTGTCGTTAAGCATTGATCTTCTCGTCCTCTTTTGTCAGGGCTTCAATTCGCCCGGATTTGTTGTGTGCTTCCTGTGAAAGCTTCCAGGCATGATCCGCATATTCCATCGCCCGCTCGGCATGCCAGTTGCCGGCTGAGTTGTCGCCCTTCTCGTTGTGTTCAGCCGCGGTGCGATGCGATCTGGCCGCCTGCTCATGCAGTTCGGCGGCTCTTCGGTGTAGTTCGTGCATTGTTGCTCCCTTTTCTGTTTCAGACCTTTAGATCATGCAGGGTCCGGAATGCTTTGTATAAGACGCGCGGATCATACTGGCCCTTGTAGACCGGCGGCGGTTCGCGCTCCACTCCCAGCAGTGCGTAGACCGCCAGTTGCGCTGACCGGATGGAATATTCCACCGTGAACACGACGTCATCCGGAATTTCACAAAACTGCCCGGTGAACGCCAGGTTCGTGTAGCCGTTGGGCACAATCCTGGGGCGGTCGCCTTTCCTGCGGCAAAGAAACTGGCTGGTGATGAAAGGCATCATGCAGGGAATGCAGATCGTGTTCAGAAGGATCTCGGGGCCTTCCGCGCCAATGCCAAGATGGCCCATCACCTCAGTCATGATTTCGCGCCCGGTGCAGGCGGACATTGGTTTCTTCACAAACTGGCCGGGCGTGTCGACGGCGAGCCCGTAACCCCAGAAAACATTCACGTCCTCCGGCTGCCCGATGAAATGCGGCTGGTGCGGCAGCACGATTGAGGCCAGCCAGGGCGAGTCCGCAAACGTGATCAGACCGCCCTCGCCGGGCACGTTGCCGGTGAAGTCGCGAATCAGACGAAAGAACGCCGGGTCACGCAGCGTGGCGGTGAACGACAGCCATTTCGACTGCCCGATGTGATCGGTGAATACCGCCGGGTTGCCAAATTCAGGCCTGCCCGCTGCAAGTTTTTCCCAAAGGTTCCACGCGCCGCCTTCGTGCTTGCCGTGCAGTATCGGCGCGGTCTCCATAGAGCCCAGACTGGAGCCCTCTGTCATAGACCCCAAAGTCACAATCACGCGATCTTTCGTGCCCAGGATGAACTCGCCCGGCGCACCGTCCCGCACCCACGCAATATTCGTGACGGTTGTGCCGGCAGGACTCTTCCGGAAGCCCAGATCCGTCACGCGGGTGTTCAATTTAAACCGTACACCGCGCTCGTCGAGCCATTTCCGCAGCGGGAGCACCATGGAATCGTACTGGTTGTAGACCGTCCGCATGATGCCGTGTAACTGGCTGAAGCCTGCCACCATGTGGGTAAAGCGCAGCAGGTAACGGCGGAACTCCACCGCGCTGTGCCAGGGCTGGAAAGCAAATGTCGTGCACCACATCAGCCAGAAGTTCGTCTCAAAAAACGCGGGTGCGAACTGGTCGGTAATACTGCTGCTGCCCAGCATCCCTTCCGGTTCGGCTGCCAGGCGCTCCAGCGACAGAATGTCGCGCTCGCTCATGCCGAATTCCGGAGCGTCAATCGGTTGACCTGCCCGGACCAGGCGCGACTTTGATGCCGTCTTCATCACCTCGTTCCAGTCGAAAACCTCCTGGGTCACCGTCTTCGTTCCTTCAAGGTTGGGGATGCTTGAGAACAGTTCCCACGTGCAAACATACTTGCTCTCCACCATCCGACCGCCGCGGAGGCTGTAGCCGCCAGTCGGGGATCCTGCGCCGTCCAGGCTTCCGCCCAGCCGGTCCAGTTGCTCCAATATCACGATGTCATGACCCTTGATATTGGCGTCCCGGATGAGAAAGGCTGCGGCGGCGAGTGAGGCAATGCCGCCTCCGACGAGGTAAATGGTGGGACTACTATGGAGGGTGGCGTTTTCTTCAGGCATGAGAAAGGTCCAATGGGGCACCTAAGGCAGTCAGTTGTGTAACTACTTGTATGGAGAGATTCCGGAAGAATGATTCCGGCCTTCCTCCGCTGCACGGCGTCGCTTCCAGGGCCGCAAGCCAGAGATCGGCCGCACACTGCAGGGGGTCGAGTCCGTTTATCCTGACCGCGCACAGCAACGCACTGAGTTCGCGTTCGGCGAGAGCCTTATACTTGTCCGACACTGGGGTTTTATCCAGCAACTCAAACACCGTTTGGTCTGATTCCCGGCATGTGCCAGTGGGAACGACTATGAATGACCACGGGCGGTCATCTTTGTCATCAGACTCGTCGTCATCAGAATTGTCGCTGTATCGTGGAAGTCGGCGTGCAGGGTAATGATTCGTGAAAAAGACAGGAATAGTTGCGGCGCTCAATGTCAGTCCAAAGGGATTCTATGACGGCTTCCTTCTGAAGACCAAAAAGGAAACCATACAAATCAATCTGCCGGGCGGCAGCGATCGTGATGGCGGAGGTGACGTGGTTCCTGAAGCGGGCTCGCGGCTAACGGTCGACGTCGAGCCGGAAGAACCGCACGGTGAACCCGCCCATGAAGTATTTCGGCTGGTTCGCAAACACGGAGGCCATCAATTCGCCGGTCGTATTGCATCGCTGAATTACGCGCTTCATGGCGAGGTCAACGGTGGAATTCTCGATTCCGGCGATTTTCTGCATGTGAAACCACATGGCGCAAAGGCGCTCGGCCTCAAGGTGGGCCTAAATGTGGCAGGGTTCGGCAAAACCAAACCCATGACCGGCGACAAGGTAGTCATTGAAGCCGTGGAAGTGAATGGAATTGCGGTCCGCGAAGGCAAGGCGAAACGTGCATGAATATTGAATTCTTCAAACAACAGCTAAAAGAAAAAGAGGGCGTTCTGTTGGCGGATATCGCCCGCCTGGAAGACGAAGCCCGTGTGGCAGGCGAACCTGAGGCGAGAGACAGCACAGACGCCGCCACCAGCTCACAGGCAACCAGTGAGTCACTGCAGGAGGCCACGCTGGCTTCGCAGATGTTGATTCAGGTGCGCGCCGCTCTGGATCGGGCAGACCATGGCACGTTTGGACACTGTCTGGCTTGTGGCCGCGCTATTGAGGTCGCACGGCTGGAGGCCAGCCCATGGGCACTCTATTGCCTGGAAGATCAGAAGAAGCTCGAAGCCACCGAAGCCCCTTACCTGCCGAGCTTATAGAACGTATAGTTTTGCTTCCAGGTAAATTCTTCCCCTGGCTGGATGACGATATCGATGTAGGGCTCCACGGACACCACGGCGCGGATGGACCACAGCATCATCCTCGACAGCGGGCGGTCACCGGTCACGCGCATACCTGCGCCCAGACTCGCGCTTTCAATGCGGAAATCATAGTCGGCGGATGTTGTGCCATAGCCCTCAATCAGCGTCATTACGCGATCCTCGCCTTTGAGTACTTTCTGATACTGAATCTGTTTGCCTTTGATTTCGGCCAGGTCCCCCGTCTCGGGGTTCCTTGGCTGGATATCGAAGGGGAAGGTAATGGAATACCCGGGCCCCGCCGGTTTCCGATCCAACGCCAGGAAGTTGTGGTTATAGACGCTCGACGCAATCGCCCTGGTGCCGGTGTTTCGAAGGCTGTGCTCCAGGACCATTTCCGGCTTGCCGGTCACAAGGCGAACCGTCTTCTTGTAGATGTAGCTGTAGCCGTTGGTGCCGGGCAGGGTTTGGGTGAACTCAACGGAATCTTTATTCCTCCTGACCGCCCACTTGCCGGAGTCCACCAGTGCGTCTTTGCGGAAATGGTCATAGTCCGCCGCCCCCGTCTTGCGCAGCACACCCACGCCGATCTTGATGTATGTGCCGCCCGGCCCCGCTTCGTCGTAACCCAACGCCTTGCCGTTGGTGAAGAACTCCTCCACTGGGCCGGTGATGGCTGTGTTGGGTCCGGCAACGATATCCCCACCTTCGTAAACAAAGTCGTGGACGTCGTCTCGCTCTTTTTGGAACCATTGGCCGAAGTAGTCGTGGCCCTTGTACTGCAGACTGTGAATCACGCCGGACCAGTCAAAACGGGTTCCGCGATAGAATCCGTCCTTCGCGTCAGGCAGGTAAAGTGACGCCTGAATCTGCCCGTTGGAGATCTTCGCGGAGGGCGGTTCTGCTGCGGAGCAGAGCCCTGCGATGGCGGCGGCAAACGGGAGGGCGGCAAGGATTCTCATGAATTGCATCATACATGCTTACAGGCATGTTTACGGACCCGCGTTGCCCGCCCTGTAAAATATGACCAGAGCATGACTATGCCGGTTTTTGTTCGTCTTCGGAGGTTGCCGATAATAACGCTCTGTGGCATCTGGTTCTTCGCGACTGGCTGCGGAAGCCGGAATGAACCACAGAAATCAGCGGTTGCGCCGGTGGTGCCAGTCGGAACGCCGGTTGAAATAAAAGCGCCACTGGGATTGCCGCCCGTTCCGGTTCCGGCAGGGAACAAGCCCACAGCTGACACCATAGCCCTGGGGCGCAAACTTTATTACGACACCATGTTGTCCGCCGATGGCACGGTTTCCTGCGCCAGTTGCCACGCGGCGGGCCACGGATTTACCGATGGCATGGCGACGTCAGCAGGAGTTGGCGGGCAGCGCGGCAAACGCAGTGCGCCTACTGTCTTGAACTCCGCCTACAGCACGTCGCAGTTCTGGGATGGCCGCGCGCCCGATCTGGAATCGCAGGCTGCCGGGCCCATCGCGAATCCCATCGAGATGAACATGAGTCACGACACCTGCGTGGAAAACCTGAGTGGCAACGCCGAGTACAAGAAGCTGTTCGGGCAGGCGTTCGGTCCGGGGCCAGTGACACTGCAGAAGGTGCAGATGGCCATCGCGAGTTTTGAACGTACTGTGGTCAGTGGGAATTCACCGTTCGACCGTTACCAGTTTGGTGGTGACAAAACAGCCATGAACGCCTCGGCTATTCGGGGCCTCGCGCTCTTCAAAGAGCCGGGTAAGGGCAACTGTGTGAAGTGCCACACCATTGATGAGCACTACGCGCTGTTCACCGACAACAAGTTCCACAACCTCGGCGTGGGCGTGAATGGGGAAGGCGAACTGACGGACCTCGGTCGCTACGACGTCACAAAGGTGGAGGCCGATAAAGGCGCCTTCCGCACCCCGACGCTTCGCAACATCGCGCTGACGGCACCCTACATGCACGATGGCAGCGCGAAGACTCTCCGTCGCGTGGTGGATTTCTACGTTGGTGGCGGCACGTCGAACCCGCAGCTGGATAAGGAGATTAAAGAGCTTCACCTTTCCGGGCAGGAACGCCAGGATCTGACAGCATTCCTTGAAGCGCTTACTGGTGATATGCCGGCGAACGTCGGGCCCCCAGGCAAATGAATACCTTCAAATTTCCGTTAACCTTCATGCTGGTCGCACTGCTGGCGGGGTGCGGCTCGCAGCCGGCGAAAGAACAGAAGGCGGAGAAGGCCCCTGCGCCTGCATCCGCGCCTGTTTATTTCAAAGTGGAGGCGGCGACGGCGGGAACTCTTACCGGGAAAATCTCTTTCACCGGTAAGAAGCCCGCGAAGAAAAAGATTGATGTCAGTGAAGATCCGCAGTGCGCGAAAATGCACGCAGCCGGGCTCTACGACGAAGCTGTGGTGGTGAATCCGAACGGGACGCTTGCCAACGTTTTTGTATACATCAGGCAGGGCCTGGAAGGCAAGGCTTTCGAGCCGCCGGCCGAACCGGTCGTCATCGACCAGAGCGGCTGCCGGTTCAAGCCGCGTGTCTTCGGTATCCAGACCGGCCAGCTGCTGAACGTAACGAATTCCGACCCCGTCACCCACAACATCCACCCCCTGGCGCAGGTGAACCGCGCGTGGAATCAGAGTCAGGAGCCCGGTTCAGAACCGCTGAAGCGGCGCTTCAAAGAACGTGAAGTGATGATCCGCGTGAAGTGCAATATCCATTCGTGGATGCGCGCCTGGATCGGCGCAGTGGAGCACCCTTACTTCGCCGTCACCGGCGCTGCGGGCACTTTCGAAATCAAAAATATTCCGCCCGGCGACTACACGCTGGAAGTCTGGCATGAACAGTACGGAACGCAGCAAATGAAAGTCACGGTCAAGCCCTCCGGCAAAGAAGATCTGGCATTCGCATTCAAAGGAGAATGAGATGAACCTGAAATGGATTCTGGCCGCGGGCGCCGCGGTGCTGTTGACCGGCTGCTCCACCACCCCGCCCAAACCGACCGGATATCGCGTCTATGTGACGAACGAAGTCTCCGGCGATTTGAGCGTGATCGATTCCGGGAAGATGGAAGTGATTGCCACGGTGCCACTGGGCAAGCGCCCGCGCGGGATTCACGCGAGCCCGGACGGCAAGTTTATCTACGTCGCTCTGAGCGGCACGCCCGCCGCGCCTCCAGGCGTGGATGAAGACGCGCTGCCCCCACCCGATAAGAGCGCCGACGGCCTGGCCGTGTTCGATGTGGCGCAGAACAAAGTCATTAAAGTGATCTCCGGCGGTTCCGACCCCGAGAATTTCGACGTCAGCAAAGATGGCAAATTCATTTACGTTTCGAACGAAGATGTTTCCGGTGTGAGCTTCGTCGATATCGCGGCCGGCAAGGTGACGCAGACGGTTCACACCGGCGAACAGCCCGAAGGCGTGACCATGACGCCGGACGGCAAGCTGGTCTATTCCACCTGCGAAGAAGACGGCACGATTGTAGTGATCGATCCGGTTGCGGCGAAGGCACTGAAGACCTTCAAGGTTGGCCGTCGGCCCCGTAATATTGTGTTCCTGCCGGACTCTTCGAAAGGCTATGTGAATGCCGAAAACGACGGGGCAGTGATACTCTTTGATGCTGTGAAGAATGAGCAGATCCAGGCGATCTCACTGGGTACGCCAGGGGAAGTGAAGCCCATGGGACTGGTGCTTTCGCCCGACGGTTTGAAGCTCTACGTCAGCACTGGCAGGGGCCACAAGTTCTATACGGTGGATACGAAGACCAACCAGGTGACGGGCTCGCTCGAAGTCGGCCCGCGTCCGTGGGGTATCGGCGTGTCGCCCGACGGCAAGACGCTGTTCACGGCGAACGGGCCCTCTGGTGATATCTCCGTAGTCGATCTCGCCACCAACGCCATTACGAAGAAGATCAGGGGTGGCACCGGGACTTACGGAATCGTCGTTATTCCAAGATAAGTTCGGCGAGTAATTTATCGAGCTTTGCATTCGCGTGATTCAGCATCGGCTGGGTGAGTTCTTTGATCCGGTCGATGCGAACCCTGGTGTGGGAGTAGACGAACTTCGCCCTCACCTGCGCCGCGGTGAACTTCCCGCTCTTCACATAGCCCAGAAACAAGTCGATATTCACGTCCAGAAAACTGAGGCTGTCCGCCGCCTGGACCAGATCCGCTTCCGGCCAGCCACCGAATTCGTGCACACGGATGAGCGCGTCCACCTGTTCCCGCAGCGCCTCGTCCGCGCCCTGCCCGCGCAGCCATTCCCCCACGATGCGCGCGCTGCGGTTCGAATGCGCCACGTAGTACTCGTAGCTCTCATTCCCGTTCCATACCGGCATATCCGGACCCGGGAAAGCCCGTTCCATGTCGTGCGTCACGGTGGCAAGGCGCACGTGCGCCCCGGATCCAGGCGCGATCCTGTCCAGCCATTCCAGTGAATTAATCAGGTGCAGGCTGTTGTGTTTGTAGGTCTCAAGAACCCACTGCGCGGCGATTTCAACCAAGCGTTGTATACTCCACAACAATGGTCTCGTCCATCCCTTCATACGTCAAGCTGCGCCTGGGCATAATGATGTTCGTCAACTACGTGGTCTGGGGTGCATGGTACGTCACCATTACCAACTACCTGACCACGGCCCTGCATTTCACGGGCACACAGGCCGGCGCGGTCTTCGGCACCGCAGCCATCGCTTCCATTATTTCCCCGTTCTTCGTGGGTCTGGTTGCAGACCGCTATTTCGCGACGGAAAAGATAATGGCTGTGCTCTACGGCCTTTGCGCCCTGCTCATGTTCCTGATGACGCGTGCCACAAGCTTCCCGGAAGTCTACGGTTTGATGCTCCTGTTCTGCCTCTGCTACTTCCCCAACGTTGCACTGACGAACACCATGGCGTTCCAGTTGATGAAGGATCCCGGCAAGGAATTTCCCGTCATCCGCATGATGGGCACGCTCG
>JBBQDH010000098.1:0-20668 GCA_038319515.1 Bryobacterales bacterium
AGTGCTAATGAATAAGGAGACTAACGTAACTAATGATACGTAACACCAGGAGCATCTTTAGCTGCCTCGTCGCAGTTCTGTGCCTGCTGCCGCTTGGGGCATTGGCACAGGTCACCACCGGCAGCGTAACAGGGCGGGTTATAGACCAGTCGGGATCGGTTATTCCCGGCGCACAGGTAATTCTGGTCAGCGAGTCGCAGAATACGAAGAGCCCCGGAGTCAAAACCAACGGCAATGGCGACTACGTGATTCCGAACGTTACGGCCGACAGGTACAGCATTGAGGTCACCGCGCCGGCGTTTAAGACCCAGTTATTAAAAGGAATTCTGGTGAGTGGCGGTGACCGTATCGGTGTACCCCAGATTACGCTTCAGGTAGGCGGAACCACCGAAACAGTAACAGTAAGCGCCGAACAGGCGTTTCTGCAAACGCAGAGCGGCGAGCGATCGTTTGCGATAGAAACCAAGCTGATCGAAAGCCTGCCCATCTCGCATGGAAACTTCGCGGGAGCCGTGGCTTTTACTCCGGGCGTAGACGGCTCGCAAACCGGCAGCGGCAGCACCGCGCGGCTGGGCGGCCAGAGCCAGGACAACATCATGATGGACGGCATCTCGGCCATGGATACGGGCAACAACGGCCAGATGCTTCAGCTGAACATCGAATCCATCGGCGAAGTGAAAGTTCTCACGCAGGGCTATCAGGCGGAATACGGCAGATCCAGTGGAATGCAGATTACGGCTGTGACTAAGAGCGGCTCGAATCAGTACCACGGTGCCGGCTATGGCATCTTCACCAACACGGAGTGGAATTCCAGGTCGTGGGTTGCCCAGAAAAACGGCGACACGCCCGTGTTCACGAATCTGCAGACCTACGGCTACACGATCGGTGGCCCTGTATCGATCCCGAAACTGTACAACGGGAAAAACAAGTTCTTCTTTTTCTACGCGCATGAGTTCAGGCCCCAGTCGATACTCGCCAATGGCGGTAACGTCGTCCGGCTGCGGCTGCCATCCGCGCTGGAGCGGCAGGGCGATTTTTCGCAGAGCGCAGACCAGAACGGCAACCCGATCCCGAATCTCATGGACAGCACGACGGGGCAGCCCTTCACAGGGAAGGTCATCCCGCAGAGCCGGCTGTATGCTCCCGGGATTGCGGTCCTCAACCAGTACCCCGTGCCAACTCTCGCGCAGGCGCCAGGAACCAACTATAACTACCAGTTGAACCCGGCCACTTATAATCAGCTGACTCAGCAGCCGGCCGTCCGCCTCGACTACCAGTTCACGCCGAATCTGCGCATCTCGGGTAAGTACTCCGGACAGATCGCCCGGCCGGTTGTGCAGATAGGGTCTCTCCCTGGTTTCAACGATGCCTACGTACCGTATCCCGTTATCACTAATTACGGGGCTACGTTCGACTGGACGATCTCTCCCACCACGTTCCTCGAAGTGACCTATGGGACCATCAAGAACCAGTTGGCGGGAGGCGGTAACGGCGGTCTCCCTACGAGTAAGGCGTCGAACCGGCTGAATACTCTCGGAGCTTTCCCGGTACTGTATCCGAACGCAGGAGTCGTGGATCCGGCTTATTACGACAACAAAGTCCTGCAGGCTGAGAAGCCGGTGTTCTGGGACGGTAAGAGCCTGACCCTGCCGCCGCTCTTCGGCTGGGGCGGCCTGATTGGGGCGGCTCCTCCGAACCTGCAGTTCCCTGGCTGGCTGAACATCAACAAAAGCCAGGATGTTGCGGGCAGCCTGACGAAGATCGTGGGACGGCATACGTTGAAGGCGGGAGCCTACGTCAACCACAGTTACAAAGCGCAGAACGTGGGCGCGGGCGGCATCGCGAACCTGAGCTTCCAGGGGTACGTGAACTTCGGCAATGACACGACCAATACGCTCGACAGCGGGTTCGGTTATGCGAATGCCGCGCTCGGAGTTTTCCAGCAGTACCTGCAGGCGTCCAGGTTCATCGAAGGCGACATGGTCTACAACCAGATCGAAGGCTTTGTCCAGGACAACTGGAAGGTAAGCAATCGCCTGACTCTGGACTACGGACTGCGCCTGGTGAATCAGGGGCCACAGTACGACATTAACGGAACGATGTCGAACTTCTTCCCCGAGAAGTGGAAGGCTTCAGCAGCGCCCGTGCTCTACATTGCCGGTTGCACCAACGGAGCGGCGACATGTTCGGGTAATATCCGGAATGCCAGGGATCCCCGCACCGGAGCGATTATCTCGGCGACCGGCGCCGCGAATACGCAGGCTCTGATCGGCACTCCCGTTCCGGGCACGGGCGAGGCGCTGAACGGAATCATCGCCGCGGGTAAAGGCATCGCGAAGACGGATTACGTGTGGCCCGCGGTGGTGTTTGCACCACGGTTTGGGTTTGCCTACGACGTGACAGGGAAATCCGATTGGGTAATTCGCGGGGGTGCCGGCTTGTTCTATGATCGGCCCGATGGCAACACAGTATTTTCGATTCCGGGCAATCCACCCGCCGCGACTGCGCAGGACTTGCGCAATGGTACTCTGGCGTCTCTCGGCTCAGGCGGGTTGAACCCGCAGCCGATACCGTCACTGGTCACCTTCCAGTACAACGCCCAGGTTCCGTCGTCAATCCAGTGGAATGTCGGCGTCCAGAAACAACTTCCCTGGTCACTGGTTGCGGATGTTTCGTATGTGGGTAACCACGGGTACAACCGCCTGGGGGCATTGCAGGGAGGAGACACGCAAAACTGGAACGCGGTCGACCTCGGTACGGCGTATCTGCCGAAGTCTCAGGATGCGACGCTCGGCGCGCCGTCCGTTCCGGGTGGGTCGGCTTACACGACGAACCTGCTGCGTCCGTTCGTAGGCCTCGGCGGCATCGGGCAGAATACGACGAACTTCCATGACACCTATCACTCGATGCAGGTGACCCTGAACCGGAGATTCGCTCATGGGCTTTCGTTCGCGGCGGCCTACACATACGGGATTTCGCTGACGGGCAACACCGGGCTGATCATGCGGTACGTTCACAATGCCGATGGATCGATTTCGATACGGTCCGACCAGGCGCAGTACGAAGCTCAAAATAACACTCTCGACCGACGACCGCACTTCCTGAAGGTCAACTCGACGTGGGAACCGACCGGCTTCAAAACCATGGGCGGTTTTATTCATCAATTGACGAAGGACTGGCAGGTTTCGGGCATTCTGACCGCAGCCTCGGGAACGGCTTACGGTCTGGGATACGGCTATAACGCCTCTGGAAACAGCGTGAACATCACGGGCTCTCCGGATTACGGCGGGAAAGTGGTCCTGGGCAACAACCTCGGGAGTGGATGCTCGGACAACCCGTTCGGCCAGTTCAGTGCATCGTCTGTGACAGGGCCGACCTACGGCAGCGTAGGCCTGGAATCCGGTCGCAACTACCTGCGCGGCTGTGCGATCAGGAACGTCGACACATCCGTCATACGGCGCTTCCGCTTCTGGAAGTTCCAGGAGTCCCGCCGGTTCGAGTTCCGGGCGGACATCTTCAATACCCTCAACACCGTGATAATCAACGGTCGAAGCACCACGGCTACATTCAACAACCCGACTGCCATGACGTTGCAGAACAGTCAGTTCAATTCCGACGGCAGCATAGCTTCGGGCCGCTCGCTTCCGAAGAACGCAGGCTTCGGCGCCGCAAACGGCGCCGCGGGGATGCGCAGTGTACAACTGGAGGTCCGCTTCGGCTTCTAGGCCGGAGCATGACTTCTGCCTAATCCTTTGGCTCTGACGGCGCGCGCCCCTCAACAAGGCGCGCGCCGTTTTCTTTTGAGCGCCGCAATGGGGGCAGGGTCTCAGCGCGGCACCGGACAATCGCGGAAATGGCTCTCGGCAACCTACTCGAATCCTCGTCTCAGCACGTTCCGGAAGGCACGGACCAGGCGCGACGGGGTGACCGGGCGCGGGCGATCCCGAGGGCTGCGTTTGGTTTGTCGGACGCCTCAATAAGCAGATTGTCATTCGCGGCGACTGCAAAAGATCGCCGCAGGAAGTGGAGGCGATCCTCTATCGGCATCCGGCGGTTTCCCCGGCGGGCTCCTTCGGCTTTCCCCACCCCTGCCCGGCCAGACCGGGAAGATCGACCGCCGCTTACCGGCCGATTCACAATCCGTCCACACTCAGCCACCAAAAATGTGGAAACCCGAGGGATCGTGACCCTGCGGGGTGTAAGAATCATCGACTTAAACCTCAACTCACCGGGCGCGACGGCACCCCTGTCGATAATTCCTATTTTCTGGTGCTGTTTTCGATCACTGCGAGATGAGCTTTCACCTTCTCAGCATCCGGAGCCTGCGGCACCGCCTTCAGATAACGCCTCAGTTCCGCCGCCGCGCCCTCGCGATCGCCCTTCTGCGCAAGTGTCACTCCCAGCACATACCCGGCGCGCGGATTTCGCCCCTGCGGATCGAGCCGCACCGCCTCGCGCGCGCTTTTTTCAGCAGCATCGAATTCGCCGAGGTAATAATGCGCCACCGCATCACCGAACCATGCCTCGGGGTAGTCCACCGGGTCCAGCCGGAGCCCCTGATCGAGATATTGCGTGGCCATCTTCCAGTCGTGGCCCAATCCCGCGTCGAGACCGAGTTCCACATACGCCCCGGTCAGCTTCGCGTCGAGTTCGATCGCTTTTTTCCACGACTCCCGCGCCGTTTGTACCGAACCAAGCCTCTGCCTCACCCGCCCCAGTTCGAGCCACGCGTTCGCATACGCCGGATACGCCGCGATGGCCAGCTGAAACTCCTTCGCCGCCCCGTCCATGCGCCCCGAACGCGCGGCCTTCAACCCACTCTCGTAAGCCGCCCGGGCTTTTTTGGGCGCGTTCACGGACGTGCTGCTCACCGCCACTCCCTCGACCGTGAACGCCCGATGCAGCACGATCACGCCCACATCGGTGTGATCCAAAACACGACGATCCGTAAGACTGACCTCACCTGACCGGTATCCCGGAAGGTTCGCGCGCAGGTCGCAACTCAGAATCGTCCGCAACCCTGTTACCGCGTCGCCGGATGAAATGCCCAACAAGGGGGAAGAACTCTGATGGCCCGAGTCCGACGCGTCCGAAACCACATTCGCCGCTCCACCCCATTGAAAAGTGAACCGACCCTTGCTGTCGGTCGACGCCACTGTTCGCGCAAAGTTAGAGCACACCACCTCAATCGCGATTCCGCGAGGCGCAGCCGACCCGTCTTCAATAGCGACGCGTCCCGAAAGGTACGTACCTGAAAAATTATCACCGCCGTTTGGTAACGGAAGAGGAGGCGGCAGTCCGCGAATGACCGTCTGGGTACCATTCGCCGGCCCCGAGGCGTCGCCGATCTGTCCGAGCGCGGCCGAGCCGCACAGAAGCGTGATGATTAGAAAGTATCGCGTACTTTTATATTACTGCGAATCGCGGGCCATGCATCTCGGGATACGCATCTCCTGTCGCCCTTCGCCGGGTCGCCAGGAATTGACGTTGCGGTCGGATCGACCTCCTTCGAGGCAGTCCTCGCCGTTCGTTTAGGATAGCCGCGCCCGGGGCGAGTCAGACGCCATCGAAACCGATGCCGTAAATTCGAAGACTTCAGACGAGTGAAACGACCCTTTTTACCTCTCTGTGCTCCCCTCCGATCCGCCGAGGGGAACAAAGAGAAAACGTCGAGGTCACTTTCAGGCCGACCGTCACACAGCCGTCCGTTTCCGCGATTCCCGTGAAGATCAGTCCGGCTTCAATTGAGGCACTCCCCCGGATCGTACTCGCGAAGCGGGTCTGCAATGTGGTCTCGGTTCGTCTCGCTACTGCTCCAACCGAGGCGGGGCTCCCGGCTCGCGCAACCGTAAATTCACCTGTGGAACCCGTTGACAGAAATCTCCCAATTCACTCTCCCAGCAGATCAACAACATCCACCCACTCCGCCCGCGCGGGAGAACGCTCCCACGCTAAGACCAGTGCATAACGTGGCCACCGAAAATCAAATATCAGCAAATCGCCTCAATTTCCGGAAATCCCCCGGTTTCCGAACGCTGTCCGAAGATGTACGCCCCTGCTTATCCAGGCACGATTTCGGTTACGATGTGAGCCCTGGTCGAGGCGAAGTCCGCTCCGCCCAAAACGCCGTCCGCTGCGGCGTACTGGCCCTCCGAACCGAAAACCCAGCCCGGTTCCAGGCTCTCGTCGACGGCTTCCACGCAGACTTCCAGCCCCTCGGCCTCTGCGAACTCACCCTCCAATACGAATAGTTCCGCCCGTCCGCCGCCGCTTCAGCCCTGCCCCTCCGAAGCCACCTACCGCCATGCGCGCCCGCCAAGCCTGGCAGTCCATGGGCAAATCTGCCGGCATCCCCGACCTCATGGGTCGCACCGAAGCCGCCTCCAGCGCCCGTTCGATCGCGCCTTCGACCGCCTCCCCGGAGCAAGTCGCATGAATTCAATCCCTTCCGCGCCCCCCACCGCCCGTCGCCGGTTGACCTCGTTATCATTTCCTTCGGCTTCCCTGATGCTTCGTTATCGCTTCCCCACCGGTTCGCTTCGGCTTCAGGCAATCTTCAGCTTAAGATGGTGCACTGGTAGACTGCCCAAAATGATCGCTATGCGCGCCTTCCTGCTTCGATCGCTGCCCCTGCTTGCCGCCACCTCCCTGTGCGCGCAGCCCGTCATCCCATTGCCGGACGCCCTCACCCGCGCCCGTCAATACGCCGGCCAGATCCAGTCCGCCAACCTCGCCGTCCTCCAGACCAAAGAGGATACCCTCCAGGCCCGCGCCAATCGCCTCCCCACCGTCAACGCCTTCAACCAATACCTGCACACCGAAGGCAACGGCACCCCCACGGGCGTCTTCGTCGCCAACAACGGCGTCCACCTTTACAACGAACAGGCGCAGGTCCACGAAGAGGTCCTCGCCTTTTTCCGCAAAGGCGAAACCAGCCGCTCCCTCGCCGCTGAAGCCGTCGCCCGTGCCAGAGTAGACGTCGCCGCCCGGGGCCTCAATGCCACCATCGTCCAGGACTACTTCGCCATCGTCGCCGCCCAGCGCAAATTCACCAACGCCCAAATCAGTCTCCGCGAAGCCGAGCGCTTCCTCGACATCACCGACAAACAGGAAAAAGCCGGTGAAGCCGCCCACGCCGATGTCGTCAAAGCCCGCCTCCAGCTCCAGCAGCGTCAGCGCGATCTTCAGGATGCCCAGGCTGCAATCGAAAAATCTAAAATCGCCCTCGGCGTCCTCATCTTCCCCGCCTTCTCTTCCGAATTCAGCGTCGTCGACGACCTCGCTACACCCGACCTCCTTCTCCCCGCCGACGAAGCCCGCGCCAAAGCCGTCGCCGCCAGTCCCGACCTCAAAGCCGCCAGGTCCGGCGTCGACGCCGCGGGTTTCGATGTCGCCATCGCCCGCTACGGCTATCTCCCTTCCCTCTCCGTCGACCTCTTCTACGGCATCAACGCCAACCGCTTCGCCGTCAACGGTGGTCTGGGCGACGAACCCGACCGCCGCAACCTCGGCTACTCCGGTCAGATCACCCTCAACATTCCCGTCTGGAACTGGGGCATCACCAAAAGCAAAATCGCCCAAGCTGAAATTCGTCGCACACAAGCCAAACTGGAACTCTCGCTGGCCGAAAAGACGCTCCAGGCCAACCTTGCTGCCGCTTACGCCGAAGCCCGCGCCGCCGCGCAGCAACTCGAATCTCTCAGAACGTCCGTCGACCTCGCACAGGAAAGCCTGCGCCTCACCCTGCTCCGCTACACCGCCGGTGAAGCGATAGCCTTTGAGGTCGTCGACGCACAATCCACCGCAACCCAGTCCCGCAACGCATATGACGACGGCCAGATCCGCAACCGCATCGCGCAGGCCACTCTGCAACTCATCACAGGGGTTCTCTAAATGAACAGACTTTCGCCTGCCATCCTTCTCTTTCTCCTCGTCGGCTGTGGGAAAGAAAAGCCCAAAGTAGCCGAAAACGACGCACCCGCCCCCGTCCAGGTCGAAGAAGCCCGCAAGGGCCCCATCGACCACATCATCACCGCGGACGCCGTTCTTTACCCCATCAACCAGGCCAGCGTCACCGCCAAAATCTCCTCCCCCATCAAACGCGTCCTCGTCAATCGTGGCGACCACGTCAAAGCCGGCCAGCTCCTCGCCGAACTCGAAAGCCGCGATCTCACAGCCGCCGCCGCCGAATCGAAGAGCCTTGTCGACCAGGCCCAGGCCAACTACGCCGCGGCCACCGGCGCCACCATGGTGGACGAAAAGACCAAATCCCAGTCCGATGTCGCCTACGCCCGGCAGTCCCTCGAAGCCGCCAAAAAGGTTTACGAAAACCGTACCGAACTCGTCAAACAGGGCGCTCTCGCCCAAAAGCTTGCTGACGATGCCAAAGTCGCGATGGTCCAGGCGCAGAGCCAGTTCGATACCGTCCAGCGCCACCTGCAAACTCTCAACTCAACCGGCCAGCGAGAGATGACCCGCAGCGCCCAGGCGCAGATCGACGCCGCCAAAGCGCACCACGAAAGCACTTCGGCCCAGCTCTCCTATGCCGAAATCCGCAGCCCCATCTCCGGTATCGTTGCAGACCGTCCCGTCTACCCCGGCGAAATGGCCACCAGCGGCAGTCCGCTCATCTCCATCGTGGATATCTCGCAGATCGTTGCCCGCGCCAACATCCCGGTGAAGGAAGCCCAGGCCATCAAGGTTGGAAGCCCCGCGACTATCCCCGGCCCGGAGGGCGACATCGCCGGTAAAGTCATCGTTGTCAGCCCCGCCGTCAACCCCTCCACAACCACCGTGGAAGTCTGGGTCCAGGCCCCTAACCCCGGCGAAAAGCTCAAGCCCGGCGGCACCGTTCACGTGGCCATAAAGGCCGAGACTCTGAAAGACGTCATCATCGTTCGCGCCGCAGCTCTTCTGAACTTCGAGGAAGGCGGCCTCAAGGTGATGGTCATCGGCGCAGACAACACTGCCCAGGAACGCCGCATTACCGTCGGCGTCCGTCAGGGTGAGAATGTCGAAATCGCCACCGGCCTGCAGGAGGGTGAAAAGGTGGTCGTGGCCGGAGGACTCGGCCTCGAAAACAAGGCAAAAGTCAAAATCGTCGAAGCCCCTGCGCCCGATGCCGATGAGGATGAGAAATAATGGCGGACCTGCAGCAGCAAGACCACTGGACCGCGAGGTTCTCCAAGCCCATCATCTTCGTCATCATCGCTCTCGTCGTCATGGGCGCCTACCTCGCGCTGTCGATCCCGGTGGCCGTCTTCCCGTCCACGGACTTCCCCCGCATCGTTGTCGGCGTCGATAACGGCGTCGCCCCCATCGATCAGATGCAGGTCACCGTCACCCGCAACATCGAAGAGGCCATGAACAGCGTCCCCGGCCTCGAAACCGTTCGCTCCATCACCAGCCGGGGCTCCGCCGAAATCAATCTCTTCTTCAACTGGAACGTCAATATGTTCCAGACTCTTGAATTCGTCAACGCCGCTCTGGCCCGCGTGCAGCCCACCCTGCCCGCCACCGCGAAACTCACCGCCAACCGTCTCACCTTCGCGGCCTTCCCCATCCTGGGCTACAGCCTGACGTCTGATTCCATCCCCCAAAGCGCCCTCTGGGAAATCGCCAACTACACCATCAAGCCGCGTCTCAACCGCGTCAACGGCGTGTCCATGGTGGTCCTCCAGGGAGGCCAACAGCCCGAGTTCCAGGTGGAGCCGGACCCCGCCAAACTCCTTGAAGCCCAGGTCACCGTCCCCGGTATTCTGGACGCCATCGCGCGCGGCAACATGATCGATTCCCCCGGCCTGCTTGAGAACAATCACGAGCTCTCCCTCGCCCTGGTCACCAGCCAGACCCGCAACCCCGCCGAGATCGAGAACATCGTCATCAAAACATCTCCCGCCGGTGTCCCTATCCGCATCGGTGACCTCGCCCGCGTCAGCCCCTCCGTCGCGCCGGTTTACACAATCGTGACCGCGAACGCCAAACCTGCCGTGCTCCTGAACGTCTTCCGCCAGCCCACCGGCAACACCGTCGCCGTGGCGGATGCCATCGCAACAGAGCTCGAATCCATTCGCAAAACCCTGCCCCCCGGCGTCAAACTCCAGGCCTTTTACGACCAGTCCCAGCTCGTCCGGGACTCCATCGCCAGCGTGCGCGATGCCATCCTCATCGGCCTCATTCTCGCGGCGATTATTCTCGTCCTCTTCCTCCGCGACTGGGGCAGTTCCATCGTCGCCGGGCTCGTCATCCCGGCCACCATCGCGATCACCCTCATCGTCCTCCGCTGGCTCGGCGAAAGCTTCGATCTCATGACCCTCGGCGGTCTGGCCGCCGCCGTCGGCCTTGTCATTGACGATGCGATTGTCGTCGTCGAAAACATCGTGCTGCACCGCGATAGCGGCCAGTCACGCGGCGAAGCGATCCGCAGCGCACTCGCCGAAATTCGCGTGCCGCTCATCGGCTCCACCATCACGCCCATCGTCGTCTTCCTGCCACTCGTCTCCATCACCGGCGTCACCGGAACCTTCTTCCGGGCCCTCGCCATCACGGTCGGCACGTCGCTGCTCACCTCACTTGCCCTGGCCCTCACCTGGACACCGGCGCTGAGCCACTACCTGCTCCGCAGCGAGAAGCACGAACACTCCAGCCCCGAACAGTCCAAGACAGCCCTCATGGACCGCCTCACGCGCTTCTATGTCCGAGTCCTCAGCTTCGCCCTCGCGCGCCCACTCATCCTCGCGTTCAGTTGCGTCGTGCTCGTCGGTGTCTCATGGTTCAGCTACCAGGCTCTCGGCAGTGACCTGCTTCCGGAAACCGACGAAGGCGGATTCGTCCTCGATTACCTTATGCCTGCCGGCTCTTCTCTCAAGGACACCAACGCGGTCCTGCTTGGCGTCGAAAGGATCCTTGCGAAGTCGAAAGATGTCGAAGGCACCTCACGACGCACGGGCCTCCAGTTGGGCCTCTCCGCCGTGACCGAGGCCAACCGCGGCGACTTCCTGGTACGTCTCAAGCCCGCCTCCCAACGCCGCCCTATCGACGAGATCATCCCTGAACTCCGCAAGATCATCAACGTGGCTTACCCGCAGCTCGACATCGAGTTCATTCAGGTGTTGCAGGACATGATCGGCGATCTCAGCAACTCCCCCGAGCCCATCCAGATTAAGCTCTTCGCTCAGGACCCGGCATTGTTGAAGAAGTGGGCGCCAAAGATCGGCGACCGCATCAAAAAAATCCCCGTGGTGAAAGACGTGAAGAACGGCATCGAGAACACCATCAGCGGCTCCGCCATCATCATGCGCGTCGACCCGGTTCTCGCGGCCCGCTCCGGCTTCACTCCGCAGGAAATCGAACTCGACGCCAGCGCCATTCTGCAGGGCGAGCCAGCCACCACGCCTGTCATCGTGAATGACCGTCTATACACCATCCGCGTCCGCTTCCCGGCCAGCACCCGCGTGAACCTCGATCAGGTGAAGAACACCATGATCGTCAGCGCCACCGGCAAGAACGCAACTCTCGGCTCACTCGCCACTTTCGAAGACCAGGCCGGTCAAACCGAAATCAATCGCGAGAACCTGCAGCGCGTCGTCGCCGTCACCGGGCGTTTCGAAGGCATTAGCCTCGGCAAGGGCATACTCCAAGTGCAGAAGGCCGTGGATGAACTCAAGGTCCCGCCGGAGATTCGGATCGTCTACGGAGGCACTTACGCGGAACAGCAGCGCTCGTTCCGGGACCTGGCCTTCGTGCTCTTCGTCGCAGTGGTGCTGGTTTTCATCGTGCTCCTCTTTGAATTCCGCACCTTCGGAGCCCCCGCCGCTATCCTCGCCTCAGCCCTGCTGTCAACGTCCGGGGTGTTCCTCGCGCTGCTCGTCACCGGCAAGACTTTCAACATTGCATCGTTCATGGGTCTGATCATGGTCATCGGCATCGTCGCCAAGAACGGCATCCTGCTGCTCGATGCCGACCAGCGTTTCCGTGCCGAAGGCTTCAACGCACACGACGCCATGATGGAAGCCGGTGAGCGCCGCCTGCGCCCCATCCTGATGACCGCCATGGCGACCGTCGCGGGCATGGTCCCGCTTTCATTGGCGCTCGGCGCAGGCTCGCAAATGCTGCAACCCCTGGCCATCGCGGTCATCGGCGGCATCCTCGCCTCCATGGTCCTCTCGCTCATCGTGACCCCCGCCGTCCACTACTACCTGGGAGGCCGACACTAATAAAGGTCACACTCTGTATCAAAAATGGTCCATATCGCGCGCTGGTCCTCCGGGTTGCCGGAGCAGGAGTCGCGGTCGGACTGCTCCCCGGTGAGGGCGCCGCGATAGCGCTCGGTTGCGCAGTCGTGGCGTGGCTCGCCGCCAGGCCCTGGATCAGAATCGATCCGATGACCGCGGTGCGTCACAGCTGAATCTCACTCCTGACTAAACAATTCCGCCCGCACCACGCGCTCGCCTTTGAAGAACACTGAAGAGATCGCTTCCATTGCCTTAATATCGATCAATGGATTTCCATCCACCACCAGCATCGTCGCGTCCTTCCCCTTCTCCAGTGACCCGAAGCGTTTCTCCGCCCGGAGCGCCCGCGCCCCGTTGATGGTTGCGGCTTGCAGGGCCGCCTGAATCGGTATCCCCGCCTCCACCCAAAGCTGTAACTCGCGCTGTACTGTGGGGCCATGGAACACCAGCATGTTGCCCGCATCGCTACCGGTTATCAGGGTCACCCCGGCCTTCCAGGCCCGCAGCAGATTGTCTTTTGCGATGGCCATATCAACCGGGTATTCGCCAATCGATTTGCGACGCGCCACTGACTCCGGTGACTCGATCATCTTCTTCGTGCCGGCCAGCATCTTCGCCGGTACCACCTGTTGCACCAGTGACCGGTTCAACAAATCCAGCTTGCCGGCCGCGAACTGCGGAAACGCCTCACCGACGCTCAGGGTGGGGTCATAGGTGACGCCATTCATCGCCATCAGCCCGAAGTCCTCATCCGGAATGCGTTGCCGGAACGAACCATGTTCGATGCCGTTCACGCCGGCCTTCAGGGCGTCTTCGATATCACGGGCGTCGCCTGTGTGCACCACAATTGACAAGCCGTCGGCCCTTGCCGCTGCAGCCACGGCGTTCAGGATCGCGGGATCCATACGATCAAAGACCATATTGCCCGCGCCGGCTTCCATCACGGCCTTGATCCCGTCAACACCAGCCTTTTTCAGATCATCCACAGCCTGCTTCGCTTCCTGCGCAGTCTTCGGCATGCGCAGGAACTGCGCTTCCATTTGACCGCGAATCTGCTCCGGCATGTATTTAAAGATCTCGGTCCCATGCCCACCTGGCACGGTGAACAACGGTCCCACCGTGAAGAACTCCGCTCCCAGTTTCTCGCCGCTGTTCACAGTTTGGCGAACCTTCAAAATGCCGTCCAGCAGATCGCCTGCGCTCTTCACCGCAGTGACGCCGCTGTACAGGTAGGCGGCAAGTTCGCGCTCTCCGGCCTTTGCGGCGTCGTAGTCCTTCCAGTCCTCCATCGAGCCGCCTGGTGCCCCCAGGTGTACATGCATATCGACCAGCCCGGGCAGAATCGTCTTACCCGCCGCTTCAATCTCCCGGGCGTGCAGGCTCTTCGCGTCCGGAAAATTGCCGTCGTAAACTTCTTCAATCTTCCCTGCTTTCACCAGCACAGCGCCGTTCTCAATCACACGCCCGTCGCCCACAAAAATTCGTGCATTCCTGATCAGCATGGTGCGCGAGCGGTCCAGTTGCCGATCCAGAACTTTCGTCTTCCGCACGTTGTCTTTGGCATGCACCTGCCAGCTGCCCAGCAACGCGAACGGCATCAGCACCGCCAGCACCCACAGCTTTGCCGCCGGCTTGATCTTCTCTTCCTTCTCCCATCGGAACAGCTTCACGCAAAGCGTCAGCCCCACAATGGTGGTCAGGATCAGTGCGCCCACAGCCTGCCAGTTGGTTGCCAGCGACTCCTGCCGCATGAAGATCCCCTGCAACCCCGTCACCAGCCACGTGGAGGGAATGAACTGTGTTGCCGTCTGCAGCCACGAAGGGAACATCACCGTGGGGAACGTTGTGCCGCTCAGGAACAGCATGGTCATGTAGACCACCTGCACCAGAATGCCGCTCTCCTGCATGGAGTTCACCACTGACGCAATGATTAGTCCGATCGACCGGATCGCCACCACTCCCAGCATCACAAACACCAGCACCGTCACCATGTTCGGCGGCACCGGCATGCCGTACTGAAAATGCGCCAGCGTAAGCATCAGAATCACGTAAGGCATATAGACCACAAGCCCTGTAATGGTGGATGCCACCAGCAACGGCAGCGGCGAAATCGGCGTCACTTTGTAGCGCCGCAGAATGTTTGCCTCGCGCTCCTGCACGGCCCGCATGCCCCCGCCGAACAACCCGTTCCCCAGTATCCCGATGACGCACACTAAGGTCACCACCTTGGTGATTGCCCCACCCTGTTCGGCATGGTTAACCTGGGAGAAGACGAAGAAGAAAATCAGCGGCATCAGGTAGTTAAAGAAAATCACGATCTTCTGCCGGAATGCCAGACGAATCTCAGTTTTAAGCAATGCAATATAGGTTTTCATTAATCGCGCAGCCTCTTGCCGGTCAGTTCAATAAATACGTCTTCGAGCGTGGGTCGCTTGAGCTGCACGTCTTCCAGCCCGAACCCCTGCGCATCCACCCACTTCACAATCTCAACCAGCGTTCGCGCGGGCCGAAGAGACGTCACCGTTAAGTGCCGCTTGTCTTCGCTTAAAGTGCTGCCCGTCGCATCCGACCATGCCGGCATGGTCGCCGCGTCCAAAGGCTGCTCGCAAACAATTCCGATGGTCGATTTCCCCGCGCTGCGGTCCATTAACTCCCGCGGCGTGCCGATTGCAATAATTTGCCCCGCATCCACAATCGCCACGCGGTCGCATAACCGCTCCGCTTCTTCTATGTAATGCGTGGTCAGCAGAATGGTGCGCTTCTCCGCCTTCATCCCTTCAATGAGCGAATGAATTTCGAGGCGCACCTGCGGATCGAGGCCCTGCGTGGGTTCATCCAGAAACAACAGGGAAGGGTCGTTGATCATCCCCAGCGCAATCGCAAGCCTCTGCTTCTGCCCGCCGGAAAGCGTGGAGTAGTAAGCCTCGCGCTTCTCCACAAGCTGCAGTCGCTTCAGCAGATCGTCGGGATTCAGCATGCGGCTGTAGAGCGCGCCGAACAGCTCCAGGGCTTCGATGACCTTGATCTTGTCCGGCAGATTGGTGTGCTGCAGGCACACGCCGATGCGGTCCTTCAGATGCTTCTTCTGCTTGTCCGGGTCGAGGCCCAACACGAGGACTTCGCCGCCGCTCCGCTGTCTGATCCCTTCCAGGATTTCGACGGTGGTGGTCTTCCCGGCCCCGTTGGGCCCGAGCAGTCCGAAGACCTCACCCGTGCGCACCTCGAAATCGATGCCCTTCACAGCCTCGACGTCGCCGTAATTCTTGCGTAATCCCCTGACTGAGATTGCGTTTTGTTGACTCATATACTTCCGTCTCAGAGTAACGGAAGCATTTGAATATTGGTTCGGAAAACCGACGAACTGCTGATTCAGCTGTCTGAACGGCCTAAAAGAGCCCGGCAGCCGGCTGCCCGCATCAAGTCCGGAAATACTGAGACCGGGCTCGGTCGGGTTGCCACTGGCGATGGAGGTGTTGCCGGAGAGTGTCCAGCCGTAGACGTTTGTTTTGACGGCAGCGTGCCGGGGTAGCTGCGGTGTTCGTCCGGGATAACAATATGGCGACGATAAGCGTAGCCGCCTTGCCTCGAAGCATCCACTGAATCGCACAGCGAAATGCCGGCTCCCCGGCGGGTCCAATATAATCAAGGCAGCCACTCTATGCGCCCTCTGTTCGCCCTCATCGCAGCATTGCTTTCGTCTGCCGCAATCCCGACGGGAATGCTATGCCTCGGCGCGATCCCCGCAACTGATCAGTTCCTGAATAAGAACTGCGTGGGCTGCCACAGCAGTGCTCTCAAAACGGCAGATCTTGACCTGCAGGGCACAAAGACTGCTGACATTTGGTCGCGTGTTCTCGACAAAATCCGTTCCGGTGAAATGCCGCCCAAAGGCGCCCCCCGGCCCGACCCCAACCAGGCCGCCGCCGTCATCAAATCCATCGAAGCAGAACTCGCCCGCGAAGAGAAATACGCGAAGCCTGACCCTGGCCACATCACGGCCCGTCGCCTCAACCGAGCCGAGTACAACAACACAGTCCGCGACCTGCTTGGAGTAGACCTGCGCACCGCAGATGATTTCCCTCAGGACGATTCGGCGTACGGCTTCGACAGCATTGGCGCGGTGCTTTCGGTGTCGCCGGTCTTAATGGAAAAGTACATGGTTTCCGCCGAGAAGATTGCACATGCTGCCCTCTTCGGACGTAATAATCTGAAGCCTCTGGTGGAGCGCTACCAGCCGCCTTACCGCGAATACGAGCTCACGCAGAAGCCGGAGTTCGATTACGACAGGACGGGCCTCAGCATGCCGCAGTCACTGCACTGGATGCACCGCTTTCCGGCTGATGCCGAGTACCTGATCCGGGTCACTCCGGAAGGCCGCCGTCCAACAGGCTCAGCCCCTGTCTACATGGGCGTATGGCTCGACGGGAAGCTTGTCAAAACCCTGGTGGTGGATGACGCGCCGCAGGAGGGTAATACGCTTGACCTGTTCGGCATGGCCAAGGAATTCCGCATGCGGATTCCCGCCGGCGAACACTGGCTGGCGGGCACGGTGCTCCACATTTATGAAGGTCTTCCGAAGAGCTACGAAGGTCCCAATCCTTCTGTGATGCCGGAGCCACCGCCGCCCGACATCTCGCGCTTCCTGAAGATCCCGGCCAACTCCACGCCTGAAGTAGCGGCGAAGCTGCGCAAGGAAGCGCAGCTGAAGATTGCGCTCATCAGAGCCCCGGCCAATCGCGTCTATATTCACTATGTGGAGGTGATGGGGCCTTACGATCCCGCGAAGGGCGCGTCGCCGGAGAGCCTTGCGAAGATCTACACCTGCGGGCATCTGGATGGCAATCACAAACCCGGCTGCGACCGAAAGATTGTGGGGAATCTGGCACGTCGGGCTTTCCGCCGCGCGGTGACGCAGCAGGAAACAGAACCTTACCTCAAGCTGGTTGCTTTGACGCAAAAGGAAGGCGGCACCTTCGCCGATGGCATCGGCACTGCTATCGAAGCGCTGCTTGTTTCCCCGGACTTCCTCTTCCGTGTGGAGAAGAACGTCGCTGCGGCGGTCACACCGGCGGAGCTGGCTTCCCGACTCTCTTATTTCCTCTGGTCGAGTATGCCGGATGAAGCCCTGTTGCGCGTTGCGGAGACCGGCTCCCTCACGAAACCGGATGTTCTGGAAGCTCAGGTCCGCCGGATGCTGAAGGACCCGAAGTCCGGCGCATTGGTCGACAACTTCGCGGGCCAGTGGCTGGAACTGCGCCGCCTGGAATCGGCAGCACCTGATCGCGACAAATTTCCGCAATTCGAGGAGTATCTGCGCCTCTCGATGCGCAAAGAGTCCGACCTGTTCTTTGGCAATATCATTCGTGACGACCGCAGTGTCCTGGAAATTCTCGACGCGAAATACACCTTTCTCAATCAGCGGCTGGCCGAATTCTACGGCATCCCGACCGTCAAGGGGCCGGAATGGCGAAAGGTGGACCTGACCGGCACTCACCGTGGCGGCATGCTCACCCAGGCCAGTGTTTTGACGGTTTCCTCTTACGCTACCCGCACCTCGCCAGTGCTGCGCGGCAAGTGGGTGTTGGAGAACTTTCTCAACGCTCCGCCGCCACCGCCACCGCCAAACGTTCCGCCACTCGAAGAAGCAAAGGCCGGCAGCGCGGCGTCCCTGCGCCAGGTGATGGAAGAACATCGCGCCAATGCTCTGTGCGCGTCCTGCCATTCGAAGATGGATCCGCTCGGCTTTGGTCTGGAAAACTACAACGCGATAGGCGAATGGCGTGATCAGGATGGCAAATTCCCGATTGACTCCTCTGGTGTGTTGCCGGACGGGCGCACCTTCCAGGGCCCCGGTGAACTGAAGACCATTCTCCTTTCGAATAAGGCCGCGTTTGCCGATTGCATCACTGAAAAGATGCTGACGTATGCGCTGGGACGCGGTCTGGAGCGCGCGGACCGCCCTGCCGTGAAGGCCATCACCGAAGGCCTGGCTGCGGGCGACTACAAGTTCTCTACACTGGTATCAGGTATCGTTCGGAGCATGCCGTTCCGAAATAAACGAGGCGAAAAGCGCATATGATCGTGACGCAAAAATTTCTTTCCCGCCGGGCACTCTCACGGCGAACCATGCTGCGTGGATTCGGCGCCGCGCTCGCGCTGCCGATGCTGGATGCCATGGTGCCGGCGATGGCGACTGCTGCAACGAATGCTGCGAAGTCCCCGGCGCTGCGTCTGGCGTTTACCTACGTCCCTAACGGCGTGAATTACAAGGAATGGCTGCCGAAAGGCGAGGGGGCGTCGTATGAACTCAGCCGCATTCTGAAGCCCCTCGCGAAGCACCAGGACAACATGCTGGTGCTGACTGGTCTCGACATCCACAACGGCAACGCTTTGGGCGATGGCGGCGGTGACCATGCCCGCGCCGGTGCTTCCTATCTGACCGGCGTGCACTGCAGGAAAACTATCGGAGCGGATATTCGCGGAGGCGTTTCCGCCGACCAGATTGCCGCTGCCACCGTGGGGTCGAAAACGCGTCTGGCCTCTCTCGAACTCGGCTGTGAAGATTCCCGCACGGTTGGCAACTGCGACAGCGGTTTCAGCTGTGCCTACACCAACAGCATTTCGTGGCGCACCCCGACCCTCCCCATGCCGCCGGAGACCAACCCCCGCGTCATCTTTGAGCGTCTCTTCGGGGCCGATGACCTGAAGGTGGACCCGGCCACGCGTGCACGCCGAACACTGCTCCGCAAGAGCGTTCTCGACGTCGCCGGCGAGCGCACCAGCAAGCTGATGGGAGACCTCGGCCCTTCCGACCGGCACAAGCTCGACGAATACCTGACCGGCGTCCGCGAGGTGGAAAAACGCATTCAGATGGTGGAAGCCGGAGCCCCGAAATTCAATCCCGGCATGGAGGCTCCGGCGGGCGTCCCGGTCGAATTTGCGGACTACGTCAAGCTCATGTTCGACCTGCAGATTCTGGCTTTCCAGGCCGATCTCACCCGCGTCTCGACGTTCATGTTTGGCCGTGAAGGCAGTGTCCGCACGTACGGCGAAATTGGTGTCCCCGATCCGCACCATCCCATCACGCATCACCGCAATCTGCCTAACCTGCTGGAAAAAGTGGCGAAGATCAACACCTATCACACAGAGCTGTTCAGCTACTTTCTGGACAAGATGAAGGCCACGCAGGATGGGGACGGCAGCCTGCTCGACCACTCGATGGTTGTCTACGGCAGCGCGCTCTGCGACCCGAATCGTCACCAGCACGAGAACGTCCCGACGCTCCTTGTTGGCCGTGGCAACGGAACCCTGAAACCGGGGCGCCATGTTGTTTACCCCGACGGCACCCCGATGACGAATCTCTACATGTCGCTGCTTGACAGGATGGACGTTCATCCCGAAAGCATCGGGGACAGCACGGGTAAGCTGGAGCACCTGGCCGATCTGTAGTCAGTTCCTGCACAAGTGCGATGCGTACAGGCAGCGTATGTGTCTCATCGACACGACCCGCCTGACCGATGCCCTCCGGGGTGACAGCAGCCTTCTGATGATGACCGAAGAAGCCACCCGGGTCTGGGTCTCCTTCGCCTCCGTCGCGAAAATATAGGCGGGCTTCCTCCGGAGTATAAGCACCGCCACCTGGTATAGATTCAGCCACCTGATATAAACTCAACCACCAGATGATGCACAATCTGACCCGCCGTTCCGCCCTCGCGCTGTTCGCTGCCAGCCTGGGGCGCGCCGCTGACAAGCTCCCTGCCAACAAGAACGTGAAATGGGCGCTCGGATCCAACCTCTGGAACTCCTTCCCGCCGTTCTCGTTCACTGATATTTTTGACGTCATGAAGGACACGGGCTTCATCGGCGTCCGAGTCACGCAGTTCCCGCAGATTCTCACAAAGTTCAACATCACCACTGAGCAAATGCGCAAAGAGGCTGATAAACGGGGCCTCCAGATCATCACCATTTCGTTCAATGGCCCTGCGTACGACGCGGCGCAGCGCCCGAAAATGTACGCCGACGCCCGCACTGCCATGACTTTCCTGAAGAACTTCGACGCAAAGCTGCTTGTCGTGTTCTCTCCGAACCGCACGAACCTTTCGGAAGCGGGCTTTAAGACCATGTGCGAAACCTACAATCAGCTCGGCGAGATTGCGGGTGAAATGGGCTTCCGCGCAGGCTTGCACAACCACATGGGCCAGATGGTGCAAACTCAGGAAGAAGTGGATCGATGCATGGCGATGACCGATCCGAAACTCTTCTGGTTCTCGCCCGATACTGCGCACCTTCACCTGGCCGGGTGCGACGCCGCTCACAACCTGAATAAGCACAAGTCGCGCCTGATGATGATGGATTACAAAGACGCGAAACGCGACGAATCCCTCAAATTCCCCAATAATATTTTCGATCTGGGCGATGGCGAAATCGACTTCCCC
>JBBQDH010000099.1:0-20446 GCA_038319515.1 Bryobacterales bacterium
CCGAAACACCTGCGCGGAAACCAGCTTCTTGGCTTTGAGCTCACCATGGCCAAGAGAATAGCGTCGGCCAAAATGCAGAATCTCGGCATCTTGTATTGCCTTGATCAGATTCCAGACATCGCGGTCGGCAATGGCAATCCCGCCCAGCACGCCATAAGGAGACGGCCCACTGTCGTATCCGCTCTCGTCGACAAACAAGAAGTGAGCCATCGCGTTGATCGTAGCTGAGCACCATCGCTCCGGTGACAAAGCTTCTGGATCATCCACCTGGGTCAAGAGAGAGACCAACGGATGTGCTGTCAAGCGACAGGCCTCAGTTGGAAAAATGTCCTAACGGGCCCCCAAGTGACTGGCTCCCCGTCGTAAACTCGAACTCCGCCGAACGGCCTTTCGGTTCCTGTCCCGAGCCTGTTCCTGTGCAAATTGACACGAAGGCTCCCACTTCGGAAACCGTCTTTCCCCTGTCAAAGAAAGCCACCTCGTCCGGTGCTCCTTGCCCCCGGCAGCGGGACCGGGTCAATGCAGAGCGCAGCGACGCCGTCAGGGTCGTCTTGACTCCGCACATCTGACAGTCGCGCATCCCCAAAGTCTGCGCAGCCACCACTGCATAAGTGGGAAGGCGGCGTCATCCGGAGGTGAACAACCGGTCAGCGGTATCAATCTCCCTTCGTCGATCTCCTGATCGGTGCTGGCTCGCGCGAAGTCAGGTGCGCCTCTGCGACCGCAAATCCCCGCGATTTCACCGGATTCCCGACTTGCAAATCGTTTCCCTGCAACCCGTTGTTAAGTGGTTTGACCCAACCCGAAATCCCGTTCACAGGAATAATGCAGGAATCTTCGTCTGTAACTGCTTGAAAAAACTGTCTCTCCTCCCCTCAGAACCCGCCCACCGTCCCGCCCCGGGTACACAATCAAATCGCCATGAACCATCAAGACGAACTCTCCAGCCAGCCGCCTGGCCCCAAACCCCGCACTGAAGCCCGGCGAGCCTCCTCCCGCCGCAACGGCTCCAAATCCCGTGGCCCCGTCACTCCCGAAGGCAAAGCCCGTTCCGTCCGCAATAACTTCCGCCACGGCGTGGTCGCCAAAGCAATCATTCTCGAAGGTGAGTCTCGCGAAATTTTCAACTATTTCATGGCCGACCTCGAAGCCACTTTCCGCCCGGAATCCCCGTATCAAGTTACCCTAATCGAGACCATGGCCATCGCCAAATGGCGTCAAATGCGACTCGCAGGCATGGAGCGCGCCGCCGTCCGCTGCCAGCTTCGCCAACACGCCGAACAGGAGAACAAAGCACCGCTCCCCGCTGACACTGCCACCCGCGCCTACATCGCCTACCCCGGCCTTAGCCAACACACACGCACTCTTGAACTCATGAGTCGCTACGGGTCCCGTTGCGACCGCCAATACAACCATGCCCTCACCTTTCTCCTCGAAGCCCGGCGCCGCCGCGAAGTCAAAGCCGAGGGCGAAATCAGTCTGGAGGACCTTCGCTAAAAACTGCCCAAATCGGAACGAAGGAGAAAAGAAAAATGATGTTTGCGAGTTCGAACCTGAGAAACTACCCTTCGCCCGCACCTGTTGAAAAGGCACTTGCCAATGAAATCAATGGGATGAGCCGATTCCCTATCGGGACCCTGCCCTCCTCAGCCCCCTCGGGATACCCGCCGTTTTCCTCCGAAAACCTGCCGAATCCCGCCAAAGAGGCACCTTAAACCCGAGAAACCCGACCCGAAGTCACCACCCCTCGCCCCGAAAAGATTCTTCGGGCCGTTGAGATGACCCGGAGCCAAGGGTGTCCGATTGTGTTTTGATCTTTGATCGGGGCCGTCGCTGACAAGGCGCTCCGGCCCACTGTTCTTTCTCAACTGAATATTCCTGTTTCAAGATCTCCCTTTGCAGATCTGTTTCCAGTTCTGTGTCCATGCGGTACGGATCCGAAATCGGTAACTTCCCGGCAGACTCTTGCCGGGGGTTTCCGGTTCGCATGGCCCAATCTGCCCGTTTCATGAATGGCCACAAACTTGCCCCCACCAAGGTGTCGCGATCATTGATGACCAAACGCAAAAAATGGCTGTTTTCGCTCGCAGCACTGGCTGCACTCATCGTAGCGGCAATGTTCATTGCAGGAATCGTCATTCAGCGCCGTGCCGAGCCCTATATTCGTGAACAGGCCATTGCCTGGCTGCGGCAGCAATTCGCGAGCGATGTTCGTTTGGGAAGTTTGAAGATCCACCTGGGCCCCACGTCACCGCTCCGCCTCCTTTGGCATCAGGGTCACGGCACTCTTGTGTCTGTGAAAGGAACTGATTTGGTTTTGCAGCAGCCGGGGCAAACCGATCTTCCTCCTGAGCTCTCGATTCACAAATTCACATTCCAGGTGGACCTCGGGGCCGTCTTCGCAGCGCAGAAAACCATCGGCCTCGTGACCGTGGACGGCATGATCCTCAACGTCCCGCCCAAAGGAGAACGCCACATCCTGGCCGGATCCGCAGTCAGGCAAACGACCGACGTCAATATTGCAGAAGTTATCGCGACGAACACGCAACTGCTCATCATTCCAAGGGTCAAAGGCAA
Organism: Bryobacterales bacterium; assembly: GCA_038319515.1. GTDB lineage: Bacteria > Acidobacteriota > Terriglobia > Bryobacterales > Bryobacteraceae > BOG-234. The sequence continues at coordinate 2,578 of JBBQDH010000099.1, forward strand.
GAACCCGTTGCGGTTCGATATCGCCTGGCTTCGCCTGCAATCTATTGGTGGAAACACTGCCATGCAATACGACGCCATGCTGACGAATCCGAAACCTCCGGGGCAAATCCACAGTGTCGGAACCTTCGGGCCCTGGGCCGCATCGGAACCTGGCGACACGCCGCTCGCAGGCAAATACACGTTTGATGACGCAGACCTTGGGGTGTTCAAAGGCATCGCAGGCATTCTCCATTCCACAGGTCAGTTCGAAGGCACCCTTTCCGCCATTACCGCCCGCGGGGAGGCTGTTGTTCCCGATTTCCGCCTCAAGAGGGCGGGCAATCCGGTGCCCCTGAGCACGCGCTTTGAAGTGCTGGTCGATGGCGGCAACGGCAACACAGTCCTCCAGCCCGTGCATGCCACGCTGGGCAAGACGCAGTTCAGCACCACCGGCAGCGTGTTGCGGCACGATGGGGATACGCGGCGCACCATCACCATCGACGCCGATATGCCCCGGGGGCGGATTGAGGATGCCTTACGGCTGGCCATGAAGGGGCCCCCAATGATGGAGGGGCAACTGGCACTCAAGGCACGCATCGTGATTCCGCCGCTCGCTCAGAAGGTGAAAGAAAAGCTGATTCTGGATGGACGGTTCTCCATTTTCCAGGGCAAGTTGCTTCGTTCCCAGGTGCAGGACAAGATTGATTCGCTCAGCCGACGCGGTCAGGGGCAGCCCGACAATGAGGAGATTTCGGAGGTCCTTTCGAATATCACCGGCAGCTTCCATATTGAGGATCAGACGGTGAATTTCCATTCGCTGTCGTTTTCCACGCCGGGCGCGGATGTCAAGCTTGCGGGTGCCTACGACATGGGCAACGACACGGTTGATTTCCACGGTTCGCTGTCGCTTGAAGCGAAGGTCTCGAAGACAATGAAGGGATGGAAGCGCTGGGCTCTGATCCCGGTCGATCCGTTTTTCGCGAAGAACGGGGCAGGAACGTTCCTGAAGATCCGGATTGACGGGCCCGCCAAATCGCCGAAGTTTGGCCTGGACCGTGGCGGGAAGTAGTGATAGACTCCCCCACGTGAACCGCCGCAATTTTCTAACTGTCGCCGCCGCTGCACCGGCTCTCGCTTCCGCCGCAACCGATAAACTCCCGGTACGCAAAGTGGGAAAACCCTCGATTGTCTTCCAGTCCCCCGATCCTCATCCGAATGGCATGCAGGCGACCGACGCCGGGCTGTGGCTGATCGATCAGTCTGACGGCAGCAGGGTTTCGCTGGTCAGCTATGAAACCGGCAGGGTGATTCGGTCATTCGAAACCGAGACCGACAAATCGAGTGGCATCACCTTCGATGGCAGCAGCCTTTGGATCGGCTCGACTTACAGCCGTGAGACGGTACGGGTGGACGCCATGACCGGCAAAACGCTGGAGCGCCATTTCACGCCTGGCGCCGGCGTGATCTACAACATGGCGGGGGATCCGCCTGGCCGGAGCAGTCCTCTGGCAAAACCGGCGCCCAAACCTGCCACGAAACCTGCGGCTCCGAAGGTAATTGGCGGCTTTCAGGCGGGCGACACATGGGGGAGTAAAGCCCCCGGAACCGGTGCGCACGGCCAGGAATGGCGCGACGGATACCTCTGGATGGCGGTCCCCCCTTCCCGCATGGTGTACCAGATTGACCCAAAAACCTGGGTTGTACAGAAGAAATTTCCTGCTGCGGCGAACCGGCCACACGGTATTGGCTGGGAAGGGAAGTACCTCTGGGTGACCGACAGCAATCTGAATGCGTTTTTCAAACACGACGCGGAAACCGGCCAGATGATTGAAAAGATTCAACTTGCCGACACAGACCCCTTGCCGCACGGCATGACCATTCGCGATGGCTGGCTCTGGTACTGCGACGATGTCGGGGTAGTATGCAAATTGAAACTCTGATTGTAATCCGACCGTAGCTCATTGCTTCAAATCCGTATCAGAGTGATAATAAAAAGTGAATTGAACCCCGCGAACACCCACCATCGTGCTCGCCGCGGAAGGAGAACTGCTTGAAGCGTGCCGGATCGGATGACACACTGCGTTGCTCCTTTTGTCATAAGAGTCAGGACGTTGTTGGCAAGCTGATTTCCTCCCCGAGCGACTATCCGCGTGCCTACATTTGCGATGAATGCATCGCCGTCTGCAACTCGATACTGGAAGACGATAAACCGGAACCTGCCAGTGCCGGGCCCCATAAGATTCCCAAGCCTTTGGAAATCAAGGACTTTCTGGACCAGTACGTGATCGGTCAGGAGGCCACCAAGCGCAAGCTTGCCGTCGCCGTTTACAACCACTCGAAGCGCATCCACATGAACCGGATGCGCAATTCCGAGATCGAGCTGGCGAAATCAAATATCCTGCTGATTGGCCCCACCGGCACCGGTAAGACGCTGATGGCGCAGACCTTAGCCCGAATTCTGGATGTCCCCTTCGCCATTGTTGACGCGACCACGCTGACCGAAGCCGGTTACGTTGGCGAAGATGTGGAAAACATCATCCTGAAACTGCTGCAGGCGGCAGATGGCGATGTGCAGCGTTGCCAGCAGGGCATCATCTACATCGACGAAATTGACAAAATCTGCCGTAAGGACGAAAATCCTTCCATCACCCGCGACGTTTCCGGTGAAGGCGTGCAACAGGCGTTGCTGAAGATTCTGGAAGGGACCGTTGCCAACGTGCCGCCGCAGGGCGGTCGCAAGCACCCGCACCAGGAGTTCACCCCGGTGGACACGACGAACATCCTGTTCATTTGCGGCGGGGCGTTTGTTGGCCTCGAAAAGATTATTTCCCGGCGAGTGGGCAAGAAATCCATCGGCTTCCACCAGGAAGAGAGCAAAACGGAACAGACGAAGACGGTCGGCATCAGCGACCGCCGCGATATCGATCTGCTCAAGAACCTGCAGCCGCACGATCTGATCAAGTACGGGTTTATCCCGGAATTCATCGGTCGCCTGCCGGTTGTGGCCACGCTTGAAGACCTGGATAAAGCAGCACTCATTCAGATTCTGAGCAAGCCAAAGAACGCTATCATCAAACAATATCAGCGGCTGTTCGAGTATGAGAACGTCCGGCTGCGCTTTACAGACGATGCGCTCGATTCGATTGCGGCTCTGGCGTTGGAACGCAAAGTCGGCGCGCGCGGTCTGCGGATGATCATCGAAGACCTCATGCTGGACCTGATGTATTTCCTGCCATCTTATAAGAAGGTCAAGGAGTTCCAGGTAACCCGAGAGATGGTCCTGAGCCAGAAAATCTGCGTGACGCTCCTCGAGAAAGCAGGCTAGGCCGGGATTTACCACCTCTGCTGGTGGAAGAGCGCCAAACCATAGAGGGAAGCCGCGCATGCCGCCGCTTCCCTCTTTAGCGTTTTCTGGCATTGATGATTTGCACCTGCCCCGGTACTAAGGTCGTCGTTTTTATCCAGCCTGTTGACGACGCTGGAAAGTTGGCTGGCGCGAGTTCCGCCAGTCCCGGATGTAGCCTATATTGAAGACGGCGCATCTAATCAGTAGCAACGGAAACTGAGAAACCATTATGCAATCCTCAAACCCTGTATTTAGCAAGAACACTTACGACGTCCCCGCGCAGCACGTTGGCTATGGCCAAGGCATGACGATCGCCGGATCAGTGAACAAAGCCGGCATTCTCATCGTGCTGGTGATGTTGAGCGCGGCCTTCGTCTGGAATCAGTTTTTCACCTCGCTCAGCCTGACCGCCACCGGTGAGTTGCCGTCATCAGGGGTGGGCGGCTACATCATGGTAGGTGCATTCGGCGGCTTCATCGCCGCGATGGTCACTATCTTCAAGAAGGAGTGGTCGCCCGTTACGGCCCCCATTTACGCGTTGCTGGAAGGCCTGTTTCTCGGTGGCATTTCCGCCACATTTGAACTGCGCTTTCCAGGCATTGCCATCCAGGCCGTAGCCGCCACGTTCGGCACCGCGTTTTGCCTGCTGCTGGCCTACCGCTCGGGTCTCATCAAAGCCAGTGAGAAGCTCACCCTCGGCATCGTTGCCGCCACCGGTGGCATTGCGCTCGTCTACTTTCTGAGCATGATCCTCGGTTTCTTCAACGTGCAGATTCCCGGCATCTTCGGGAATGGCCCTATCGGGATTCTGTTCAGTGTCGTGGTCGTTGTGGTCGCCGCGCTGAATTTGATTCTCGACTTCGACTTCATTGAAAAGGGTGCCGCCAGCGGCGCGCCGAAGTACATGGAGTGGTACGGCGCATTTGGCCTGATGGTCACGCTGGTCTGGCTGTACCTCGAAATCCTGCGGCTACTCTCGAAGATCCGCGGCGACGACCGTCGATAAATCACCGCTTCATCCCGCAGGCCTGGTCTGTTTCCGCACCCGGCCCCGGCTTCCCTTCCGAGGTGTGCTCGCCCCCACGGTTCCACGGATTTTTGTCGGAATACAGGCAACGCGCCGAAATCCGCAGTGAACCTGCAGACAAGGGCGAGCGCGGGGAAAGCAAAGGCGAGTCTCACAAGCGTTTTTCCGTTGCCGATTTTTAGCATGGACCAGTGCCGTACCATAAGAAGGATGGATGACCACGCCTTAGGCAAATGGAAAGCCATATTCGACCAGCACCAGGCGGCTCTGGCTGCGGAGCTGTCTGTGACCCTGGCCCGGGAACTGGAGGCTTCTGCAGCGCAGTTGAAGGCGCAGCATGAGGACTCCCTTACACAAGCGTTGCAGGCGGAAAAAAATGCCGCGACCGCACAGCTGGATGCGGCACGTCACCAGTCCTCAAACGAGGGCAGGGAAGCCGGGCGCCGGGCGACTGCGGAAGCGCTGAATCAGGCGCTGCGGCGGTTGCGGCAATCCCCTTCCGAGGCAGCCGTGCTGCAGTTGCTGGTGGAATCAACAGTGGCCTGGGCCCCTGCGGCAGCGGTCTTTGCGCTTCAGGATGACAGCGCTCGTTCTCTTGCCCTGCGCGGTCTGCTCCACGAGGATGAACTTCAATTTTCCCTGGCCGCGGCGGGCGCGTTTCGCACTGTTGTCGATACGAAAGACCCGGTAACAGCCGTTGCTACAGAAGCCGAACTCTCTGCTGCGCTTGCGAACGCTCTCGCGACCGGCGATGAGACCACACCGAGGGCGTATCTCTTCCCCGTCTCCGCGCGTCAAAATGTTGTGGCTGTATTACTTGCGTCCGGAAAAGTGGCGCCCGCACCGCTGGAGTTGTTGTGTGAAGCCGCCGGGATGAAGCTCGAATTGCTGGTGGCCCCCGCGATTGTGCCTCTGAAAAATCCGGAACTGGTGCAGATCGCCGCGGCGGCGGTTACGGTGCCCGCTGAATCGGCGCGCGCGGCGCAGACGCCCCAAACGGTCTCGCAAAAATGGAGCGACCTTTCCGCCGACGATCAGAAGCTGCATTTGCAAGCCCAGCGGGTGGCCCGCGTAAAAGTCGCGGAGCTTCGCCTCTATCAGGCCGAGGAACTTCGCAAGGGTGTGTTTTCAGGCAATATCTACGGCAGCCTGCGAACGCAAATTGATGCAGCCCGCAGTGAATTTCTGCAGACCTTCCTTTCGAAATCGCCCACCATGGTGGATTATCTTCACCTCGAAATGCTTCGAAGCCTTGCCCACGACGATGACCGACTTCTGGGTCCCGATTATCCGGGGCCAATGGTCTAAGCATATGAGCCTAACCACATGAGAATACCGGCGCTTGCACTCCTGATTCCGGTACTTCTGAACGCCGCTGACACCACTGCGGTCGGCTCCACTGCGGCGGGCAGCGCCAGGCTCGGCCAGGGAATCAATTCGTACAACGTGAAGGACTATTCCGCCGTGGTCCAGAGCCTGCGTGGCCTGCAGGCGCAGATTCCGAAGCTGTCCGACTACATCGCCTACCACCTGGCTTCCTCCGAAATTCAGACCGGTGACATTGAGGGCGCAGTGCGGGATTTGACGGCCTATCGGGCGCATCCGGCGGCATCGTCGCCACTGGCAGGGAAGATCAGCCTGCTGCATGCCCGGGCTTTGCTGGACCAGCGCGCCGACGCTTCCAACGCGAGGGCATTGGCAATCCTGCAGAATGACTATAAAATGCTGCCCCAACCCGATGGCGATTTTGCTCTTGCCATGGCGTACGAAGCGCAGGGCGAAAAGCTGCAGGCGGCTCTGACGTATGAGAAGGTCTTCTACTCTTTCCCCAACACCGAGCTTGCCGCGTTGTCTTCCACCGCGATGGAGCGCCTGCGCACGGCGCTGAATCGCGATTTCCCGAACCCGCCGCCGCTGCAACAACTGGAACGCTGCCAGAAGTGGCTGGATGTAAAAGAGTATGCCAAAGCGCGCCAGGAATATGCGGCGTTGGCTCTGGTTCTTCCGGAGCCTGATCGCGACCAGGCCAAAGTCGGCGTCGGCGCTGCCGATCATCTGTCCGGAGATTCCGCCGCGGCACTGAAATATCTGAAAGGCCTGAAGGTGGCTCGCTCAGAGACCGATGCGCGCAGGCTTTATTTCCTGGCCGAAGCGGCGAAGAAGACCGGTGACGACAACGAGATCAACGATGCCGTTCGCCAGTTGAACCAGCATTACCCAACCTCACCGTGGCGTCTGAAGACCCTGGTTTCGGCCGGAAATCGCTACGTCGCCTCCAATGAGCGTGCGAAATACACGCCGTTGTTCAAAATTGCTTCGGATTCGTTCCCCGCTGAGGTTTCGCTGGCGGCAAACCACTGGAGGCTGGCCTGGGATGCTTATCTCGATGGTGCAGCAAACCAGATTGACCTCTTGCGCGAGCAGGCGGAAAGGTACCCTTCAGACTCGCGCGCGGGCACGGCATTGTTTTTTTTGGGGCGTTTGGAAGAGAAGAACGGACGCGGGGGTGAGGCGCGGGCGTACTACGACCGACTGAGTGAGCAATTTCCCCACTATTTCTATGCAGTCCTGGCTCGTGAACGCCTCAAGGACGCGAAACTGTTTGCCGCGAAGCCCGCGGCGGAGACCACGGAATGGCTGCAGGGAATTGACTGGCCGGAACATCGGGATTTTTCGTCCCTCATCGCCAATGCGGCGACGAAGTTGCGGGTTGACCGCGCCCGCCTGCTGATGCTCGCCGGGTTGCCGGACGTCGCGGACGCCGAGCTTCGCTTTGGCGCAAAGACGGACGGTGAACAGCCGCAACTGCTCGCGATGGAACTGGCGCGCAGTATGCCCACACCATTCCATGCGCTGCGCATCATGAAGAGCTTCAATACCGATTACCTGGCGCTGCCGTTTGAAAAAGCCCCGCTGCAGTTCTGGCAACTCCTGTTCCCGCTGCCCTACAAAGAGGACGTGGTGAGGCAGGCGAAATCACACGATCTGGATCCGTATTCCGTGGCCGCGCTGATCCGGCAGGAGACGGAGTTCAATCCTTCCGCCCACTCCCATGCCAACGCTTACGGGCTGATGCAGCTGGTTCCCGCCACGGGCCGGCAGATGGCGAAACAGCAGGGCGTTCATCTGGCCGGCACCAATACTCTGCTGGAGCCTGCAGTCAGCATTCAGCTGGGCACGCACTATCTGCGCGAGCAACTGAATAGCTGGGGCGGGGACTGGGTGCAGACGCTGGCGGCTTACAACGCCGGCCCGGGGCGCGTGCGGCAATGGCTCACTTCCATTCGCTACACGGAGCCGGCCGAGTTTGTGGAGAGCATCCCGTTCAATGAAACACGGGAGTATGTGCAGGCGGTCCTGCGCAATGCCGATATGTATCGGAAGCTCTACGGCGAAAAGCGCCAGTTGGTCGCGGAAGTGAAGGATGTTTCCGATGTTCCCAGGGTGAATCTGGCGAGTCTGCCGCTGGCCGCCAGAACGCCTGGTGGTGGGATCAGGACCGTCACGAAGGCCACTGCCAGGGCGCGCAAACCTGCGGTAAGCGCGAAGAAGTCTGCCGCTCACAAGACCGTTGCCACGAAGTCCGGCGCTGTGAAAAAACGCACCGGCGGGTAAAGCGTTCTCAATGCTTACGTAGACCGAACAGACAAGTCCTGTCGGGTGGCTTGCAGGAGCGTGAGCTCTGCGCGCTCAGGATTGCAGTGCTGCGCAGAACTGCCGCGATAAAGGATTTCATCGTTCACCTCCGCCTGCCGCCGGTGCAATTCGCTCACGGCATGAGACGATCATTTCATGTCAACCGCAGCTGCTCTGAAGAGCTTTCGCAGCGCCCGCACCGCGAATTTCACCGAATCGGTGATTCGGGAGATGTCGCGCCTCGCTTACGCCCACGGCGCCGTTAATCTGGCGCAGGGCTTTCCGGATTTCTCCGCGCCTGTGGATCTGAAGCAAGCTGCCATTGACGCCATTACCGCCGACCATAATCAATATCCAATCACCTGGGGCACCAGGCCCTTCCGCCAGGCAATCGCCGATAAATACGCCCGCACCTACAATCTGCCTGTTGACCCTGAGCGCGAGATCACCGTCACTTGCGGGGCGACCGAAGGCATGATCGCATCTCTGCTTGCCGTGGCGGACCCCGGGGATGAAGTGGTGGTGTTTGAACCGTTCTACGAGAACTACCATCCGGATACGCTGCTCTGCGGCGCGGAACGGAAACTGGTGAAACTCCACGCGCCGGACTGGACGTTCGACCCGGAAGATCTGCGCCGGGCCTTCTCGCCGCGCACCAAGGCCATCATCATCAACACCCCGAACAATCCCACGGGCAAAGTCTTCAACATGGAAGAGATGCTTTACATCGCGGCGCTCTGCCAGGAGTTTGACGCGCTGGCGATCACGGATGAGATTTACGAACACATCACCTATGACGGTCAACACCACATACCGATGATCACCCTGCCGGGAATGCGCGACCGCACCATCCTGATCAACAGCATGAGTAAGACGTTTTCGGTGACGGGTTGGCGCGTTGGCTGGGTGATTGCTTCGCCGGATCTCTCGAATTCCATTCGCAAAGTGCACGACTTTCTGACCGTGGGCGCGGCCACTCCGCTGCAGCAGGCCGGCGTGATGGCGCTGAACCTGCCAGATGCGTACTTCAATGGCCTTTCCGCCGAATATGAAGGCAGACGCAAAGCGGCGTTGGAGATGCTGGAAGGGGCCGGGTTCCGCTGCTTTGTACCGCACGGAGCTTACTACGTGATGACGGATATCAGCCCGTTTGGCGCGACGAACGATGTTGAGTTCGCGCGCTACATGGTGGAGCATATCGGCGTGGCGGCTGTGCCAGGATCGAGCTTTTATCACAATTCCGAACTGGGCTCCCGCCAGATTCGCTTTTGTTTTTGCAAAAAATACGAGACTCTGGCGGCAGCGGGAGTACAATTAGCTCAACTGGCCGGACTTCGCCGCTATTAGAATTTCCGGCAGCTGACAATTTCTTTTGCATGCGAAAAAGGAGGCATTATGCCCCGTTTTCTGGTTGAAGAGGTAACTGTACGCGAATCTGGTGAGAGCACGATTCTGCCGCTCGAAGCCAATGGTGCCGGGGAACTGGTCCTGGCGCTTGAAATTTTCCACGTCAAACAACAGCAGGAACTCGATGTTCGCATTTTCTCTTCCGAAGACGGAGTGAAATGGGCGACATCTCCGGTAGCGGTGTTTCTCGCCAAACAGCACTGCGGCTCCTACCGGTTGGGCCTGCCAGACTCCTGTGCCCGATTTCTGAAAGCCGTCTGGAGAGTCAACAGCCGCGGCTGCAATCCGTTGTTTCGGTTCTGTTTAAAGGTGGAACAGGTCGGCATCAGAACGATGGCAGGGGCGGCGTAGCACCACCTGAATCGAACCGTTGAGGATTTCCAGCGTCGTACCTGGCTTCCTTGTCGCCGGGCTGCCTTTCGGTCAGGCCGCGCCGCCACCGCCTTGTTTTGAAGTCGCCCATGGAAGCAGATCGAAAGCCGGCGCCTTCTGAAAGCCGGTGGAACAACTGTTTTTGACGCTCTCCGGCAGCTCGGTCCCGAACTGCAATCGCGGAAGATCCCGGTTCCGGTGATCGTGATTGACTACGCCGAACGGCCACCGGATAACTAACCCGGGCAACCTACAGGTTCAGCATTTCCCGCAATCGCTTGCTTTGCATGCGGCTGACCGGGATCTCGCTCGTTTTTTTGTCGTCCATCTTCAGTTGGTACGTGGATTTGAACCATGGCACCACTTCGCGAATTCGGTTCACATTCACCACGAAAGACCGGTGGGCACGCCAAAACAGGTCAGGATCAAGAGCTGCCTGGAGCTCTTCCAGAGTGCGGAAGCTGGATTGCCCTTCCATCTGGGTGGTCACCAGGGTGATGACGCCACTGTCGATAGTGGCATAGATGAGTTCCTGCGGGTCCACAATCATGTTGCGGGCGCCGTTTCTGACCAGCAGCCGGTTGAACGCTGTTGGCCGGGTCGAGACCGGTGCCGGAGCGGGGTCCGTAATCCGGTCAGCCACCAGGCGCCGCGCACGCTCCAGTGTCTCCACCAAACGCTCACGCTCCACCGGCTTCAGGATGAAATCCATCGCTTCCAGCCGGAAGGCTTCAACGGCGAACTGATCCCAGGCGGTCGAGAAGATCACATGGGGAGGCTCGATATCCTGCTCACGAAGTTTGCGAACGACGCTGAGCCCGTCCAGCCCGGGCATCTGGATGTCCAGAAACGCCAGCGCGGGGTCCAGTTTGCGAATCAGTTCCACCGCTTCCAGACCATTTGACGCCATGCCAACTATTTCTACATCGCCGATTTCTTCCAGCAAAAAACGCAATTCAGCCCGCGCCAACTCCTCATCATCGGCGATGATCGCGCTCATGGGGGTGGTCTGTCGGCGCATGAAACTGCTATTATAGCGGCTTGGTTTAATTCCAATAGTTTCATGGAATTGCACGCCGAATTGCAGACCGCGCGCCCTGAATCGCAATCTGCCCAAAAGGAGCTAAATCATTTGTCCACAACACCTGACCCGGCATCGAAACCCACGCCTCATATCAAGCCCGCTGAAGGGAAACTTGGTATCCTGACCCCCGGAATGGGAGCCGTCACCACGACGTTCATCGCCGGCGTCGAGGCAATTAAGCGTGGCATGGCGAAGCCGATCGGATCCATTACTCAGCTAAGCGCCATCCGTCTGGGAAAACGTACGGATAATAACAGTCCACTAATTAAGGACTTCGTGCCGCTGGCTGGCCTGGAAGATCTGGAATTTGGCGGCTGGGATATCTTCGAAGAGAACTGTTATGAGGCGGCTGTCCACGCGGGCGTGCTGGATCGTACATTGCTTGACCAGTTGAAAGAACCGCTCCAGAAAATCAAACCGATGTCCGCCGTGTTCGATTCCGAATATGTGAAGCGCATCAACGGACCCAATCTGAAGCCCAAGGGCTCCAAGATGGACCATGCCGAGATGCTGATGGATGATATTCGCAACTTCAAAGAAACCCGCGGCTGTGATCGATTGTCGATGATCTGGTGCGGTTCGACCGAAGTGTTCCACCGCCCTCAGGATGTCCATCAGTCTATGGAAGCCTTCGAGAAGGGACTGGTGAACAACGATCCGGAAATCTCCCCCAGCCAGATCTATGCCTATGCCGCCATCAAAATGGGCGTGCCGTACGCCAATGGCGCGCCGCACCTGACCACCGACGCCCCATGCCTGATGCAGATGGCGCGCGACCGCAACGTTCCGATCTCCGGCAAGGATTTCAAGACCGGCCAGACCTTCATGAAGACGCTGATCGCGCCGGGCCTGAAAGCGCGCATGCTGGGCGTTAACGGCTGGTTCTCGACGAACATTCTGGGGAACCGCGATGGCGAAGTGCTGGATGAGCCGGGTTCGTTCAAATCGAAGGAAGAGTCGAAACTATCGGCGCTTCACCAGATTTTTCAGCCTGAATTATATCCCGATCTTTACAAGGAGCTCTACCACAAGGTCCGAATCGAGTACTATCCTCCAAGGGGAGATTCGAAGGAAGGTTGGGACAACATCGACATCTTTGGCTGGCTGGGTTACCCGATGCAGATCAAGATCGACTTCCTCTGCCGGGATTCGATTCTGGCCGCTCCGCTGGTGCTCGATTTGGTTCTCTTTATGGATCTGGCCCAGCGCGCTAATATGCGCGGCGTGCAGGAATGGCTTTCCTTCTTCTTCAAGGCGCCCATGACGGCGCCGGGGCTGTATCCCGAGCACGACATTTTCATTCAACTGATGAAAATGAAGAACACGCTGCGCTGGATGAAGGGCGAACAGCTCATCACACACCTTGGTCTGGAATACTACGACTAGAGACACGGATTAAATAACCGGGCCGGCTTCCTGCGAGGGGACCGGTCCGTACGGACAGGTGCGAAGACACGATGCGGGTACTCGTAATCGGTGGAACGCTGTTTATCGGCAAACTCCTGGTGAAACGGCTTTTGGCTGCCGATCACGAGGTCACTATCCTTCACCGGAAGGCGGAACATCCTTTTGGCCGAAAGGTGCGGAATGCGGTCGGCGACCGGAATGACGCCGCGACCATCCGGGAAGCTCTTTCCGGAATGCGCTTCGACGCGGTTTACGATATCGCCTATGACTGGGAACGAGGTACGACCGCCCAGCAGGTGGAGGCAACCGCCAGGGCCATTCCCGGCGACCTTTCCCGCTACATCTTTATGTCGAGCGTGGCGGCCTATGGCGACGGTCTGAACCACGCAGAAGACGATCCTCTGGCTTCTGACATGCACGCGAACGACTACGTGCGGAACAAGGCCGGCAGCGAACGCGCGCTGTTCCGCATGTACCACGAAACCCGGTTTCCGGTGGTGACCATGCGTCCGCCGTTCGTCTACGGGCCGGAGAATCCGTTTTATCGGGAGGCGTTCTTCTGGGACCGCCTGAAGCTGGACCGGCCCATTATTATTCCGGGCGACGGGAACCGGCTGATGCAGTTCGTGTATGTGAACGATCTGGTGGAGGCCTGCTTTAATGCACTGGCGAAACATACGGCGCCGGGGCGCGCGTTCAATGTGGCGGATGATAAACCTCTGACGCAGGTGGAAGTGGTGACGGAATTCGCTAAGGTGATGGGGAAGGTTCCGACGCTGGTGCGCGTCCCCAGGGATCTGATTGTGCGCGCGGGCGGGAACGCGTTTGTGGAGCCTCTGTACTTTGGCCAGTATTACGATCTGCCGCCGATCACCATGGCCGGCGGCAGGGTGAAGCGGGTTCTGAACGTCGCGATGACGCCGTTCGCGGTCGGTTTGCGCGAGACCCACAAGTGGTACCTGAAGCACGGGGCGGATAAGAAACCAGATTTTGCTTTTGAAGACAAGCTGATCCGGCAGGTGCGCGAACCGGGTCCGGCGCAATAATTTCGTTCCCATCTTTTTTGGAACAGAATGGTTCTTTGTTTCAGTGGTTTACCCGTCTGGTTCGGGTGGCCACGGAATTCTCCCCGCCTAATCTCCGGGCAAGGAGACTTACGTGAATATCAATTGCAAGGGCCGCGTTTCCGTTCTGACGCCTGGCACACCCATTCCCCTCACCACTGATGCAACTCTGACAGCCAACAAGCTGTTCTTTCAGGTGATTCCCGGACTTACGGGCAAGACCTACGTCGGAACCACCGGCATGACCAAGGCGACCCTCGGCGGCGTGGCCCGTATTTTGTGGCCGAACGCGTCGGGCGGTTTTTCTGAATCGTTCTCTGTCGAGTCACAGGACGGGACGAACTCCATCCGTCTGGAGGACTACGTGATCGATGCCGATGTGGCGGGCGAAGGTTTGCTCGTTACTTACTGGCAGGAGTAAAAAGGCCAGGGCAGGCGACAGGACCTTGGCTGTTGCCTGCCCGTTTTCAGATAACCTGCAATCCTAAATGCCGCACGAACGGATCGTATCCATGGTTTTCCGAACAGTGACGCCAAGCGAGCGCAGTGCAAGGAAGTTTCTGGCCGCCTCAATAGCGACCTCGACCCCGCTCAGTTCCACAATCTCCAGCGAAGTCAGCAAACTCAGGGCGTGGTCGAAATCCCTTTTATTCCCGAAACCCTGAAGGACCTCCGTCAGAATCAGGTCCCCTGTCGCCAGCGGCTCCCGTCCCAGCAACCTGTCCAGCGTTTCCGTCTGTTCGGTGACGGTGCCTCGGAAATAGTCGATCCAGACACTGGAATCGACCAGAATCAATGGTCAGTCCGCATGGCTTCAAGGTCACCCTGCCAATCGAGTTTGCCGCGGAACCGGCGAATTTCAGCCTGACGGCGCAACATCAGCAGCGTTTGAAGACCCAGTTCTACCACTGCACGTTTAGACTTTAATCCGGTCGCCAGCAATGTTTCGTGCATGAGCTTGTCGTCAATCACGATGTTGGTTCTCATGATGTGTATCGTACTTTCGTATACATCAAAGGCGGGCGCTATTTCGCTTCAGGCCGGTACGTGGCGGACTGAATATCTGTTTCCCAGACTTTGACCTCAGCCACTTCGACCGGAACATCCAGTTTTAGCTGCTCCTGCAATTTCGTGCAAAAGTACCACGCCATGTTCTCCGCCGTGGGGTTCAGCTCAGTAAACGGCGGGATATCGTTGATAAAAAAGTGGTCCAGGGGCTCGGAAATCGCCCGCAGCAGTCGCTTCATTTCCGTGAAATCCGCCAGCATACCGGTCTTATTCAGCGTTTCGCCGCGCAACGTCACCCGCACACGGTAGTTATGCCCGTGCACGTTCTCGCACTTGCCCTTGTAATTGCGGAGGGCGTGCCCTGCCGCGAAAGTGTGTTCTACTGCGACTTCATACATCGAAAAACTTCTCCACTTCTTCGAATTCCATGCTGAACGAATAATCGGGCAGGCTGTCGAAGAAGACCTGGCCGTAGCGCTGCTGCGTGATGCGGATATCCAGAAGCGCCAGCACGCCCCTGTCCGACGCTGTGCGAATCAGGCGCCCAAACCCCTGTTTCAGGGCGATGGCAGCCTGCGGGATCTGGTAATCGTAGAAAGGATTCCCGCCCGCCTCACGTACATTGCGGATACGAGCCTCCACCACCGGGTCGTTCGGAACCGCGAACGGCAACTTATCAATAATAACGCAGCTCAGTTGGTCGCCAGGCACGTCAACCCCCTGCCAGAATGAGGATGTCGCGAACAGAATGCAGTTCGGCGTCTCGCGGAATTCGTCCAGCAACGCCATCCTCGGGGCCGTTCCCTGCAGCAGGACCGGAAACTGGATGCTGAGCGAAACGCGGTCGTACACCTGGCGCATCTGCTGGTAACTGGTGAAGAGGACGAACGCGCGACCGCAACTGGCGGTCAGGATTTGCAGGATTTCCTCGGTGGCGGCTTTCAGATAAGCCGGGCTGGAGGGGTTCGGCAGGTGGTTCGGGACGTACAAAAGCGCCTGCTTCTGATAGTCGAAATGGCTGGGGACGACGAGGGTCCGTGCGTGTTCGAGGCCCAGCCGAGCCTGCACATAGTCGAAGCCTCCGGCTACGGCAAGCGTCGCCGAAGTCAGAATCGCCGCGTCAATTTTCTCCCAAAGGTTCTGTTGCAACAGAGCCGCCACGTCGATGGGCGTGGCTTGCAGGAACACGCCGTTGCGCCCGCGCCGGTCAATCCAGTGAACGAAAGACGGGTCCTCTCCTTCGATCAGGAACTGCAGCGCCTGGCGGATTTCTGAAGCGCGCCGGAATAACGGAATTACTTCCTGCGGGGCGTCCTGAATGATTTTCAGGTGGCTCATCAGCAGATCGAACGCCGCGATCAGGTCGGCATAGGTCGCCTGGTTCTGGTCGACGAAGGCCTCACGGCCCATGAAGCTGGCGCGCCCGTCACCACCGGGCAGGGCATCAAAGAACTGCAGGGAGATTTCGTCAAGGCGGATCAGGATCCGGTCCAGCTCCTCCGATCCGAACTTGCGGGCGCGGGAAAGCACGGCGATGTCCCGGCGCAGGTCCTGAATCCGGTAAGTGCTCACCTGAAAGCCGAAATACTGCCCGGCGATGTCTTCGATTTCGTGGGCTTCGTCGAAAATCACCGCGTTGTAGTCCGGCAAAATCGACCCCTGTTCGTCGCGGCGTACGGCCAGATCCGCGAAAAACAGGTGGTGGTTGACGATGATGATGTCCGCGTCAGCCGCCCGCTGGTGCATCAGCGTGATGAAGCACCGGTCGAACTGCTTGCACTTCGAGCCGGCGCAAAGCTCGCTGCGAGCGTCGATCTTCCCCCAGGCGGAACTGTCTTCCGGCAGTTCGCGAACCTCGGCACGGTCGCCGTACTCCGTTTCCTTCTCCCAGTCACGGATGATGGTGAAATCGGCCACCTCTTCAAGGCCGCTCAGGATCGGCGTGTTCTCCGCGTCATAGATCTTCTGGCGGCACGCGTAGTTGCTGCGACCCTTCATATAACAGACGCGCAGGGGGCGTCCCAGCACTTTTTCCAGGAACGGGATGTCGCGGAAATAGAGCTGTTCCTGGAGAGCTTTGGTGCCGGTTGAGACGACAACCCGGCGTTCGGAGAGCAGCGCCGGGACCAGGTAGGCCAGCGTTTTCCCTGTTCCCGTACCGGCCTCGACAATCAGCTTTCGGCCCTGGGAGAGCGCCTCATCGACTGCCAGCGCCATCTCCACCTGCCCCGGTCTGGACTCGAAAGCGGGGTGCGCCGCGGACAGTGCGCCACCCGGCAGGAAGAAGCGTTTGATCTCGCGGCTCTGCCCTGCTTTTTCCGGTACCACTGTCAAGCCAACGCCCATCATTGCTATCATGACAGTTAATGCCCAACGAACTACCGGCGATTGTGATCGTCGGCAGGCCGAATGTCGGCAAGTCCACTCTGTTCAATCGGATCACCCGACAGCGGCGCGCAATTGTCGGGGACGAGCCGGGGATCACCCGGGATCGCCTCTCCGGAATCGCGAGCCACGAAGGCCGTCGTTTCGAGCTGATTGATACGGGTGGAATTGTCGTCAGCGATGCCGAATACATTCCGAGTCAAATCCTGAAACAGGCGAAAGTTGCGCTGGAAACCGCCAGACACGTGGTTTTCGTCGTGGACGGCCGCAGCGAGATCACTGCGGCGGATCTGGAGCTTGCTGCGATGCTGCGAAAGCTTGGCAAGCCAATTACCCTCTGCGTGAACAAGGCGGATACCGGCCCGAAAGAAGCACTGGTCCACGATTTTTACACGCTGGGAATCAAGGATATTTTCCCGGTCTCAGCCGAGCACGGACTGGGGATGGATCTGTTTCTGGATCACGTCACCGAGGGCATTGAGGAAAGCATCCAGGCGCCGGAGGCACATCGGATCCGCGTGGCGATCATTGGGCGCCCGAATGCCGGAAAGTCAACGCTGCTGAACGCATTGCTGGGTGAGGACCGCGCGATTGTTTCGCCCATCGCCGGCACCACGCGCGATTCCGTCGACGAAGAAGTGATGCATGACGGAACGCATTACACGTTCATCGATACTGCCGGTATTCGCCGTAAAGGCAAGACCAAGCTGATGGCGGAGAAGATGAGCGTCGTGATGGCGCTCCGCAATATCCGCATGGCGGATGTCGTGATTGTGGTGATGGACGCGAGCGAAGGCGTGCTCGGTCTGGACGCCACCATTGCGGGCTATGCGCATGAAGGCGGCAGGTCCGTGATTCTCTGCGTCAACAAATGGGATCTGATTACGACGGGCAAGAAGAAAGAATTCGAAGAGGACGTTCGGTACAACCTGAAGTTCCTCGAATATGCGCCGGTTGTTTTCCTGTCAGCCAAGATGGGTTCGGGCTTGAACAAGGTGTATCCGCTGGTCAAGGAATGCTACGAGTCGGCGACCAAGCGCGTTACCACGGGTGAACTGAATCGGTTTGTGGCGGATCTTCATTTCGAAGAGCGCAAGATTCTGTATATTACGCAGACGGGCGTGCGCCCGCCGTCGTTTATTCTGTTCACGGAT
>JBBQDH010000100.1:0-20308 GCA_038319515.1 Bryobacterales bacterium
ATTACCCGAACGAGTTGGCGCAAATTCTTCGCAGCCTGTCGCCCAGAACCGGCGATCGTCCTGTCATTGTTTTGCTCACGCCGGGTCTCTATAACAGCGCCTACTTCGAGCACTGCTTCCTCGCGCAGGAAATGGGCATCGAACTGGTGGAAGGCCGCGATCTGGTGGTCGTGGACGACGTGGTCTATATGAAGACCATCCACGGCCTCACACGCGTGGATGTGATCTACCGCCGCGTAGATGACGACTTCCTCGATCCTCTGGCGTTCCGCGCCGATTCCGTGGTGGGCGTGCCAGGCCTGATGAATGCCTACCGCGCCGGAAATATCGCGATGGCGAACGCCGTGGGCACCGGTGTGGCGGATGATAAAGCGATCTACGCCTACGTGCCGGCGTTCATTAAATACTACATGGGCGAAGACCCGATTCTGAATAACGTCGATACGTTTCTTTGCTCCAATCCCACGCAGCTTGACTATGTTCTCGACAACCTGAAAGACCTGGTGGTGAAAGCGGTGGGTGAATCTGGTGGCTATGGCATGTTGATGGGGCCGGCGTCTGATAAAAAGGCCATTGAGGACTTCCGTGAAAAGCTCAAAGCAGACCCCCGAAACTATATTGCGCAACCCGTGATTCCGCTCTCCTGCTGTCCGTCCTTCGATCCGACGACAGGCCGCCTGAGTGCGCGGCACGTCGACCTGCGGCCCTATTGCCTCTACGACGGCGAAAAAGTGACCATCGTGCCCGGCGGCCTGACCCGCGTGGCCCTGCAAAAAGGCTCGCTGGTGGTGAACTCATCGCAGGGCGGCGGTTCCAAGGACACATGGGTCCTGCGAGGTGATGAATAAATGATGCTCTCACGCATTGCCGATTCCCTCTTCTGGGTCGGCCGTTACATGGAACGCGCAGATAATACTGCCCGTATCCTGGACGTGAACTATCACATGCTTCTGGAGCAGCCGCCGGACACTTATAAACTGCGCTGGGATCCGCTGATTACCATTACCGGGGAACGTGCCCGCTTTTATCAGAAATACGATGAAGCCATCGCGCGAACCGCCTTCGACTTCCTTGGATACTCTGAGGACAATCCCAACTCCATCGCGCAATGCATTATCAACGCCCGTGAGAATGCGCGCACCATTCGGGACCGCATTTCCCGCGAACTGTGGGAAGACATCAACGGCCTTTATCACAAGATCAATAAGCTGCGTGACGAAGGCGAAGACCTTGCCCGCTTCTGCGATGCTGTAAAGCGTGGCGGCCATCGATTCCACGGCGTTTGCGATGCGACACTTCCGCGCGACGAAGGCTGGCATTTTCTACAGGCCGGCTGCGCCCTCGAACGTGCCGAAATGACGGCCCGCATTCTGGATGTTCACTACCATCAGTTGCTGGAAGGCCCGACAGTCCTGAACGATACCCGCAGCCACGCGTGGATGGCGGTGCTGAAATCGGTGGCGGCGTACGAATTCTACAAGCGGCAATATACGCAGATTGAGCCGGAGAAAGTGGCGGAACTCTTATTGCTTGATCCGCGGCATCCCCGTTCTGTCCGCTTTAACCTCGGTGTGCTGCAGAACTCCCTGTACGCCATCAGCGAATCTGTGCCCGGCACCTACGCCAATGAAGCGGAACGTCTCACCGGTCGTACTCATGAGCAATTGACGTACGACAGTATTGACGAAATCTTCTCCGGTGGCCTGCATAACTACCTGGAAGAACTCCAGGTAACCTGCCGCACCATCGGCGCACAGATTACCGCGACCTATCTCTACTACGCGGTGTCTGCGTGAATCGCTACAAACTGGTGCACGTTACCCAGTTTCGGTATGACGGTCCGGTTTCTGAAAGTTACAATGAGCTGCGGCTTCGGCCGCGGCATGATGAGTCGCAGAGTTGCCTGTCGTTCCGCATCACGACGAAACCGGCGGCGAAAGCCATCGGCCATCAGGATTTTTACGGCAACTGGGTTCACCTCTTTCACATCCTGCCCGACCATCGCTATCTGAGGGTCGAGTCGGAGGCCGTCATCCTGGTGCATCCGCAAGCGCCTCTGCCGCGTTCCGCGATGACACTGGCAGAGCTGACGCGCACCCACGATGATCTTCTGGATGACTACTTCGACTGGATCACGCCGTCGAAGTATTGCGTGGATCTGCCGGAAGTGAACCAACTGGTTCAAGACGCGGAAGCGCTTGCAGACGGCACGGTGCAAGGGTTTGCCGAGTCTGCCGCCGAAATGATTTACAAGGGCTTCAGGTACCAGCCCGGCGCCACCCACGTGCATTCGTCGGTTGCGGACTGCATCGAAAGCCGCTCCGGCGTCTGTCAGGATTTTTCGCATCTGCTGCTCTCCATTCTGCGTGCGCGCGGCGTGCCCGCTCGCTATGTGTCGGGCTATCTGGTGCCCCGCCAGACAACTGATGAACAGGGCGCCATGGAACGCGTGATCGGTGGGCTGGCATCGCATGCATGGGTGCAGGCTTATATCCCGGAAACCGGCTGGATCGGCCTTGACCCCACAGCGGGGCAGTTCGTGGATGAGCAGCATATCCGCATCGCCTACGGCCGGGACTACGGCGATGTCCCGCCGGTTCGCGGCGTCTATAAAGGCCACGCCGGACAGAGCCTGTCCGTGGATGTTCTGGTCAGGCCTGCCCTGGATGACGAGGGCACTGAACTACTGGAAGAAACTGCCGCCGTTCCCCCAATCGAAGCAGACGAAGGGCTCTACAAACAGCAGCAACAACAGCAGCAATAGCAGGCTAATCGCTCAAATCCGCCAGGGTGCCGCCGAACGCAATCGTCGCGCCCGTGCCGGCATAAATCTGCTGCGCTTCCGTCGCCCCCAAAACCTGTCTATTATGGCCCGTCGGGCTGATAAGCGTTACCCGACTCTGCGCAATCAACGCCGTCACTTGAGGGAGATCGAACCGGGGCAACCCGCCCCAAAGGAACTGACTGGACGCCTGGTGATACCGGTCATGCTCCAGCAGCAGTCTCCAGGCCGCCAGACCGTTCTGAGTAGTCACGTTCTTAACCCGCGGATCAAGAGCAGCCGCGAAGACCGCCCATTGCGCGCCCATGTCCCTGCCGGCCAGCCAAACCTCGCCAAGACCCGCCGCGAAATCCACCGCGCGCAACAGGTCCCGAACACGCATGGCAAACAGATTGTCGTTCAGTGACCATGCCATCGAAGCAAACGCCATGTCGCGATTCATCAGATGGTGGTACGGTACCCGGAAGCCCCGGCGCGGAATGCGTGGAGCAGTCCCTCCGATGCCGCGCACATCGACAGAAAGCACCGTGAAGCCTTTCGAAGCAAGCGTCTGCGCCGTCAGATCCTTCGCAGCTGTCTCTTCGTCGTAGTCGCCGCCGGGCGGGTCCAGTGCCGTCACATCGCCGGTGGTGTAAACCACCACTTTGCCATTCGGCGTCGCCGGATGCTGCAGCGTTGCAGGCAACCAGATACCGGGCTCCGAAGGCAATTGCAGCCGGTCTTGCCTCGCGCCGCCGAGCGATTCGGAACTGAGAATTCGTGGTGCCTCACTATGCGCCGTCAACGGGGCAATCAACTGCCGCAGTTCTGCCACGGAAGGCTTCCCTGCGGGCAGCCTGGCGGCGCGCTCCCGAATCACCGAATACACTGATTTCCCTGTATCCGGCACATGCAGCGCAGACACCATCTCCGGGGTGACACTGGTCTCATCCGACACTGGCGGGGTCTTGAACCAACGCGCGAACCAACGCACAGTATCAAGGCGCAGGCGCTTTGGCCAGTCAGCGGAATCATCGGCACTGCTGATTTCAAAAGGCCCCCCGTTGAACCCGCTGTCGCGGTCCTCCACCAGCACCAGCAATGGCCGTGGCGCGATGGCACCAAAGATGTCGCGGATATCCAGCCCCGCCGCAGCCGCACCGTGCAGATACTCCTGCGTGTCGTCCATCACGATCCACGTTGTCTTGTCGAGTGGCCAGCGTTGGGCGAAACGAGGTGCATGCAGCGCCGCACACGCGATTCGTTCATCCAGAGCGCACACAATCGAAGACTCGGATCCATTGTCGGAATGGTCTGCGAATCCAATCCGTTTTGGATCCACGTCGGGGCGCGTCAGAAGATAATCGATGGCCCTCATCCCGTCCCGCGCCTGCCAGCCCGCCGAACTCTCGCCGAGCAATGCCAGCTTGTTCCCAATCAGCGCATGCTCCAGACTGGTGGAGAAAAGTGAATCGAATTCAGTGCCAGGCTCGGTCCATTTCTGGCGTCTCTCACCCTGCCCGATGGGGTCGTAGGAAAGCACCAGCGAGCCGTTCTTCACCAGGTCGAAACAGATCTGCTGGTAGTCACCGGTCATGCGGTCCGGATCGAAATGGCCGTGTGGCATGACGATGGCCGGTGCGGGCGCGGTCAGTCCTGCGGGAACGTAAAGATTCGCGTTCACGAAATAATCCGGACGGCTTTCGAACCGGATATTCTCAATGCGATAACCCTTGCGCGCGATAGTCTTCACCACCTGCGGCTTCAGTGGCGTGGCCGACGGCCAGGGGCCGGCCGCCTGGCGCAGTTTCTCGCGCACCGATCCCCCGCGCTTCACTTCTTTCTCAAAGCGCCGCGCGAAATAGTTGAATAACATGTCCGGCAGTTCTGCCGTTACGTTGTCGTCCGCTGTCTGCGCGCCGGCCGAAGTTCCGACTGCGGATATTGCAAGAAATTGGCGACGGTTCATGTTCATTCCAGTTCGTTCAGAAGCTTGCGGCCCAGCGTGCTGTCCGGGCGGCGTTCCAGCAGTTGCGTCAGCACCGCGCGGGCTTCATCCCGCTGTCCCATCATCACAAACACCCGCGACAGATTCAGGTGCAGAGACTCATTCGCAGGATTGAATTGCAGACCGTATCGCAGCGCCGCT
Source organism: Bryobacterales bacterium (assembly GCA_038319515.1). GTDB lineage: Bacteria > Acidobacteriota > Terriglobia > Bryobacterales > Bryobacteraceae > BOG-234. The sequence goes on from JBBQDH010000100.1 coordinate 4,911, forward strand.
ATCGCATCCGGGAACTGCCGGATCTGTGCGTAGAAGACCCCCAGATTATTCACCGCTTCCGCATGTCCGGGGACCGCTTCAATCGCTTTATGGAACCAGTTACGTGCTTCGGTTCGCTCGTTCGCCTGTGCCGCCATCAGCCCCAGTTCGTTGGCGGCTTCCGCAGATTTCCCATCGGCCTCCATGGCTCGCAGCAACGTCGCCTTCGCAGCAGTTGGGTCCTCTTTTCGCAGCAGCACCATGCCTTCGTTCACGATGGCAGGCGCGTACCCCGGGCGCGCCGCCTGCACCCTGCGGAACGTGCTCAGTGCGTCATCCAGCTGGCCCAACTCCTGTTGAATACGCCCCAGGGCAAGCAACACATTCCAGTTATCTGGCCGATGCCGCAATTCCTCTTTGAGATACGGTAACGCCCGGTCGGAATAGCCCGCCCAATAGAACGCCACACCCAGCTTGAAGTAGTTTCGGCGTGGTGGCACCATATAGCGACCGGGGAAGGGAAGCGCGGCCACTCCGCCCGCCAGATCCGCCTTCATCCTGGCCGCGGAAGGCGGCTTCGCATAAATCTTTCGCGCACGGCTCTGCCCGTCTATCAGCATCGTCAGAGGCAGCGACAATTCCGCCCGGTATTCAAACAAATACCGGTGGAACAAAGACCACGTGGCAGCCACATCGTCCGGCTGCTTCGCCAGATCCTCAGCACGCAGCGTGATGAAGCCAGGGCCTTTCTCCTTCTGCGGTGTGGGCACCGGTTCCAGTAGCCAGGTGTCGCCGAAATCTGTAGAATTCTCTCCCGCCACCGGCGTATCCCGCCACCCCTTCCGCTCCCGGAAAGCAGTCCGCATCGGCGTCGCCTGCCCTTCGGTAATTGTGTAGCTGTAGCCTGCTTCGAGGCCGCCCTGCGACTGCACCAAACCCGAAGGCCACGTGATCTTCACCTCCGCCCGCTCCCGTCCCGCAAGCCCGAAATGCAGGCGCTTCGAGTGTTGCGAGAGAAACCCGCCGCCCGCGCTCAGCCACTGCACCTGGCCGTTCACTTCCACCTTCGCCCCAATGGCATCCCGGTTCGAACGCGTGCCTTTCAGCGCCACCGAAATCGCCGCCTTGCCCCCCGCGCAATCATTCTGCATCGCCCGGACCTGCGGCCCCCGCCGACTCTTCAGAATCAAATCCGGACACCCATCGCCATCGAAATCCGTCACCGCAAACGCCCGGCTGTCATCGGCGAAATCCAAACCGCTCACGCCCGAATGATCCACATAACGCCCACCCTGCTTCTTGTAAAACACATTCGGCTCGCCGCCGCGCCAGTCATGCGAGCCCCGAAACATCTGGCCGATGGCATTCCACGCGTTCTCATATTCGGGCACTACCGTCAGCGTCGCGGGCGAATTCGCCACCACCTGTCGCCAGAAGAAACTATCCAGATCCGCGGAACCCGCGGGAGCGCCGTTGCTCACCATGCCTGAAGTGCTGAAGATCTCCGGCACGCCATCCAGATCGAAATCGAAACCGCCCGAACCCCACGCCCAGCGGCCCATCTCAGCCTCACCGGTTTCTTCAAACCGACCATCCCCCGCGTTCCTATACAGCGAATTCCCCTTCGCATGTCGCTGGTACGCAGCGGCGTTGCCCTCCGCCGGCCGGAACGCCGGGTCCCGCACCACACGCTGTCCGGCAGCGCTCCACATGTTCGATACATACAGGTCCGGCTTACCATCGCCGGTGCTGTCGAACCACGAAGCGCTCATGCCTGCGCCGATATCTTCCACGCCCGCCTGCGACGCTTCATCCCGAAACTTACCTGCCCGATTGCGATACAGATTATTTCGCCCGAAGTCGTTCGCGACATAGAGGTCGGGCCAGCCGTCGCCATCGTAGTCGCACCATGCCGGCGCGAAGCTGAAGCGGTTGTTGTTCTCGTTGACGCCGCTCTCTTCCGTCACATCCTCAAACACGCCGCCATCCTTTGTCAGCCGATTATGAAACAGAAAATTCGGCGGACCGTTCTGCGCGTCGTGATAGGGTGCCGGGTACTGATACTGCTCCTCTCCCTGCACATAAACATAAGTGCAGAGATATAAATCCACGCGGCCATCGCAATCGTAATCCGCAGCCGCCATGCCCGTGAACACACCCTGCGCGGGCCGCCGGAAATGAAACGCATTCGGCAATTCACGAAAGGTCCCGTTGCCCTGATTCAAAAACAACGAAGGCCCAAATCGACGCAGCACCACAAGGTCCTGCAGCCCGGAATTTCGAAAGTCCACAAACAGCGCACATGTGGTCTCATCCAGAATCCCCACACCAGCCCGCTCTGTAATATCCTCCGCAGTTCCATCGGCACGCAGCCTGTACAAGCGGTTTGGCAAACCGCCGGACTGGCAGACATAAATCTCATCCACTCCGTCGTTATCGATGTCCCCGACTGCAATCCCCTGGTTGCCATCCGTATCGATACCCGTCGCGGAATCCAGATGGGTCCGCCAGTATGGATTGCCCTTCAGCAACTGATCGCGAAACGACGCAGTGCCGCCGAACACATGCGAAGTTACATCCCGAAAATAAGGCTTCTCCGCCCGCGCGATATCTTCCCGAACAACCTTCAGATCGGGTAACTGCCACACCCCGGTCCGGTACTCATTTGGGTTCGCTTTTTCAAAACGCACCTGAGCATCCGGCAGCGCAGAACATCGCGCCCCGAACTGCTTCGAAAGTCGGGCTTCCAGTTCCGCCGCCGCCTTCTCGCCTTCAAACTCATCCGTGCCCGGTTCCACATACCGCAACAGTTCATCGTAAGGCGAACTGCGCGCGTACTTCACCGGAAATGGCGAGGCCGCCGGGCTGCCTGCCGGAAACAACCCGGCGGCAGCCGCGGCGGCCATGAATTCGCGCCGTGTCACTGCAGGTAGAACGAATACAGACTATCGCCCGCGCCCACCAGCAGGTACTGATGACCATCCAGCATGTAGGTTTCCGGCGCATTGCTGATGCCCGCCGTCAGACCCGCATGCCACAAAATCCTGCCGGTCGCCGGGTCATGCGCCACAATGTTCTGCGCGCCGTCACCCGCGAACAGCAACTGTCCCGCCGTACCCAACAAGCCACCCGCACCACCCGCGCCGCCCGGATACCGATGGATCCACTTCGTCTGCCCGGTCTTATAGTCCACCGCCCGCAGGTTCCCTCCAAAGCCTTCTACACGGTGCTCGGAATTGCCACCGTAAGCCGCAACTGTTTCGCCCGGCGCATCAGTCCGGTAGAACACGGAGTAGTTCTGGGCTCCATGCAAATAGAACAAGCCAGTCTCCGGATTAAAGCTCGGCGCGGGCCAGTTCGTCGCTCCATCAGAACCAGGCGAAACCAATGCACCGGCCCTCTGCGGCTCCTTTAAAACATTCGGAATCGGCTGACCCTTCGCATTGAAACCTGTCGACCAGTTCGCTGTTTCTGAGAACTGCGTAGACGTCACACTCTTACCCGTCACACGGTCCAGCACGAAGAACATCCCGTTGCGATGCGCCTGCGCAATCAGCTTGCGCGGCTTGCCATCCACCACACCGTCGAACACAATCGGTACTTCCGTCGCATCCCAGTCATGCGTATCATGGGGTGAACCCTGGAAATACCAGACCATCTTGCCGGTGTCCGGGTTCAGCGCCACAATGCAGGATGTATACAGATTGTCGCCCTTGCGGCTGTCGCCAATAAACACAGGGTTCGCGTTACCGGTCGGCACATAAAGCAGGTTCAGCTCAGGGTCATACGTAGGGGGCTGCCACGGCATGCCGCCGCCATGTTCCATCGAGAATGCATCGGGCCATGTCTCCGCACCCGGCTCACCCGGTCGCGGCGTCGAAAACCACTTCCACTGAATCTCGCCGGTCTCCGGATCTCGCGACTCCAGCCAGCCCGGAACATCCAGGAAGTCACCACCCATCCCGACAATCACATGGTTGCCGATCACCAGCGGGGCCATCGTCGAAAAGTACTCCTGCTTCACATCCGCGATCTTCTTGTGCCAGCGTTCCTTGCCCGTCTCGGCGTCCAGCGAAACGATGTAGTCATCCGGCGTTTCAAAGAACAGCCAGTTGCCATACATGCCCATCCCGCGGTTGCCGATGTGCAACCCACCGCGCGTCTTCCAGAAGTAATGCCAGATCTCTTTGCCCGTGCGCGCATCCACAGCCCAGGCATGGTCGGGCGATGAGAAGTACAGGACGCCGTTCACCATCAGCGGGATCGACTTCACCGAAATACCGTTGCCGCCCGCACCTGCGCCCGCAGCCGGTTCCGGCCCCTCTCCACCCACAATCGCGCCCAGTGTATTCGCGCTCATCCGCGTCACCCAGGCCAGCGAGAGATTCTTCACATTTTGCTGATTGATTTGCTTCAGCGGACTATAGTGCCGCCCATAATAATCGCCGTGATAAGTCGGCCACGAGTCCGGCGAGGGATTCGTGATCTTCGCCTGCGTCAGTTGTCCAAACGCCGCTGAAATCACGGTGCAGAATGTGATCGAAAGCAAAATGCAGGTCTTCATTTCAAGGTCACCATGTACGCGGTCAGGTTGTGAATGTCTTTGTCGGTGAGAGTGAGCAACTGGTTGAGATGGGCCTGCAGCGGGTCAATAATTTCCACCTTCGGCACATCGCCTTCACGCGTGAAGCTCATGCGCTGGCCACCGGTATCGCGCAGCGTGACGGCAAAATCGGAAATCATGATCAGCGTGCCGCTCACTGCCGTGCCGTTCTGCGGCGTCACCCTTACAGTCCTCACGGTCTTCAAATTCACCGGGCCTCTGCCGCGCCCGCCGCCCGAACGTGGCGAAAGAAACTTGTCCTGCAGCGCCACCGGCTCGTACTTCGCGCCGACGCCCTTCAGGTCGCCCGTCACGGAGTGGCATCCGCTGCACTTGCCCGCGCCATTGAAATACGCCTGGCCCGCCTTTGCATCGCCTATCACGATATTCGGCGGTGTCGAGCCCTCACGGTTGCGCGCCGCTTCCACGCGTTCATGCAGGAACTCCGCCATGTCCGTGACCTGCGCCGGGCTCATGTTGGAAAACGCCGGCATGTTGCCGCGACCTGTCTTGAGCAGGTCGCCCAACTGCTGACCTTTCTCGTCGCTGAGGACAAACAGTGATCGTGCCAGATCCGGCCCGCCATCGCCGCCACGCGCCGTGAGGCCGTGACAAAAACCGCAGTTCGGCCCGAAGACTTCTTTGCCGCGCTGCACCGCCGCAGCGTTGAATTTCTGTGCCGACGCTGCGCTCACGCAGGCCAGCGCGCACAGACCTGCCGCCATCAAGGATTTGAATGCCATTGCTTCCAAGGAGTATATCGCGCACCGGCCAGTCAGTTCGATGGAAATCCGGGGCTGTGTTTGATCTCCCTGATCTGCAGAATATGGCGCTGGGAATGATGGCGCCAGTCGCCCTGCCCTGTGCGCGCCTCGTCAGGCATCTTCACCCGCAGCGCGCGGAATGCTGCAAGTGCAGGTCCGCTCTCTGTAAACAGCGATTTCGGAACTTCAGACTCCACCGTCTTGCTTCGCTCCGTGCGGTCAATGCCGTACCCAATGCGGTCGATGTCCTCGCTGGGCGAGTCTTTCTTTGTGGCAGGCTTTTTAGCCGGCTTTGTGGCAGGCTTTGTGGCAGGCTTTGTGGCAGGCGCCGCCATGGCTTTACAGAACGTCTCCCCATACTGTGGTTCCGCCAGTGTCAGGTGCTCGACGTAATGCGGCGCAGCCCAACACCACCAGGACAAACATCCCGGTGCATTACACCTCAGGACCGCTATTCCGCGAACGGGTTTGTGACCAAAACACCGAAATAAGATTGCCCCGCGTTCAGATCTTCTGAGAGGATGACCCCACAACCAGCCCGCTATCCGCGACGAGATGACACACTCTCCCTCCAGCGCCTTCTCTGCTAACTTGCGCGCATTGAGGCTATTCCTGACTATGGCCAGAAGGTTCTTCTCATGCCGGGGAACTAACCGGCACCCTGTTGAGTCCAACTACCATGCCTGCCGGGACATCCCCGCATTTCTACACCCATGCGCCCGAAACGCTCCGTCCCGGCACGCTGCTTTTCGGTACCGCGCTCGCAGCCGTTTTCTGGGCTGGTGTGCTTCTGTTGGTGGGACGCGGCGGCCATGCCTCCGGCGTCTCCATCGGGGCATATCGGGCTGAACCCTCCTCTCCAATTCTGTTCGCCCGCTCATCCGACCCCGCTCCCCTCAGCCTCGCCGCGCACCTGCCCGACGCGCCCGCTGATCCTCTCGCTGCCTGGACCGAGGGCTATTTCAAACTCATCCTGGTTCTCGATGCCCTGGACACAAATCACGACAGGCAACTGTCTGCTGCAGAAATCCAGCTTGCGCCGGCTGCTCTGGCCAAACTCGACCTCGACCATGACGGTCAACTCACAGCCGAGGAGTGCGGCGCGTACTTCGGACACCCGCCAACCGCCGCCAATACTCCCGACGAGCTTGTTGCCACCCTGATGGCTTTTGACCGCAACCGCGACGGCAAACTTGATCGCCGCGAACTTCCCGAACGTTTCCACGGGTTGTTTGCCCAGGCAGGAGAGGCCGGGCCGCTGACTGCCACTCAGATCCGTGCCATCGCCGCACGTTACGCCGACCCGGAAACCATCCGCCGCGCCCGTCTCATCTTCATGCGCTTTCACCCGGTGACGTTCGCGCTCGATTCCAACCGCGACGGCGTCCTCTCGCCCGAAGAAATCCGCAACGCCCCGGCATCCCTCCTCAAACTCGATACCAACGGCGATCGCAGGCTCTCCAGCTCGGAACTCATTCCCGACCTCGTTTCCCGATCAGTAGCACGGCTCATGACCCTTGACCGCGACGCCGATGGAGCCATTACGCCCGCCGAGCGGCAAAACCCCTATGCCGAAGGTCTGCGAGAGCTTCTGGACAACGCCGACTCCAATCGCGACGGAATTGTCACCGAAGCCGAAGTACGTGCCGAACTGCAGCGCCGAATCCATCCCGCCCGATGAATCGCATGCTATATCTCGTTTAAATGATTTTCCGTTCCCGCGCGTTGCTTGCTTCTGTCCTCACACTCAACCTCCTCCAGGCCCAAACCCCCGTTAAACCGGCGCTCGACCCCCTTCCCATCGAAGTCGACCGCGGTGCCGCCGGTGTCGCCCGCTGGCTCCGGGCCCTGCAAACCCGCGCCTCCATTCTGATGGTCACGGCCCACCCCGACGATGAGGACGGCGGCATGCTCGCCTGGGCCACCCGCGGCCAGGGCGCGCGCGGCATGCTGCTCACACTCAACCGCGGCGAAGGCGGACAAAACGCCATGTCGCCCGATATGTTCGACCGCATCGGCCTTGTCCGCACGCAGGAACTCCTCCAGGCTGACCGCTACTACGGCGTCGATCAATACTGGACCAGCGCCATCGACTACGGCTTCTCAAAAACCCGTGAAGAAGCGCTCAACAAATGGGATCACGAGCGCGTCCTGGCTGACGCCGTGCGCGTGATCCGTATGACCCGCCCCCTTGTCATCACCTCCGTCTTCGTGGGCGCAGCCAGCGACGGCCACGGCAACCACCAGGTGGCCGGCGAAGTCGCACAGGAAGCGTATCTCGCAGCCGGCGACCCGAACCGCTTTCCGGACCAGATCACGAAAGAAGGCCTGAAGCCCTGGACGCCGCTTAAAGTCTACGCACGCGTCCCGCTCTTCGCCATCACCCCGCAGGGCATGTTCGATTACGCCATCGACAAATACGTCCCCGTGAAGTTCTTCGATTACGTCAATGAAAAGTGGTCCGACACAAAGCCTGTTTCAAACGTCGAAATTCAGGAAGGCGCCATCGACCCCACCTCCGGCCTGAGCTATCTGCAGATCGGTCGCGCCGGCCTCAATTTCCAGAAGAGTCAGAACAGCGGCGTCGGCATGGTGCCGCCCGGACCGTTCTCCAGCAGCTACCACCGCTACGGTTCGCGTGTGCCCGCCCAGGAGAAAGAAGGCTCTTTCTTTGACGGCATCGATACATCGATCAACGGCATCGCCACACTGGTTCCCAACCCGCCCGAGTCCCTGAAGAAAGGCCTTTCCGAAATCTCTTCCGATGTTGCGAAAGCCGCAGCCACAACACGGCCCGGCATCGGCCCGATCCTCGCCGCAGGCCTCAGCCGAACTTCGCGGCTGGTTGCCGAAGTTCAGTCCGGCAGCCTCCCGGAACCTGGCAAATCGAACATCATTTATGAACTGCAGCAGAAAGAATTGCAATTTCAAAACGCGATCACGGCAGCCCTCGGTGTCTCGCTTGTTGCCACGGTGATGCCGGAAAAAGAGCCCACCGGCCCGTTCGGCGGTGTGGGCGAAAGCTTCTCCATCGCCATCCCCGGCCAGTCATTCGGCGTTCAGGCGCAACTGGTCAACGGCAGCGCGGAAAACGTTTCCATTGCCTCCGCCACAGTGACTGGTTCTGATGGCAAAGCCTGGACAGCAATCCCGAAAGCCGAGATCCCGAAGTCCGTCGCTTCGAACGCCGACGCCAAAATCCGCTTCACCGTCACCGCCCCGGCGGATGCAGTAATCACGCGCCCCTACTTCTCCCGCCCCAACGACGAACAGCCCTACTACAACATCGACGACCCGCGCTACCGCAACGAATCCCTCGCGCCGTATCCGCTGGCCGCAACCGTCGTCCTGAACTATCACGACGTGCCGATCCCTCTCTCGCAGGTGGTCCAGTCCACCCAGCGCATCCCAGGCCTCGGCATGTCGGCCAACCCGCTCCTGGTGGGACCCGCCATCTCAGTCACTGTCGCGCCCTCAGCCGGAGCAGTCCCGTTCGGCACGAAGTCTTTCGCCTTTTCCGCCACTGCCCACAGCAACGTGAAAGGCCCCGCGAAAGGCACTTTGCAACTCAACTTGCCGCAGGGCTGGAAATCCGAACCAGCCGTTGCACCGTTCTCCATGGCGCGTGACGGCGAGGACCAGACCATCACCTTCAAAGTCATCCCGGGCGCGGTGAAGCCGGAGGAGTACAAGATCACCGCCTTCGCCGAATATAACGGTAAACGCTATGAGGAAGGCTACAACCTCGTCGGCTACGCGGGCGTCCGGCCTTATCCCTATTACCGGCCCGCCGTCTACCAGGCCGTTGGCGTCGAAGTGAAATGCGCCCCGGGCCTGAAGATCGGCTACCTGCCTGGCACCGGCGACGAAGTGCCCGAAGGTATCCGCAGCCTTGGCCCGAATGTCCGCATCCTCGCCGCCAGTGACATCACCACCGGCGATCTGGCCGGTTACGACGCGATCCTGCTTGGACCCCGCGCCTACTCGCTCCGCCAGGAACTGAAGTCCGCCAACAACCGCCTTCTCGAATATGTGAAGTCTGGCGGCGTACTCATCGTGCAATACAACCTGCAGGGCTTTGACCGCGACTACGGTCCCTACACCTTCAGCCTCGGCGGCAACCCGCAGAAGGTTGTCGACGAAGCTTCAAAAGTCACCATCCTGAATCCCGCCAGCCCGGTCTTCAACTGGCCCAACAAGATCACTGAAGCTGATTTCAAAGGCTGGGTGGAAGAGCGCGGCCACGGCTTCATGGCCACCTGGGATGACCACTATGAAGCGCTGCTCGAAACGCACGACCCCGCGGAAGACCAGCAGGATCCTCAGAAAGGCGGACTACTGCTGGCGCGCTATGGCAAGGGTGCCTACATTTACGACGCCTATGCACTTTACCGGCAACTGCCGTCCGGCGTCCCTGGCGCGTACCGGATTGTCGCGAACCTGATCAGCCTGAGCAAGAACCCCGGGTTCGTCGGAGCCGCCAAAAAGTAACGCCTCGGCGATGTTCTTCACCGCAGCGCTTCCGCAATCGCCTTTTCCGCCAGCGGATTCATAATCTCATAACCCTTCGCGGTCGGATGCAGCCCGTCTTGCGTCAACTCCGCGCGCAGAAAACCCTGTGCGTCCACCGTTGCTGAGTAGTAGTCCAGGAAGCCGAGCTTATGGCTGGCGGCGAATTCCCTGATCCACTGATTCAGTGTCCGGATACTCTCCGGCGGTCGACCCGGCGTCATCGGTGGCTTGCCCGGCATATCGCAAACCGGCGTCACGGAAGCCATGATCACCTTGATACCGTTGGCCCGCGCCATGTCCGCCATCGCCGCCAGATCATTCTCAATCGTCTCCATCGCGACCGGCCCGATATTCCCGCCGATATCGTTCGTGCCCCCGAAAATAATCACCGCCTTCGGCTGCAGCGCAATCACATCCGGATAGAAACGCAGCAGCATCTGCCCCGTCACCTGCCCGCCAATCCCCCTGTTCAGATATGGCTTGCCGGGAAAGAAGGGCCCGAAGCGCTGCGTGTTGTGCAGGTTGTCCGTAATGGAATCGCCCATCAGCACCACACGCTGTTCCCCTGCGGCAGGGGGCTTCACCGCCGCATTCTCCGCTGCATACCGCCGGGTATTGCCGAAATCATTAATCAGACTCGCGGCCTGCCGCAGTTGGGGTGGTAAGACACTGGGTGCAGGTGACTGACCGGGTTGTGCGAGCGCAGCCAGCGGCAGCAAAAAGGCTAAGGAAAAACGCATGCCGCCATTGTATGTCAGTTCGCTGAAGGCTTTTCCGCGTTCATGATCACCGGGAATTCCATCGCGCCTTTCGCAGGTATGAAAAACGCCCTGTTTCTTCGTAACGGGCAACAACGCCTGCAGCCGGGGATCCCGCAGCCAGAGACCTCCCCAAACCATGGCTCCTAAAACAGGCGGCAGGAAATACGGGTCGCCCACCTGCCTGTGCGTAGCAGCTGCGCCCCCCAGGTAGCCGGTCAGAAGAATCGCGCCCGGTATGGAGCTGGGTGGAATCAGGCAGAACACTTCACGGGTCAGCTCCAGAACCCCTAACCTTGTTTCTTCTTCGTCTTGAAAACTGTCACCCGCCGCCGCTGCTACTGTTTTTCCCAGGCCCCCGGCATCTGCGGAACGTAATACCAGCGCGAACTGTGCGCGGCTCCCCCGGTCAGTGTGAGATACGCCCAGCCACCTTCCGTCTTGTCAACTCTCGCGGAAAACGTGAGCGCACTCGGCGTCGTCCAGCTGCTGAATGTCCAGGTACTCCCTGGTTCAAATCCCTCCGGCAACCGTGACACGTCGTTCACCACATAGACCGGCAGCGGCGACCCCGCGCCCACCTGTGCAACCGGCACCGTCACCGGTTTTTGCGCGTGAAGACCCGCCACCATCAGGCCAATGCCAATCACGGTAAGATTACGAACATTGAGATTCATACTCAACAGATAGCACTTCTGCGGCCAGCCTAACTGCTGAAAATCTGATCCATCCCCGCAGCCAGTGTTTTCAATCCTTCCAGCGAATTCCCCCCGCCCTGCTCCGCAATCCCCCAACCCGTGTAGCCCACCTCATCCAGCGCCGCCATCACTGCGGGCCAGTCGTTATCTCCCGCCAGAAACGGCACCTCAAATCCGGCATAAGGCCCCTGCTTATCGCGCTTCGCCCGGCTGTATTCCTTGATATGCAGCTTGGTAATCCGCTTGTTCAGAATCCGCACCCACTGCTCCGGGAACCCGTAATTCACAATGTTCCCCAGATCCAGATGCCACCCGATGGCCGGGCTCTGAAACTCATCGATATACCGCGCCGCTTCCAGCGGACTCATCAGGAACTGATTCCAGACGTTCTCAATCGCGATCTTCACGCCCAGCTCCTTCGCCATCGGCAACGCCTTCCGAATCTCCGCCTGCGACCGCGTGTAAGCGTCCGCGTAAGACACCTTCTTATTCACTACCGCAGGCACCAGCAGCACCGACGTTGCCCCGTAAACCTTCGCGTCCCTCAGCGACTGCTCCAGCCCCTCCAGTCCCGCCTTCCGCACCGCTGCGTCGGGATCCGAAAGTGGCTGCTTCCAGTGCGTATTGCAGCAAACGCTGGCCGCCTTTAACCCCGTCGCCGCGAAGGCATCCAGCACCTCGTTCTGCTGCATATGGCTCATCGGCTCGATGCCCGCGAACCCCGCCTCCTTCACCACCTTGAACTTCTCCATCACCGACCCTGGTGCCTGAATAGTGGCGTACATAATCCCTTTGCGGATGTCGCGCGTTTTACCGAAAGCAGGGGCAGCCAGCGCAGCGCCCCCGGCGAGAAGAAAATTTCTGCGGTTCACGGCGTCATCATAACCGATCTATTACAAACAAGCGACACGAACAAGCGATAAACTAAACGAATGAACCAGCCGAACGAGACTTCCCGTCGTGATTTCTTTCGGGCCGGCGCTACCGGAGCCCTTCTGGCAGGCGCGCCCGTCCTGCTCAAAGGAGCCCCGGCCGGGCAGGCCATCAAAGTCGGCCTGGTCGGCTGCGGTGGCCGCGGCACCGGCGCCGCCAATCAGGCGATGAATGCCGACGACTACACCACCCTCACGGCCGTCGCCGACGTGTCCCAGGACGCCATCGACGCCTGTCTCGCCACCCTCCGCAAACAGCAGGGGAGCAAGGCCGATACCAAAATCGCCGTCGACAAGCCCCACCAGTTCGTCGGCCTCAACGCTTTCGAGCAGCTCATCAACAGCGGCGTCGACGTCGTCCTGCTCGCCACGCCCCCCGGCTTCCGTCCCACTCACCTGCGCACCGCCATCGAAGCCAACAAGCACGTCTTCTGTGAAAAGCCGATTGCCACCGATGCCCCCGGCGTCCGCCACGTCCTCGAAACCGTCAAAATGGCGAAGGCCAAAAACCTGAACCTGGTGGCCGGTTTCTGCTGGCGCTACGCCAACCAGATCGTCGCCACGTTCGATCAGATGCATTCCGGTGCCATCGGCAACCTGGTCGCCTACTACGCGACTTACTACACCAACCCAGTGAAGCCCATGCCGCCCGCCAACACCCGCCCCGCCGGTATGAGCGATGTGGAATGGCAGATCAAAAACTGGTACAACTTCAGCTGGCTCTGCGGTGACAGCATCGTGGAACAGGCCGTCCACAGCGTGGATAAAATCGCGTGGGCCATGAAAGACCAGCCGCCTGTCAGCTGCGTCGCCACCGGCGGCCGCCAGATCCCCGCCCAGGGCGGCAATATCTACGATCACTTCTCGGTGAACTACCTTTATCCAAACGGATTCCGGGCGTTCCTTTCTAACCGCCAGTCAGAAGGCTGCTTCAACGAAAATGCCGATTTCATTCTCGGCACCGAAGGCACCTGCACCATCGGCAAAGGCCCCATGCCGCGCATCGCAGGTAAAACCAAGTGGACCTTCGAGGGCCAGAAGTACGACATGTACCAGAAGGAGCACGACGAACTCTTTGCCGCCATTCGCAAAGGCCTGGTGATCAACGATGGCGAACGCATGGCCACCACCACCATGCTCGCCATCATGGGCCGCATGGCCGCCTACACCGGCGAGCAAATCACCTGGGAGCAGGCGATGAATTCACAGGAACAGCTGGGTCCCCCGTCGCTCGACTGGAAGGGCAGCTTCACACCTTCGCCCATGCCTCTGCCAGGCGTCACCAAATTCCTGTGAGAACGCTTTCTCTGCTGTTGTCCGCTGCCGTCTCTCTCGCGGCGGCGGACTTCGGGAAAGACATACAACCCCTCCTCGAACAGAACTGCACGGCCTGCCACGGTTCCATCAAGCAACTGGGCGCGGTGCGGCTCGACACGCCGTCCGGCTTTGAAAAAGCGAAGCCCGCCGTGATTCTTGCTTCCGTGGAGTCGGGAGCCATGCCGCCTGGTGAGAAGCTCACGCCGAAGGAAGTTGCCGCTCTCCGCGATTGGGTGAAGGCCGGCGCGCCCTGGCCCGCAGGCGTTGTCGTCAACACGGGCGGAGCCGGCGCGGGGGGTGCCGACAACATGGCGCTGGCCCGCCTCATCCACGCCAAAATCACTGCCCAACCGGCGCCGGCCATCATGGCGGCCTACAAGACCACCATCCCCCGCACCGCCGTTTCCTACGAAATGGTGCCCATTCCCGGCGGCGAGTTTCGCATGGGTACACCCGACTCCGAAGCCGGTCGGAAAAAGGATGAAGGCCCGGTCCATACCGTCCGCATCGAGCCTTTCTGGATGAGTGCCCACGAAATTACCTGGGATGAATACCGCCTCTTCATGTTCGCCAATCAAGCCGGGGAAACCGCCAACAAAGACCCGCGCGTCGACGCCGTAGCCCGCCCCACGCGCCCCTATGTGGAGATGAGTTTCGGCATGGGCATCAACGGCTACCCCGCCATCAGCATGACCCAGCACGCGGCGAACAAATACGCCGAGTGGCTCAGCGCCAAAACCGGTGAATTCTACCGCCTGCCCACCGAGGCCGAGTGGGAATACGCCTGCCGCGCCAACTCGCCCGAAGTTGATCCTGCGAAAATCAGCGAATACGCATGGTATTTCGAAAATTCCGACGGCAAATACCAGAAAGTGGCAGCAAAGAAACCGAACGCCTGGGGCCTCTACGACATGCTGGGCAACGTGATGGAGTGGACGCTGGACCAGTATGCTTCCTACGCGTCCGCATCAGCGGTTTTGACTAACCCGTGGGTGAAGGCAACGTCCCCTTACCCGCAGGTAGCGCGTGGGGGATCCTGGGCGGATGACGCCGGGAAGTGCCGATGCGGCGCTCGCATAGCATCTGAGCCTGCTTGGAAGCAGCAAGATCCTCAACTGCCAAAAAGTATCTGGTACCACACCGATGCCCAAGGGCTTGGATTCAGGCTTGTTCGTCCCGCCAAGACTCCTGACGCTGACGCAATGTTCAAATATTGGAATAACGGTGTGGAACGCGACTTGTAGCCTGTTGTTCCTTTGCGGCCTTCTCTCGGCCAAAGAACGGATCGAAGCATTGGAGCCGCACATGGGCACTATGTTCCGGATCGTCCTCTATTCGGATTATCCGGAGCAGGCACATTCTGCCATACGCGCTGCTTTTGACCGCGTCGCCGAACTTGATCGGGAACTGTCGGACTATAATCCCGATAGTGAGTTGAATCGTGTATGCCTTGATGCCATTGGTCAGAACACCGTCATCTCGGATGATCTCTATTTTGTCTTACGGGCAGCACAACTCCTTGCTGAGCGGACGAATGGTGCTTTCGACGTCTCAATTGGACCCATAGTGCGGTTGTGGAGAAGATCAAGGCAGACGAAAGAGATGCCTGATCCAAGCGCGCTATCCGCCGCTATGCAATTGGTTGGTTACCGGCATATCCATCTCGGGGAAAGAACTCTTCGGCTCGATAAGCAAGGCATGCAACTGGATCTCGGCGCCATAGCCAAAGGCTACGCCGCCGATGAGGCGCTTCGCCTGTTACGCCGCTCTGGATTCGCCGAAGCCCTGGTAGCGGCCAGCGGCGATATCTCGGTGGGCGACTCACCGCCGCAAAA
>JBBQDH010000101.1:0-20087 GCA_038319515.1 Bryobacterales bacterium
CTCTGTTCGAACTGGTTGAGGATGTCGCCGAAAGAACTCTCCGCTTCAGGCGGAGTCTGCCCTTCCTGTTCGCGTACGTCTTCCTCGCGAAGCGACGTAATGGAATTGGACATGGGGATTACGTTTCACCATTGTGGCACACGACACCCGGTGCGCGGAGCGGCAGCAGCGAGAGAAAGCAGGCTGACTCTAAAGATCATCCACCTGCGACGCGAAATCCCTGCGATGGTGGCTGCTGTTCGCAGTTTCCGGATGGGCGATACAGAGTGGTGCACAAGATCGCCGGTATCACTGTAGCCATTCAGGAAGGCGAAACCGTCTGGCGCAGCCCGGCGGACTACAGCAGGGAGGCGATACAATAGAGTTAGTGCTGCTTACTATCAGCCCGCAAGCGCCGGCGCGTCCGAACTGGCTTCGCGCCCCCGCCCCGGTCGGGCAGAACTATCGAGAACTGAAAGCCCTGATTTCGGACCTGAAGCTGCATACGGTCTGTGAAAGCGCGGCTTGTCCGAACGTGGGGGAGTGCTGGAATCGTCGAACGGCGACCTTTATGATTCTGGGCAATGTCTGCACGCGACGATGTGGGTTTTGCGCGGTCCAGAAGGGTGCTCCTCTGGCTGTCGATTACGACGAGCCGCGGCGCGTCGCAGAGGCGGTCGCGATCATGGGTCTCGATTACGCGGTGGTGACCAGTGTGAATCGCGATGACCGTAAAGATGGCGGCGCGGAATTGTTCGCGCAGGTGCTGGAGGCTATTCGGGCGCGCGTACCGGGTTGCAAGGTGGAAGTGCTGGTGCCGGATTTCCAGGGCAGCCATGCCGCGATGCAGACGGTCATGAATGCACGGCCCGATGTGCTGAATCACAATACCGAGACCGTGCCGAGGCTGTACCGGCAGGTGCGTCTGGGTGCGCGGTATGAGCGTTCGCTGGACATGCTGCAGTATGCGAAAGAGCTGGCTCCGGGGACTCCGGTGAAGTCCGGGCTGATGCTGGGTTTGGGCGAGTTGAACGAAGAAGTGCTCCAGGTGATGCAGGATCTGCGGGATCACAAGGTGGATATTTTGACGCTGGGCCAGTATCTGCGGCCCTCGCCGAAGCACCTGCCGATTGTGCGTTATGTGCCGCCTGCGGAGTTCGATGAACTGAAGCGCGCGGGCATGAAGATGGGTTTCGCGCATGTGGAGGCGGGTCCGCTGGTGCGGAGTTCGTACCATGCGGACGATTCTCACTCCGCGGCCTCACGCTGTTAAAGGCCGCACGCTGTTCATTCAGAGAGTTTCTGCCGCCGGCGGTGTTTGAATTGCTGAGATGGTAATTATGCGCCGACTGCTCTTCGTTCTGCCCCTGATGTTTCAGGCTGCCGCCCAGCAAGCACCGCCGGAGCCGGTGATCCGCTCCACCACGCGGCTGATCCAGTTGAACGTCATCGTGCATGACAGGCACGGCCAGCCGGTTCGGGACCTGAAGAAAGAAGATTTCACGGTACTTGATAACGGCAAAGCGCAGGCTGTTTCCATTTTTTCAATGGACTCGAATGCGGTGCTCCCGCAGGTGGCAAAGCCGGCCCCGAATGTTTTCACCAACCAGCTGCGCGAAAAGAGCGCGGTGCCCTCCAGCGTCACGGTGATCCTGCTGGATGAACTCAACACGAAGTACGAAGACAAGGTCTGGGCGAAGCAGCAGGTGGTGAAGTTTCTGGGCACGATTCACGCGGAGGACCGGGTAGCGATTTACGTGCTGGGGCGCGGCCTGCGGGTACTGCACGACTTTACGACGGATTCATCCGATTTATTGCAGAAATTGTCTAAATATAACGGAGGAATTCTGCCGGAAGGTGTGTCGTCGGCGGATAATTCATTCGGTCCCGATGCCGGCAGCCAGTTGGATAGCTGGATGAACGGCGGTGGGGGCGCGAGCGGTGCGGAGGCCGATTTTTACACCATCAACCGGGTGGAGGGCACGCTGCACGCGATTGACTTCATTGCGAACCATCTGGCAAGCCTGCCGGGCCGTAAGAATCTCATCTGGGTTTCCGGTGGTTTCCCGCTGCAGATCGGTTTCGACAGTATTGAGGCGATGACGGATCCCTCGCGGCAGCAGCGCAGTTTCGGACCTGAAGTGGAGCGGACAATCAATGCGCTGAACAACGGCAATGTGGCAATTTATCCGGTGGATTCACGCGGCCTGGTGGCGCCTGCGGAGTTCAGCGCGGTGAACCGTTCCATTAATAACGCCCCGAAGCTTTCGATGGGCAAGATTGTGGAGCATCAGGAGACCATGTCCGTGCTGGCGGATCGCACCGGCGGGCACGCTTACTACAACACCAACGATCTGGCGAAGGCGATTCGCGAGGCGGTGGACGATTCGGTTCTTACCTACACTTTGGGGTTCTATCCGACAGGTGGATCGCATGACGGCAAGTTCCATAAATTGCAGGTGAAGACCAGCGCCGCAGGGACAAATGTTCGCTATCGCAAGGGCTATTTTGATACCGAAGAAAAGCCGCAGGACGTGAAAGCCCGGCGGGAGGAACTGCGGGATGCGGTTTGGAGCCCGATGGATGCGTCCGCGATGGGGTTGTTGGTGCAGGTGGCGGCGGCAGACCCGTCGCATCCGGCAGAGTTGAACGTGTTTGTGCGGGTGAACCCTGGCGCGATCGGGTTGACCGCGAACGGCGCAACCAGCGACGGCGCGCTGGATTTGTTGTTTATTCAGAAAAATGAACAGGGTAAGCAGTTCAGCGGTATTGATGACACGGTGACGCTGGCATTGAAGCCGGAATCGGTGACAAAGCTGCGCAAGGAAGGTTTGATTTACCACAAGTTTGTGGCAAGGGTTCCGCAGGCGACGCAGTTACGGGTGGTGGTGCGGGATGCGTCGTCGGGGACCCTGGGGTCGGTTACGGTGCCGTTTAGTCAGCTGAAGTTGTAGTGTTGGCGGGGCTGCGCCAACGGAGCCCGGGGAAGCGGGAGAAGTCGCGATCCATGGTGGCCCACTCGCTTCCGGAGTCGATTGCCGGCGCCGCAAACCAGGCGTCGGTCACCAGGTTGCCTCGTGCGCCGGCTGCAATGCAGAGGCTTTCGAAAATCTCCCAGTGCCGCACGCCAGGCGTTTGGAAGACGTTCGGGTGCGTGGCGATTCCGATTAGGCCGGATAGTGCGAGGTCCGGGACTCCGAAGGCTTCGGCGGAGGCAATCAGCAGGGACAGCCATTCTGTGCACGTTGCGTGATCGGCAGAATCCCGATGGAAGGCATTCACCAGTATGTTTACGTCGAGGAGGGTCACCGACTGTCCATCAGGTCGAGCAGGGCGGCGGTGTTGTTCAAATTGACGCCGGGCTGTAGTGCACTCGAGAAGGTGGGAAGTGTAACCGTTCGTGGCGGGGCCGCTGCCGGGCGGCGAGAGAGCTTTTCCTTAAGCGCTTCTTCGATCAGCAACGTCAGGGTCTTTCCGTGATCCTGGGCGTGCCGTTTTGCCTGGGACAGCAGTGACGGGTTCATGCGAATGGTGGTGCGCATATGTCTGGCCATTTCGTAGCAGGAAAGCGGCGGGGTAGGTGATGGGTGACCTCTCCGAAATGGGCTGGTGTAAAACTGAGTGAATGGAAAAAACGGTTTATATATTGGGTGCCGGGTTCTCTATTCCGGCAGGCGCCCCCAGTCAGGGCGAACTGCTTAGCCAAATTCTGGAACTGGATGACAGCGATCCCGGAATCAAGGAGGCCAAGTCAGCACTTCAGAACTTCATGCGGGACGACCTGCACGTTGATCGGCCCAATATGAGCGGCTACGCCCTAGAAGATATCTATACGCCTCTGGATCGGTGCATCGCCGATGGAACCTCGTTTCGAAGCAAGACTGCCGCAAAGTTAACGGAACTTAGGGGCCAGATCGAGTACCTCATTTCGCGGGCAATCGGAAACAAGATCAAGAAGAAACAAATCGATTGTCCGCACGCCGCAGCATACATTCACGACTTTGCGCGATACCTGGTAAGAATCGCCTCTCGCCGTGCCGAATTGGCCAAGGACACCGATTGTGCTGCGGACGCAAAGCAATACGATCCGTTGTCTGTGATCTCTTTCAACTGGGACATCTTGCTGGATAACGCTCTTCACGAGGCCTTGCGGGATGATTGCTCAAAATGTGGCGACTACGATGCATTTGGCGTCGTGGACTACTGTTGCTATATCAGTTCCATTGAACATGACAAGCGGATACGGACGGGTTTATGGAGCCTGGGTTGCAGGGGCTTCAACGTCAAACTCCTTAAACTGCATGGGTCGATGAACTGGCTGCAGTGCCCAAACTGCCAGCGGCTCTTTGTGGGATTTGGTTCGAAGCTTGATATCCTTGCCCGGATCGGCAAGGATAACTGTCGTCATTGCGAGAAACACGGTCACGAGAATCGGCTACAGGGATCCCTTGTAATGCCAACGTTTCTGAAGGACCTGAGTAACTTTCAGCTCAAGTTGATTTGGCAAAACGCAAGTGTTGAATTGATGGAAGCGACGAAGTTGGCCTTCATCGGCTACTCTTTGCCCCATGCAGATTTTGAGTTCCGTCAACTGTTATCCCGGATGGCAGGCAAAGGTGTAAAAATTGATGTCGTTCTATATCAAGGCGCGGACTCGACCGAAATGGCAAACTATGCCGCGGCGGAAGCACGGTATAGGCAATTCTTCGGCGGTCGAACTATCAAGTTTTTTCCGGAAGGCGCCGAATCGTACGTGGCCGGACTGCTGTAGAAGGCGGAAGTGGCTACGCCGCAGCCGCCTCTAACGCATCCGCCTCTGCCCCTGAAACCGCCAGATCCACACCTTCCCAGCGCGCGACGACTGCGGTTGCCAGGCAATTCCCGAGCAGGTTGACTGAGGTGCGCGCCATGTCCATCAGCGTGTCCACACCCAGGATCACGGCAACGCCTTCCACCGGCAGATTGAAGGTGGCCAGAGTTCCGGCGAGGATTACGAGAGATGCTCTTGGGACGCCTGCGACGCCTTTGCTGGTCAGCATCAGGGTCAGCAGCATCACCAGCTGCGTCGTGAATGGCAAGGTCACACCAGCTGCCTGCGCGACGAACATGGCGGCCAGCGCGAGGTAGAGTGTGGAGCCGTCCAGGTTAAAGCTGTAGCCGGTCGGTAATACAAAAGAAACGATGTGTTTGGGAACGCCGAACCGCTCCATATTCTTGAGCGCAATGGGCAGGGCGGATTCGCTGGAGGCGGTTGAGAACGCCAGCAGGAACGGCTCTTTCACGTACTTGATGAAACGCCTGATGGGGATCTTGCAGATTACGGCCACCGAGCCCAGCACCACCACGACGAAGAAGACTTCCGCGGCGTATAAAGTGGCAACGAGTTTGCCCAGGTTGACCATCACGCCCAGGCCCTTGTCGCCGATGGTTGCCGCCATGGCACCGAAGACGCCGAGGGGCGCGAAGAGCATCACGTAGCCGGTGTATTTGAACATCACTTCGGAGAGCGCTTCGCAGAATTCCACCATCGGACGGGCTTTGTAGCCGACCGTGGCGCAGGCCGCGCCGAACATGAACGCGAAGACGACGATCTGGAGGACTTCGCCCTTCGCCATGGCGTCGATGATGCTGGTGGGGACGGTGTGTTCCAGGATGGTGGTGAAGCTGGCGGCTTGTGTCGCGACGCCGGAGCCTGTGCCTTTTGTCGCCAGGTGCACGCCAACTCCCGGCTTCACCAGATTCACCGCGCCCAGCCCGACAAACAACGCCACGGTGGTGACGATCTCAAAATACAGAATTGCTTTTCCGCCAATGCGGCCCATCGTTTTGACGTTGCCCGTACCGGCAATGCCGACCACCAGGGTCGCGAAAAGCAGAGGGGCGATGATGGACTTAATCAGCCGAAGAAAGATAGTCCCGAAGATCGCCATGGCTTTGGCGGGACCGGGCAACACAGCGCCGAAGGCAATGCCGGCGACGAGGGCAATCAGAATCCAGGTTGTCAGGGACGGGCGTTTCATGAACTGTTCTCCAGGATGCCGGCATGGCACAGGGCAATCCACGTGGTCGCCGTATCCCTAAGAGTTTGACGGTTTTAGAGGCGCTGCGTCAAGGTTTTGGCGAATTCGATCCGCCATGTCTTTCGGCGCGGAGCCGTTCGACATCCATGGCGCTGAGGGGCAGCGATTGCGCGATCAGTTGCCTGCCCGAGAGCGCGGCTTTTTGGACGCCGTCGTGGGCGTGCATGCCGGATTTCGTCAGCATGTGGACCAGTTCATGGGCCACCACGCGACCGAGTGCGCGACCGATGAGCATTTCACCGCGTGCGAAGTCGCTGCCGAACATGGCGTTGCGTACGGAATGCACGACGCGGTCACAATCCACCTCGCCGAAGGGCTGAACTTCGCCGTTGGCGGTGCGGGTTATGGCGTAGGGACCGAGTTCGTCGTAGAGGGGCGGTGCGGGGTCGAAGGTGCAGGAACCTTTGAAGGTCATCACGACAAGGTCGTTGAAAACGGCATGGTTGACGTCCTCGCGACGCTGCCAGTCGAGGTGAACTCCGGAGGTTCCGATGATGCGGTTGGCTTCCGCCTGCATTTCTTTCAGGGCGGTTTGGGAGTAGGGACCCTTCAGGTCGATGATGACGGTCACGTCGGGCGAGACCGTGACGGGTTTCGGAGCCGCGAAAAGCAACGGGGCGACGGACAACAGCAAACAGGCGCAAATGGCGACAGGGCGCATTTTTCTCTTCCTGGAGAATATCGGCAGTTTTAACGGCAAACTTTACCCCGATTGCCTGATTGTAAGCGACCCGCACGCAAAAAAACAGGGGTTCCGGGCTGGAATCCCCTGTTTTTTTTATTGGACCGATAAAGAGAGTCAGCGGCAAGACCGCCGACTGTACCACCAACCAACGTCAGGCGATGGCTGCGTCGATCTTTTCGGGATCGATGTTCATCTCCGCGATGGCCTTCGCCGCCTTCTTTGGATCGAACTTGCCTTCCCTTGAGAGGCGGGACAAGGCTGCCACCACGATGGACGCGGCGTCGTTCTCAAAGTGCCTGCGCAGGTGCACGCGGTTTTCGCTGCGCCCGAAACCATCGGTTCCCAGAGCCACAAGGCGGCCTGGCAGCCAGGGTGCAATCTGTTCCTGGACGATCTTCATGTAGTCTGAAGCGGCGATGATCGGGCCATCGGTACCTTCCAGAACCTGCTGCACGTAGGGCTTCTTCGCGGGCTCCACCGGATGCAGGCGGTTCCAGCGTTCGATCTTCAGCGCTTCGCGCCGCAGTTCGTTGTAGCTGGTGACGCTCCAGACATCGGCGGCCACGTTGTATTTTTCTGCCAGAATCGCCGCCGCTTTCAGGGCTTCGTTCAGGATCGGGCCGCTGCCCAGCAACTGAACCTTCGCCTTGGGCTTCATCAATCCGGACTTCTGAAACAGGTAAATACCCTTGAGAATCCCCTCGTCCGTACCTTCCGGCTGGCCTGCCTGCGGGTAGTTTTCGTTATAGACGGTGATGTAGTAGAACAGGTCTTCCCGGTTCTCAAACATGCGCCTGATGCCGTCGCGCACAATCACGGCCGTTTCGAAGGCGTAGGCCGGATCGTAGGAAGCGAGGGTCGGGATGGTGCTGGCGAGCAGGAGTGAATGCCCGTCCTGGTGCTGCAATCCCTCGCCGGAAAGGGTGGTGCGACCGGCGGTTCCGCCGAGCAGGAAGCCTTTGCCACGGGAATCGGCGAAGGCCCAGACCAGATCGCCCACGCGCTGGAAGCCGAACATCGAATAGTAGATGTAGAACGGGATCATATCGACCCCGTAGTTGGCATAGGCCGTGCCGGCGGCGGTGAATTCCGCCATGGAGCCGGCTTCGGTGATGCCCTCTTCCAGAATCTGCCCGTCTTTCGCTTCTTTGTAATAGAGCAGGATGTCGGAATCGTGCGGTTTGTAGAGCTGGCCGCCGGAAGCGTAGATGCCGTAGGTGCGGAACATCGCTTCCATACCGAAGGTGCGGGCTTCATCGGGCACGATGGGCACGATGCGCTTGCCCACTTCGGGCACTTTCATCAGTTTCGTCAGTAACCGGACGAACGCCATGGTGGTGGAAGGATGTGGCTCCTTCGACGGCTGACGGAATTCCTCGATCACGTCTAAGCCCGGCGCGGTGGTTTGCGACGCGCGGGGCTTTCTTGCCGGCAGGTAGCCGCCCAGAACCCGGCGGCGTTCCTGCATGTAGGCGATTTCGGGGCTGGAATCCGGTGGACGATAGAGAGCGCCGTCGCGTGCTGCTTCATCGGGGATGGGAATTTCAAAGCGTGCGCGGAAGTGTTCGATATTCTTCTCGCTCATCTTCTTGTTCTGGTGGGCCGGGTTGCGTGCTTCGCCGGCTTCACCCATGCCATAACCCTTGACGGTGTGCGCCAGGATGAGGGTTGGTCCACCCTTATGCTCGGTGGCTGCCTTGTAGGCGTTGTAGACTTTGAGCGGATCGTGCCCGCCGCGATGCAGATGGCCGATCTCATCGTCGGTCATATCCGCGACAAGTGCCGCGGTTTCCGGGTAGCGACCGAAGAATTCCTGGCGCACATACGCCCCGCCTTTGGCCTTGAAGGACTGGAATTCCCCGTCCACGCACTCGTTCATCAACTGGACCAGCCGGCCCGAAGTATCCTTCGCCAGAAGCGGATCCCAATCGCTGCCCCACAGACACTTGATCACGTTCCAGCCGGAGCCTCGGAACAAGCCCTCCATTTCCTGAATGATTTTGCCGTTGCCGCGTACCGGGCCATCCAGACGCTGCAGGTTACAGTTGATGACGAAAATCAGATTGTCGAGCTTCTCGCGAACCGCCACGCCGATGGCTCCGGTGGATTCGGGCTCGTCCATTTCACCGTCACCCAGGAAGGCCCATACCTTGCGACCGGTCTCCGGTATCAGGCCGCGGTTTTCGAGATACCGCATGAAGCGCGCCTGGTAAATGGAGTTGATGGGGCCGAGGCCCATGGAAACGGTGGGGAACTGCCAGAAATCCTGCATCAGCCACGGGTGCGGGTAAGAAGACAGGCCAGGGGTTTCGCGCAGTTCGTGGCGGAAATTATTCAGCTGATCCGCGGACAGGCGGCCTTCGAGGAAGGCACGTGCGTAGACACCCGGCGAGGCATGGCCCTGGAAGTAAATCAGGTCGCCCGGCTGGTCGCCGTAACTGCCGTGGAAGAAATGATTGAACCCGACCTCAAGCAGCGTGGCGAGCGAAGCGTAAGTGGCGATATGGCCACCGATGCCCTCGTCATACTTATTCTGGTGGGACACCATGGCCATGGCGTTCCAGCGCGTCAGGCTCTTGATGCGGCGTTCGAGAGCACGGTCGCCGGGGTAGGGAACTTCATCCCAGGTCGGAATCGTGTTGACGAACGGCGTGGTGGTGCGCACCGGCACGTTGACGCCGCTTTCGCGCGCGCGGTCGGTGAGCTGGTCGAGCAGGAAGTTGACCCGGTCCGGTCCCATTCCTTCCACGATTTGGTCGAGTGCTTCGATCCACTCCGCTGTTTCGCGCGGGTCAAGATCGACAGGGCGTTCGGTGAGTTGTTGGTGCATGGGTAAACCACTATTATAGGCGACGGGCCAAATCGGACGAGGGGTCATGGCGGACGAGATGCCAGGAGGTGAAATTTCAGTGCGCGCCGCCGGTTTCTGAGATAATACAGAAAACATAAAACCCAACCTTCCATGTGCCCGGATTGCCGCAGTTACGAAGTGAGACGCCGCAAGCGACTGGGGCTGAAGCTGTATCTGGCGAGCTTCTTCGGACGGTGGCCGTACCGTTGCGACACCTGTGGCACGGAATTTTTCCAAAAGAAACGCTACCCCAAACGCAAGCGAATTGTGCCGGGAGCGGAACCTGAATCCGGGTCGATGGCCGGAGCACAGGAATAGCCTTTCACCAGCGGGTACCAGAACCTTAGTACTGGCCGGCAGGCCCTCTGCTTGTTTGTAATGAAGGGGTGCTGCTTCCTCTGGTGTCCCTGCTTCTTTTTGTTCCATCCGCTGGTTCCGTGTCCAACGCCCGCTCTCAGGGGATGCCGGTGGTGCGCCAACGCATGGCATGTCAACTGATCACGCGGGCGGGAGTTCAGCAGGCGTTGGGACGCGTTGTGGGGAACGGCGTGGAAACGGCGGAGAGCACTGTTGAATCGAGCTGTGAGTTTGCTGCGCGCGGTGGGCAGGTGACTTTCTCGCTCCACCATCTGGATGCGAAGCCGGAGATGGAAGGAGAGCTCAGGAATCTGCAAATAGCTCTGCCGGGATCTACCGTTCGCCGGCTTACCGGTTTTGGCAGGGATACCGAGGTGTGGATGCTTAATCTGGGCGATGCGGGGGTGCAAATCCACCTGATCCATGCGGAGCGGGAGTATGTGATGGTTTCGGTGCTCGGCCTGGGAGATGCGGGTCTTGTCGTCGACTCCGCCCGGACGATTGCCCATCAGGCGCTCTTGATTTTACTCACAGCGCGATAGCGAAGCGGTGTGGCCTGTTCGCGCCGATGCCGACACAGAGCGAGAGCAGTGCCGGCGGTCATGTAGCCCGGGCTGCGCAGCAGCGAAATGACAGCCACACTAAAAGTTCGCCGCAAAACCCCTTCGTTTCCGTGCCACGAGTGCGAGCTGCGGAGCGGAAGTCCTGGCCAAATGGGTCACGCTAATCGAGTTCCCACTGCCGGAAAACGTGCTGGTGGGCTCCGAGGTCGACGCGCTTGCCTTTGAAGTTTACGCCCTCCATTTGGAGTCGCAGGCGTTGTTCGGCGGCGGCTTCGAAGCGGAGTTTGATTTCGCCTCCTGCGCCCACCACGCGCTGCCACGGCAACACGCCGGTGGGGACGACGCGTAACAGCCGGGCCACCGCACGATGGTAGCGGGGATAGCCGGCGGCTGCGGCGACCTGTCCATAGGTGGCGACCTTGCCTTTCGGGATCGAGAGGATGATGTGTTCGAATGCGGAGTCCCGGTTTTCGTCAGGACGGACGCGCACTTCCCTGCGCATCAGAACCGATACCGCGCGGCAAACTGCATCACGCGCGCGGGATTGAACGTCGAACCCAGCAGGCCGAAGGTGGACGAGTTGATGTTCTGCTCGCCTGAATAGAACGACGGATGATTCAGAATGTTCACGCCTTCCATCCGCACTTCCATGGACTGCCGCTCCGTGATGCGGAAGCTGCGCTGGACGCTCAGATCGATGTCGTAAGTGCCGGGCCCGGAAAACGCACGCCGCTGCAGTGTCCCCAGGTTACCGGCCGTTGGATTCGTGAAGATCTGCCCCTTGAAAGGCGCTTCCCCAAGGGCATTAATACCGGTGCCGTCGTTTGGATTGATGGCAGATTGCGCAACAATATAGGGCCCGTTGCCGGTCATCTCATACCGCACCGCGCTCGCCAGTTGCGGCATTGTCAGCGGCGTATTGGCCGTGTTGTAGTAACTGCGAAAGCCGTCCGCGCGGTTCAGCGTGCCATAGCCCGAAAGAATTGAGAATGGCGCGCCGGACTGCCATCCCGCGATGCCACCGAGGGACCAGCCTTCCACCACCTTGTTCAGCGGGCGGAGGGGGATTGCGAATTTACCTTTGCCGAAGGGCAGTTCATACACTGCCGTGCCCTTCACCGCATGCCGCAAATCGAAATTGGCACGGGCGCGTTCGAGGCGCGGATTGTTGATATCCAGGAACTGCTCGATGCGGTTTGGCGAATCGCCCGCGGCATCGCTCAACACCTTGGCCCAGGTGTAGTTCGCCGAAAATTCGAACCCGCTCCGCGACCGGTGGCGGGCTTCCAGCTGCATCGAGTTGTAGCTGGAGCTGGAATAGTTATTCAGCACATTGGTGCCGAGAGCGTAGGGGTTTCGGAATAGCTGGACTGTGCCGTTGTTGTGGTTCTCCTGATAGTTCGCGGCCAGTTGCCCCACCTGCCCGGTTTGGATCAGATTGCGAATGGTCCCGTTGGTCAGCAGGCCGCCGCTTCTGAGTTGCGCGAAGACTGGCAGGGGCTGGCTGCCTGCAATGGTTATGTTGTAAGCAGGCAGGAACGAGCCGTTTTTAGCCAGCGCCAGGTTGCCGTTGTTCTGCGCGGTGAGGAAGTCCGCAAGGAAACCGTTTTCCCTGATCACCACCTGGTTGAAGTCGAAGGCGCGGTAGGCCTTCACCACGTGGTTGCCTACGTAGCGCGCTTCGAAAACGGTATGAAAGATTTCATGCTGAATCCCGATGGAATACTGCTGCACGTAAGGCGTTTTCAGATCAGGACTGATGAGCCCCACGGTGTTGAACGGATTGGTTGCGTAATTGTCGGCGACGGTAAGCGGGACCTTGTAAACGGGCGCAACAATCGCGGGAAGGCCAGTGCTGATGCGGCCCGAGAGCCCTGTTGCCGTGCTCAGGCCAATCAGCCCGGCATTGCCTTCCGTGATGCTCTTCGGGGCAGAGATGGCCTGATCGTTTACATAGCTGATGGAGTATCCGGCGCGCAGTGCAGTTTTGCCGTTGCCGAAAACATCCCAGGCCAGACCAACGTTCGGGGCGAAGGCTGTCAGGTCGCGCTTGTGCCATGGGCGACCAGCAGTGCTGCCCGCGAAATCCAGCTTCGCGTTGGAGAGCAATGTCTGTCTGGCATCACCGTTTTGCAGGACAGGTTGCAGTTCCAGGGAGTCGCGTTCATCCACTACCCCGGGCAGGTTCCAGCGCAGGCCCACGTTCACCATCACGCGTGGCAGCAGCTTCCAGTTGTCCTGCACATAGAAGTCATATTCACTCAGACGAAGATTGCGAATTGTGCCTGCGCCGGCCTGATAACCGGAGGTCTGGCTGGTCACGTTGAAAGTCTGGCTGTAGCCATCGATATAGCCACCCAGTGTGGCGAGCAGAGAATTTGCAGTGGCCAGATCCGCGCCGCCAATGCCGGTGAAATCGGCCCTCACAAATGCCTGTTGGCCCGTGCCCGGCGCGAGCGAATATGCGGGGATGATGCCGGCGCTGTTGTAGGCGTGCACGCGGATCTGCTGCATGTGGAAGCCGAACTGAATGAAGTGCCTGCCGAGCTGCCATGCCGCGTTGTCGGAGAGCGCGTAAGTATCCGTTGCGCGGCCCTGCGGCAGCGTGTCCGTCACCGGGTTGGTGAAGAGCGTGCCCGTGATCAGATACTTGCCGAACTCCTGGGAATTGGGGAAGTCGCCCGGTGCCAGATTGAAGCCGCCGCGCAGTTCGTTGGTCAGCGTTACGGTGGGCGTCCAGCGCCAATTGGCGGAGAGGAAATGGCTGTGGTTGGGATTGGTAATGCGCGGGATCACAGAGAAGTCGCTCTCCAGATCCGGCCGGTCCACGTTGTCACGGTTCCAGATGTAGGAAGCACTGAAAACATGCTTTGCGGAGAAGTTGTAATCGCCGCGCGCCGTGATGTTGTCGCGCACTTCATTGCCGCGCTGGTTGAAGCGGTATCCGGCGGTGTTCTTGAGTATTGCCGGCGTGCTGTCGCCCACATCGAAACTATTGATGGTGGTGGCCGTGGGCACCTGTTTCAGCAGGTTCTGAATGTAGGGGTCGATGGTGGTGTTGCGTTTGTTGAGCAGATTTACTTTGTTGGCCACGCCACGCACGGTGTAAGTAAAGATGCCGTTACGCGCGTCGTCGGTCAGCACGGTGGCGGTGGTTGGCTGCTGCTGATGGGTGCGCACGGCCTCATAATTCGCGTAGAAGAACAGCTTGTCTTTGATGATCGGCCCGCCCAGTGAGGTGCCGGCCTGGTTCTGATTGAGGCGCGGCTGCGTGACGCCGGATTGATTGTTGAACCAGTCGTTCGCCGCGAACCTGTTGTTGCGGTTGTACCAGTAGGCCGTGCCGTGCATGATGTTCGTGCCGGAGGGCGTTTCGAAGACCAGTTGCGTGGCGCCGCCTGACGCGGCTGCGTTGCTGTTCGAAGTCACCAGCGTCATCTGCCGCACCTGGCCCAGGAGGAGGCGATTCGGGTTGTAGTCGAGCCCATTGTCACGCTGGTAGTTGTCCTGGATGTTGATGCCATCCAGGGTCATGTTTGAATACGAGGTGCGCAGGCCGTTGATTGTCGTGTCGGAATTGCCGTTGAAGGTGACGCCCGGCAGGTTCTGGATGAGCGCGAGCGGATCACGGTCGAGCGTGGGAAGTTTCTCCATCTGACCGGCTGTGATG
This sequence comes from Bryobacterales bacterium, assembly GCA_038319515.1. Lineage (GTDB taxonomy): Bacteria > Acidobacteriota > Terriglobia > Bryobacterales > Bryobacteraceae > BOG-234. Next base: position 14,186 of record JBBQDH010000101.1, read on the forward strand.
GTGGACGAGATCTCCGCGTTCGATATCTGGACCGATTGCGTGTCGCTGGTCACATCCACCGATTGCGTGACCGTCGGCAACTGGAGCGTGATGGTTTGCACGGAAGTCTCACGCGCCGGGTCAACAGGTATTCCCCGCAGCGTTGACTTTGTGAAGCCTGTGGCGTCGAAGGTGAGGTCGTAGTCCGAAGGCCGCACGCCGATGAGGCGCCAGGAACCGTCCGCGATGGTCTTTGCGGTCAGCAGCGGTTTAGCGCCGCCGGGCAGGTAGAGCGCTATGGTCGCGCCCGCAACCGGAGCGCCCGAAGCATCGAGCACCGTGCCCGCCACGCGGCCTGAATACTGACCGAAGAGACTGAGGCAGGCCAGTAGTAACAGGGCGATGCGTGAAGGGAGCATGTTTACAACCTTACCAGGATTACACTCGTTTTATGCGTTGCGCGTGCCTTTTCCTGTTTTCTGCAATACTGTCGTCCGCTGCGTCGGACCCCTCGCTCGCCCGTCTGGAGCGCCAGATTGAGCTGGTGGCGAAGGCCACGGATGGCGTGGTCGGCGTGAGCGCAACACATATCGAAACCGGTCGTACTGTGTCGGTGCGGGGCTCCGAACATTTCCCCATGGCGAGTTCCGTGAAGATTCCGTTTGCCGTGCAGTTAATGGCGTTGGTGGGTGAAGGTAAAACTTCGCTTGAAAAAATGGTCGCGCTGGAGCCCAAAGATCTGCACCCCGGGAGCGGCAAATTGACGGAGCTTTTCTTCCACCCCGGCGTCTCATTATCGCTGGCCAATTATATGGAATTGATGCTGGTGATCAGCGACAACACGGCTGCTGACGTGGTGTTGCGCGCGGGTGGCGGACCGGGGCCGGTCAGCGCGCGGATGAAAGCGCTGGGGCTGCCTGGAATTCGTGTGGATCGCAACATTGCGATCCTGATCTCCGACTGGATGGGCGCGAAAAATATTCCGCCGGAAAGCGAGTGGAATAAAGACATTTGGGATCAGATCTATGACGCCGTGCCCGACGCCGAGCACATGCGCGCCCGTAAAGCCCAGTGGGCCGATCCGCGCGATACGGCCACGCCGGATGACATGACGAAACTGCTGGTGCACATCTGGAAGAAGGACATTCTGGACGCAAAGAATGCCGATGTTCTGCTGGGCATGCTGGAGCGCTGCCAGACCGGCAAGGCGCGGCTCAAAGGCATGCTGCCGGAAGGGACCGCGGTTGCGCACAAGACAGGCTCGCTGGGCGGCGTGGTGGACGATGTCGGCGTGATCACGCTGCCGGGCGATGCGGGGCACGTGGCAATTTCTGTATTCACCAAGGCGTGGAGCAAGCCTTCGGAGGCAGCCGAGAAGGCCGTTGCCGAAGTGGCCCGGACTGTCTACGACTATTTCGTGCTGGTGCCAAATGGCCGCTGACAAGTGGGATAGTTCGCTCTATGATGACCGGCACTCGTTTGTGTGGAAGGCGGGGTCCGATTTGCTTGCCATGCTGGATCCGCAGAAGGGCGAGCGGGTGCTGGATGTGGGTTGCGGCACCGGGCACCTGACTTCGCAGATCGCTGAACGGGGCGCGGAAGTGGTGGGTTTGGACGCATCCGTGTCGATGGTCGCGCAGGCACGGCAGAACTTTCCGAAGATGAAATTCCAGTTGGCCGATGCGCGGGATTTTCAGGTGGATCAGCCTTATGATGCGGTGTTTTCGAATGCCGCGCTGCACTGGGTGCGGGAGCCGGAACGGGCGATCGCCTGCATCGCAAAGGCGCTGAAACCGGGCGGGCGATTTGTGATGGAAATGGGAGGGCAGGGGAATATCGCCCGCATCATGGAAAGCGCGGAAGCGGTGCTGCGCGGGGCCGGTTACCGTGCGGAACATACCTGGTATTTCCCGTCGGTTGGCGAATACACCACGCTGCTGGAAAGCCAGGGATTCTTCGTCCGCAGCGCAGAGAATTTTGGACGGTGGACGAAGCTGGAACATCCGGAACGCGGGCTGCGGGAATGGCTGGAAATGTTCGGCGGCGCGTATTTCGAAGACGTGCCAAATGAGAAACGCGAGCCGCTGGTACGGGAGATCGAAACCCGTTTGCGGCCCGCGCTGTGGTGTGACGGCACCTGGTTCGCCGACTACCGGCGCCTTAGGGTTGTGGCTACTTTACAGTCGGATACCTGATGCCCAGCTGCTCAAGGTAAGTATCGAACTTCGAAGGATCGTAGTAGAGTGCCTTCATCCTGGGACGGTACTCTTCCATGATTTTCTGGTTCAGCCAGATGGCCGGCTTATCGTCCGGGCGCAGCAGGCTCTTGTACTTCGTGGTCTTCGTCTGCACGTTGTTGTAATAGTCCCAGGCCTTCGCGACCAGTTCCGGGTGCGTGAGGATATCGAGCATCGTCATCGCCTGCACCTTCGCGCCTGCGATGACGCCCTTGTGGGCGATTGGCGTGGCCATCGAAATGGCGTTGGCCCAGTTGTGGCCGGGGCCGCCAGGGATGTTCGACGGGTAGCTCAGCGTGACGGTTGGCACCACCCAGGAAACGTCGCCGATGTCGTCGGAACCGCCGCCGGTGGGCTGGGTTGGCGGGCCACCTTCGGTCTCGGAGGCATCGGGGTCGACAGGCTTCTGGGTGCGCAGTGCCGGGATCTTCGAAGAGAGTCCGCGTACGGGCTGGCCGAGCTCTTTCTGCAGCGCCTTCGCGAGTTTCTGGTCGTCATCGGACCACGTGGGGAGGCCGACCTTCTTGATGTTTTCATACATGGCTTCTGCGATGGGCACGTTGAAATGCCCCGGCCAGGCACTGCCCAGCACGCGGGACGTGAATGTCGTGTCGGTCATCAGGGATGCCGCCTGTGCCATGTTGTCGCCGATCTTCCACAGGTTCATGATGTGCTCGTAATCGGCCTCGCGGAAGTAGTACCAGACGGAGGCGTTCGGGGGCACCACGTTGGGCTGGTCGCCGCCGTTGGTGATCACGTAGTGCAGGCGGGTTGCCAGGCGCAGATGTTCGCGGCGGAAGTTCCAGCCGATGTCCATCAGTTCCACGGCGTCGAGGGCGCTTTTGCCACGCCAGGGAGCGCCGGCGGCGTGGGCGCTTTCACCCTTGAACTGGTATTCGACGGAGATCAGTCCGTTCTGCGTGGTGGGGCCGCTGGAGACGCTTAGGTTGTTGCCGACGTGGGTGAAGAGGACGACGTCCACGTCTTTGAACATGCCGGCGCGCACATAGTAAGCCTTGGTGCCGACGAGTTCTTCCGCCACGCCGGGCCAGAGGCGAATCGTCCCCTGCATGTGCTCGCGCTCCATCACTTTCTTTACTGCGATGGCTGCGATCAGGTTCAGCGGCATGCCGGAGTTGTGGCCTTCGCCATGGCCGGGCGCGCCTTCGATCATCGCTTCGTGCCAGGCCACGCCGGGCTTTTGCGACGCCTGCGGGATGTCGTCGATGTCAGAGCCGAGCGAGATGACGGGCTTGCCGGAGCCCCAGGAAGCAACGAAGGCCGTGGGGATGCCCGCTACGCCGCGTTCGATCTTAAAGCCTTCCTTTTCGAGGATGCCGGAGAGGTATTTGGAGGTTTCGGTTTCCTGGAAGCCCAGTTCGCCGAAGCTGAAGACGCTGTCGACCATGACCTGGGCCTGTTTCTTCATGGCGTCGATCTGGCCGATGAGGTCGGCTTTCATGGAAGCTTCTCTTTCTTTTGAGATGGGGTCTTTCGAGATGGGGGTTTGCGCGAATGAGCAGGCAGCAAGGAGCAGTAATGCCAGCGGCGTTTTCATGCACGACAGGTTAGCATTCCCTGTCTAACAGCTAAGCGAACAGCGTGTTGGCCACGGCTTTGGCGCTGCGCACGCAGTCGGGGATGCCGATGCCGTTGTAAGCGTTGCCCGCGATGTGGAGGCCGGGAATTTCGGCGACGCGGGCTTCGATTTCGGAGACACGGAAGGAGTGGCCGACGGTGTATTGCGGCATGGAGTCCGGCCAGCGGTGGTTGATGGCGAAGATGGGCTCGGCGTTCATGCCCATGAGTCGGTTGAGTTCGGTTTGGGCGGCTTGTTGGGTGACGTCAGGATCGGTGGAGAAGCAGCGGAAGACTGCCTTGTCATCGGGTACGCGGCCCAGCCATTTGGTGCCCAGCCAGGTGCAGGCCATGATGGCTCCGCGCTCCGGTTTGGGGACCAGGAAACCGAAGGCGTCGAGCGGGTGGCTGATGTCGGCGCGGCGGTAGCCAAAGGTCCAGATGGAACTGCCGGTGTAGGGGATGGTGGCGATGAGCGCGGCCAGTTCCGGGGCGACCCGTTCGAGCAATGGCGCGGAACGGTTGGCTCCGCAGGCGAGGACGATGTGGTCGAAGTGATGCCATTCGCCGGCGACGAGAACGTTCCAGCCTTCGTCACCAGGTTCGATGGCCGCGACCTTTTCCCGAACGATGTTGACCCGTTGCTTCAGGGCTTCGATGAGTCCCCCGACACCGTGTTTCAGACTCTTGAAGATGGACTGACCGGTGGGCTTGCGCTTGTCACGGAAGGTGCCGACGACGACGCTGCCATAGCGCTGCTCGTACTCGACGAACTTGGGGAGCACGCTGGCGGCACTAAGTTCCCAGGGCGATCCGCCGTAAACGCCGGCGAGCAGCGGCTCGGCCAGGTAGTCGACGGCTTCGGGGCCGAAGTGGTCCTGGACGAAAGCGGCGACGGAACGATCCGGCAGGGCTTTGGGGTTGCGGAAGACTTCGAGACCCATGCGGAGCTTGGTGCCCCAGCCGAACAGGTCGGACTTGAGGACCGGCATCACCTTGGTGGGGACCACCATTTGCAGGCCTTCGGGCAGGGTGACGAAGCGGCCGTGGCGCAGGACGTAGGTGCGGCGGCGGGCGTCGTTTGAGCCGGTCAACTCATCGCCCAGACCCAGTTCGCGGATCAGTTCCTCGGCCCAGGGCTTGGCGGCAAGCCAGCTTTCCGGGCCGGTTTCCAAGATACAGTCCTGCACGACGATGGTCCCGATGGGGCCGCCGGGGGCCGGATCAAAGACGACTGCATCGACATCGCCCTGCCCCAGGTAATACGCGCAGGACAGGCCGGTGATGCCACCGCCAATGATGCCGACCCGCATGAATTACGGGCGGAACTCGCGGACCATCTGGACGACGGCCTTGACGTTTTCGACCGGGGTTTCGGGCAGAATGCCGTGGCCCAGGTTGAAGATGTGACCGGGGCGTGTGCCGGTGCGGCGCAGCAGGTCATGAACCTTGGTCTTGAGTTCGGGCAAGGGGGCGAAGAGCGCCACCGGATCGAGGTTGCCCATGATGGCTGAGCGGTAGGAGATGTCCATCCAGGCCTGGTCGATATTGATGCGCCAGTCGCAGCCCATCACGTCGCCACCAGCGGCGTGCAGTTCGCGGAAGTAGCCGGAAGCGCCGGTGCCGAAGTGGATGACGGGGACGCCGGTCGCCTTGATGCGCTCGATGAGGGCGCGGGAATAGGGCTGGGCGAAGCGGACGTAATCGTCTGCGGAAAGAGCCCCGACCCAGCTGTCGAACACCTGGATGGAGCGGGCTCCGGAAGCAACCTGCATGATGGCGAAGGGCGCGAGGACGTCGACGATTTTACCCATCAGACGGCGCCAGAGAGTTTCGTCGCCATACATCATCTTCTTGGTGCGGATGAAGTTTCTGGAGCCGCCGCCTTCAATCATATAGCTGGCGAGGGTGAACGGAGCGGAGCAGAAGCCGATGACCGGGACGCGACCGGCGAGGGCGCGAACGGTCTGCTGGATCGCTTCACCGACGTAGCCGAGGTCGTCTGTGTTGGAGGTGGAAAGGGCGTCCACGTCTTCGCTCGACATGATCGGGTTTTCGATCTGCGGGCCTTCCTTTTGGGGATAGCTGAGCTTCAGACCCATGGGTTC
>JBBQDH010000102.1:0-20027 GCA_038319515.1 Bryobacterales bacterium
CAGCGCCTCACTGTAGAAATAAAACGCGCTGCGAAACTGCCGCCGCTGCACCCGGGTGTCCGCAATCAGCGCGGCAACGAACGGCGATTTCGGCCCGATTTTCTGCAGCCGCTCAAACGCGTTACCGGCCATCGACTGATATGCCATCCCAAGGCCGAACCAGGCGCGTGGGTCATCAGAGGCAAGTTCCGTCAGCTTACGGTACTGTTCCGCGGCGGCATCGAACTGCCCCGCTCCGGTCATCGCGTCCGCCAGCATGCCGCGTGCATCTTTGTTGGCGGGATCGGCAGCCACGGCCCTTTGCAGCGGCCCAACCGCCAGTTCCGGTTGGCGGAGCGCCAGTCTCGCAGCGCCCAATGAAAGCAGCGCGGGTGCGAAGCGGGGCTGCGCCTTCAGCACAGATTCCAGCAGCGGAACAGCTTCTCTCTCATGCCCCGCCATGTGCTGGGCCATGCCCAGATTCAACAGCAGACCGGGGTTGCCCGGCATGGCGGCAACCAGTTCTTTATAGATGGAAATCGCTTCTTCGAATCGCCCCGCCGACATCAACTCCTTCGCCTTCTGCGAGCGGGCAGACGCATCGTCCGCACCGGCAACGGAAAACATCGCCACAAAAAAAGAAAGGGCGGGCAGCCCTGCTTTTCGCAGTGCTGCCCGCCCGTTCAAACCGACAAAAGCTACCACGCCGCCCGTAGTCCGAACCGAACCTGACGCTCGGCGCTTGCACTGGTGATCTGCAGGAACGTACCGGAGGTAACGCTCGTGCTGGGTCCACCGAAGTGTGACGTGTTTGCAAGGTTAAACGCTTCCGCCCGGAACTGCAGGCGAAGGCGCTCTTTGATGGGGAACTCACGGGTCACATCCAGATCGCAATTCAGAATACCCGGATTGCGCAGGATGTTGCGACCGCTGGTGCCGAAAGTATTTGCCGCCGTCACAGCCGTAAAAGCCGTCGGGTCATAGTAAAACTGGCCCGGGCCCGTGTTGCCAATGCGGTCAACAGATGCCTTCACCTGATTGGCCGTCTGCGTGTTGTTCGGAGCATTCAGTGAAGTGCCCGGCGCGCCAACAGTGAAAGGTCCGCCTGTGTAGGCGGCGATCACGCCGTTGACCTGCCAGTTACCCAGCAACTGCGCCGCCATGCCGGTCTGAGCGAACTGCTTGCCCTTGCCGAACGGCAGCTCATAAACCCAGCCCGTTTGCAGCACATGCGTACGGTCGAAACCGGCCGCCGCGCGGTTGCGCTGGAACACAGGAGCCCAATTCCAGCCCACCGAGGCCCAGCCGTCGGCGTCCGTATAGTCGATCGCCTTTGAATAGGTGTAAGCGCTCTTCACCAGCAGGCCTTTTGCGAACGAGCGGTTCACAGCCACCTGCAGCGAGTGATAATTCGAACTCAGATAGCCATCCCACATATTGGTTGCCAGGCTGCGTCCGAGCGTCTTGTACTGCGGGCGACCCGTGTTGCCGGAACCCGGCGAACCAGCGTTGATGTCGTAATCGGCCAGCAAATGGACCGAGTGAGTACCGACGTATGCAATCGAGGTAACCAGGTCCATCGGCAGTTTCCGTTCGATGGTGGCATTCCAGCTCTGCACGTACCCGCGATGAATGAAGCTGTTCGGGCTGCGCTCGTCAACGTTCGCCGGGAGCTGCACAACGCCGGTGGAAAGATCCGGACCCTGCGTGTTCGGCACACCTTTCGAGAAGGTGCTCGCCCACGCGTAGGTGTTCGGCGCCACGTTCGCCTGGTTGATCACAACCGGGAAGAAGCCGCGCAACGGGCGGGAGAAGGGAATCGGATCGTAGTTCAGGCCGTAACCCGCGCGCAGCACAGTCTTGTCGTCCACGCGATAAGCCATGCCTATGCGGGGAGCGAACAGCTTGTGGCTGACCGAAATACCCGCGTTGTCCGGCACGTTGCCGCGACCACCCAGATACACGTTGTTGGTAGTAGGGTCGTAGCGCTCAATGCCCTTACCCGCACGCGTCATCAGCGGATAGAGTTCGTAACGAAGACCAATGTTGATGGTCAGCTTACGGTTTACCTGCCAGCGGTCGCGGGCATACCAGCCGAACTGCCATTCGCGCCCTGTGGCCAGGATGTTCTGCAGGCTCTTTTCCGCATCGTCAGAAAGCCCCAGCAGAAACGCACCATAGGCATTGAACTGATTGGTGGCCCCGCCGCCTACTGTTGACGTTTCACCGCCGCCGAAGCCGAGGTAACCGCGGGGCCCCTGGCCGATTTCCGGCTGCCAGTGATTCAGGTGGTGCCGAACCAGATCGAAGCCGAAGCGGATTTCGTGCGCGCCTTTAGTCCACGTGAGGTTGTCACTCTGAGTGAAGCTCTGCTCCACGCGGGTGACGGGCATCCACGCAGGCACGCCGAAACCGGTGTAGCCGCTGATGCCGATATTCGGGAAGCCGCTCTGCCGAGGGTCGGGTCCGTTGGTGTTCGGAATCCCCAACTGCTGCCCGTAGTTGGTGCCATAGTCGTTGGGCAGCACTACCTGATCCTGACGTTGAAAGCCGAGCACGCCATCGAGCAGCAGGTTCGGAGTCAGCGTACGCGAGTGGCCGATGGTGGCGACCTGAATGGTGGTGTCACCCTGACCGGGGTCAGAACCAGGCAGGCCGGGTCCACCCGCCACGCCGAAGACAGCCTTGCCGCCGGAAGTGGCCCACATACGGCCATACTTTGCGAACATGGTCTGCTTGTCGCTCATCGTATAGTTCGCCTTGGCGTCCACATACTTGCGGTCCAGAATCGGTCCGCCGGAAGCGAAGTAGTTGTTCGCGTTCAGGTTCGGGCCGGCATAGTTCGGATTCGGGTAGTAAGCCTGCAGTTTGAGCGCTATCGGGTCGAGCATGCTCGACGGGATCTTATTGCCGGTAAACGCCTGGCGCCCCGAACCATCCGCGTTACCCGTCGTCGGGTTGTATAAGGTCGCGGTGACGCCGCTGAAGTCGCCGACGCGCTGTACTGCAGTCGGAACCGTGTAGAACCCGGGACTGGCCTGGCGTTGCGCTGTGCCGTCGAAGCTCAGGAAGTAGAACAGCTTGTTCTTCATGATCGGCCCGCCGACGGTGCCGCCATAGTTGTTGTAAATACTGAGCGGCTTGTTGGTGCCCGCCGCCTGGAAGAAGGCGCGGGACTTCAGGTGCTGGTCGTCATGGAATTCAAACGCGCTGCCGTGGAGGGTGTTGCTGCCGGACTTCGTCACCAGAGTAATGGAAGAAGATCCTGCCATGCCCTGTTCCGCGTCGCCCGCGCCCGTGGTGATGTTCACCACTTCGACGTTTTCCTCAGGCGTCACATAGCCCACATGGTGGGGTAGCCAGACGTTCACGCTGGCCGCGCCGTCAATACGCGTGATGTTGGTCTGGGCATTGCCGCCGTTGATATTAGTGGCGAGCGCCCGACCCGGAGTGTCGGTGATGGAATTCTGCAGAGACGCCGGCGTGGCACCTGGCACAAGGTTGATCAGGCTCTGGTAATTCCGGTAGCCGCCGAGGGGCAGGCTGGTAATAGCCTTCGACTCGATGACACCATGCGTGTCGGCCTTGTCGGTCTGTAGTTCCGCTGCGGTGCCGGAAACCGTGATCGTCTCCGTCATCTGCCCGACGTCCAGGCTCACGTCTTCCCGCCCGATCGAGCTGGGCGCGACAGTCATACCGGTTCGGGCAAATCCCTTGAAACCCTTTGCCGTCACCTTAAGGTCATACAAACCAGGCAAAACATTGACGAAGGAGTAGCGCCCACCACCATCGGAAGCTGTTTGTCTGGTCGTTCCTTTTTGTGTTTCCGTGATGACAACGGAGGCATTCGGCACCACCGAACCACTCGGATCGGAGACCGTTCCGATCAGGGAGCCATAGAGAACCTGGGCCTGAACGGGTTGAATTGCAATGGAACTGACTAATCCGGCAAGAACGCCCGCAATTACAACGCGGCTGAAAATACCGGAAGCGTTATTGAGCTGCATAAAACCCCTCTCTGATTTCGTGTGGCCGATCCTGACTCGGGAGCCGCCACAAACCCGGACAAAACTGTATCTATCGATTAGAGAGGGGTCTTGGCAGGAAGTCAAGCCTAACCCATTACTTTCCGGGCTGGTATGCCCGCTCAGTGTGTCCCTGCAATTGCGCCGGGTAAAAATACACATCCCGCAAACCACCGGTCGCATACCGTCCCGCCTGATCGTTGAAGTGTTTCGAAGCCGGATTGCCGCTCTCTCCACCCGCCGTCACAGCCTTCGCGCGCACCTTATTTCCGAACTCCACCACAGCGACGAAGCTATTTCCGCTGGTCCCGTACCACTTTTTTGTTTTCGGGTAGGGACGGGCCCCGAAGGATGCGAGCGAACCCCAAACTGCAGACGTGAAGGCCACCGGAATGCTGGCGCCGGCGTCGTTAAAGGGCTGCACGATGTCGCCGGTCAGCCGCTGGAACCGGTTGATGTCGCCCCACGGCGTATTCCATTTGCCGAAATCCGCGTTCAGCTTGTCAGACGCGGCAACCAGAGACTGCAGCATTTGCTCCGGTGTCGCCAGGTCCACATCGGCGCGCGGGCCAACCCGGCGCTGCAAATCCTCACCCCAGAATACGGCTAAAGAAGTTGGCACCGAATCCACGCCCCACCGCAGATCCCACTTGCGAAGCAGTTCAATCTGCTGCGCCGTTCCGGCCTTCAGAGGATTCCCCACAGGCACCGCATCCCACGCTTTCACCAGCGCCGGAATCGGCTTCTCGAACCAGGTGAGGTAACTGTCATACGCAGCGGTAATCAGCGAATCGAGCGTAAAGTCCTTCTTGTTTTGCAGCACCCGAATGGCATGCAGTCCACGCGCCGATTCGCCGCCGCTCTCCACATACGCCGGGTAATCCGCCTTCTTCAAACTGCTTTCTCCCGCCGCCGACCACGGCCAGTTGTTCGTGTTGTAAAGCCAGCCACTTCTCGGATTGAAGAGATTCGGAGCTTCGTCAACCGACAGCAAGCCCTTCCATTCCGTGGCAGGATTGCTGCCATCCACCGGCTTCGTCCAGTCAAACGAAGTGTCGCGCCGCGGGATGTAGTTGCCGTGAAAATAAGCGATGTCGCCGTCCGCATCCGCGAAAATCGTATTGTTCGACGAGTTCGCCTTCAGTTCCATGGTCTGGCGGTAAGCCTTGTAACTGGTCGCCTTCGTCCGCGTGTACGACTGCGTCAGCGCCTTGATTGGCTCCTGCATCAGCCGGATCGAAATCCATTTGCCGCCATCTGAGTGCGTCACCGGCCCGTGCTGTGTCCGGTAGATCGTGAACTTCTTCTCCGCCATCCCGCCGGCAGTCTTGTAGGGGACGGTGATTTCGGAGGTTCGCATCGGGCGTTCCTCTTTGCCAAACCGGTAGGAGAACTTTTCACCTTTCTTTGTCACGGTCTCCAGGTACTCATCCACCGCATCGACACCGCTGGAAGTATGCATCCATCCCGCGCGTTCATTGAAGCCCTGATAGACAAAGAACTGCCCCCATGTCACGGCGCCATAAGCGTTCAGGCCCTGCTCACTCGCCATCTGCAGTTCCGAACGAAAGAAGAAGGAAGTGTGCGGATTAATCAGCAGCAGCGCGTGATGGTTCGCAGTATTGGCAGGTGCAATGGCCATGCCGTTCGAGCCAGAAGGCTCTTTCTCCACGGTCGGCTCCGGTCGCAGCAGCGCCACCGGATTCTTCCCGTAAAACGCCTCCAGCTTATTTAAATTTACCCGCTCGATATCCCCGCCGATGCTGCCTTCCGTAAAGCTGAGCGCCATCCACGGCTCGAAATGGGTAATCACGCGCGGCTTCACTTCCGGGTGCTTCAAGAGATAGAAATTCAGACCATCGGCAAACGCATTCATCAGAACTTTCAGCCAGGCCGGGCTCGCGGCATACTGCTTCTTCAGGTCCGCCGGATCGATGAACATCTTCATCCGCAGATCCTGCCAGATCTTCGATTCCCCTTCGGCCTCGGCCAGCCGGCCCATTGAGTTGAGATAGTTGGTCTCCACGCGGTTGAAATCGTCTTCCGCCTGGGCGTACATCATCCCGAAGACGGCGTCGGCGTCAGTTTTACCGGACACATGGGCGATGCCCCAGTCGTCACGGATAATGGTGACGCGCGCGGCTTGCGGCTCGAGACGCGCGGCGCTGGCCGTCACACCGGACTGGAGGGCGAACAAGGGGTTGGCCGGCAGAGCGAAAATGCCCGCTGCTGCCAGAACCAGGCGACAGGTTGTGGTCTTCATGCGTGTTCACCAGTTTATGCAGGTTCGCGGAGCGCGGGCGGACAGTTGTCAGCGTTCATCGCGTTTTTGATGTACCCGGAACGGCCATCCAATTGCTCTCTGTACGGCAGGATACATCGTATGACTAACAGGAACAGACTAACTTTCGCTGCCGCACTGTTGGGTATAGCCGCCGGTGCGCGCGCCCAGAATATCTCCGAGGGGACGCAGTTCGACATCCGGACCAACGAACGAATCGATGGTCGACAGGCCGGGTCCGGCAGAATCTACAGCGCCGAGGTGGCGAGTGACATTCGAGATACCCATGGCGACGTCGTGATCCGGCGTGGAGCCAACGCCGAATTGATCGTCCGCCGCATCGGCCGGAACGAAGTTGCGGTCGATCTGGACGGTATCAACGTGGATGGTAAGCATTACTCCGTGCCCTCATCGGACGTCACCCTGTCGCAGAAAGCCGGCGTAGGCTCGAACAGCCGAACCGGTAAATACGTCGGCGGCACCGCGTTACTGGGCACCATACTCGGAGCCATTGCGGGCGGCGGCAAAGGTGCGGCCATCGGGGCACTGGCGGGCGGTGCGGCCGGTGCCGGCGTGCAGACCCTCACGCGGGGCAAGAGCATCAATATCCCGGCTGAATCCATCCTCACGTTCCGGCTGGACCGGAACATGACTATTTTTCAGGATCGCGGTTATCAGCGAGGCAAGCGGCATTACCATCCACGGGACGACCGATAGCCGGGGTAGTCCGCAACACGCAGAAAAACGCCCGCCGAGAAACAAAGCATTGACGCGTCATTGGTGTTAAATTCCGCGCGGTCCCGAGCGGGCGGTCACGACCGGGTTGGTCGCCGACAGACAGGTATTGCAACCCGAAGTGAGAGGGCCCTTCGAGGAATTCCCAGCCCGACTCAGCCTGAACCTGCACGCTGCCTGGAACACGCGTGAATACTACTGTCTCCACCGCTCCGTGAACAAGAAGTCGTTTGCCAATCGCCGCAAACGCCGCTTTCGATTTGATCAAGGCGCGATTGGTGATCAAACAGCCGGTCAATGTTCGCCTCGGCTATCCCAAGTCTGCGTGCAAGCTCAGTCTGTGCGGTTTGCAGGGCCGGAAGATTGATCGGACGGAACTTGTGGCTGCGGCGTGTGCCGGGGCGTGGCAGCGGAAGGCCTCGTTCAATGTGATCCGCAATGATCATAGATAAGCCACGCCGCTGCCGCGCAAGAAAACGCAAAATTTCCGAGCGAACCGGGGAAGCCCTCAAATTCCAACGAATTTCGGCGCGTTCTCGTCCCCAAACCACCGCCAAATCGCCACGAATTGGCCCGATTCCTGCATCGACGGCATCAAACTCCGCCTCTCGCCACCATCGCCGTATAATAAAGACTTCCAGCTCCCCGTCGAGCACCGCTCAACCGGAGACCCCTTGCCAATTCGCGTCGCACTTCATCACAAAACCACTTACAAATACGACCGCCGCGTCACGCTCTCCCCACAGGTCGTCCGCCTGCGCCCCGCCCCTCACTCGCGCACGCCCATCACCGCCTACTCCCTCAAAATCGACCCCGCTAATCACTTCATCAACTGGCAGCAGGACCCCCATTCCAACTACCTCGCCCGCGTCGTCTTCCCCGAACCCGTCCGCCACTTCCAGGTTGAAGTCGACCTCGTCGCGGAAATGACCGTCATCAACCCCTTCGATTTCTTCCTTGAACCCTACGCCGAAACCTACCCCTTCCACTACGAGGCCTCGCTCGAACACGAACTCGCCGCCTACCTGATCCCGGAGCCCGTCGGCGACAAGCTCGCCCGGTACCTCACCACAATCGATCGCTCCCCCACACAGATCATTAACTTCCTGGTCGCCCTCAACCAGCAGCTCCAAAGCCACATCGGCTACGTCATCCGCCTGGAACCCGGCATCCAGCCCCCCGAATTCACCCTCACCCACTGCACCGGCTCTTGCCGCGACTCCGCCTGGCTGCTCGTCCAGATCCTCCGCAACCTCGGCCTCGCCGCCCGCTTCGTCTCCGGCTACCTGATCCAGCTCAAGCCCGACGTCAAGCCGCTGGACGGCCCCGAAGGCCCGCAGGCTGACTTCACTGACCTCCACGCCTGGACCGAAGTCTTCCTCCCCGGCGCGGGCTGGGTCGGCCTGGACCCCACGTCCGGCCTCTTCGCAGGCGAGGGCCACATCCCGCTCGCTGCCACCCCGCAACCCTCCGGCGCGGCGCCCGTCACCGGTGGCGTCGACGAATGCGAGGTCACATTCGAGCACCTCATGGAAGTCACCCGAGTCCATGAGGACCCGCGCGTCACATTACCCCACACCGATCCGCAGTGGCAGAAGATTGAAGCCCTCGGCCACCAAATTGACCGCGACCTCAAAGCGGGCGACGTCCGCCTCACCATGGGCGGCGAGCCCACCTTCGTCTCCATTGACAACATGGACGGCCCCGAGTGGAACACCGAAGCCTTCGGCGATGAAAAGCTTGCCTCTGCAGGCCAACTCCTACTGCGCCTGAAAGACGCCTTCGCCCCCGGCGCGCTCCTCCATTTCGGCCAGGGCAAGTGGTACCCCGGCGAACAACTCCCCCGCTGGAACATGGGCTGCTACTGGCGGCTGGACGGCCAGCCGATCTGGCGCGACTTCAACCTTCTCGCCAAACCGGAAGCACCCTCAGACTTCACCATCACGGACGCCGAAAAGTTCTCGAAAACGCTGGCCCGGCGCCTGGGGGTTCTCGCGGACTACGTCAACCCGGCCTTCGAAGACTCCCACCACTACCTCCACAAGCAGCGCCTGCTCCCCATCAACGTCGAGCCTGCCAATAACCACCTCGAAGACATCCAGGAGAGCCAACGCGTCCGCGCTGTCTTCGAACGCGGCCTGACCGAACCCACCGGTTATGTGCTCCCGCTGCAGCGCGGCATCGGAAGCAAGGGCCCCGAATGGCAGACCAGCCTTTGGATGCTTCGTGATGAAAAACTCTTCCTCACACCCGGCGATTCTCCCGTAGGTCTCCGCCTGCCCCTCCCGAGCCTGCCCTGGGTGGCGCCTGCGGACGCCCGTCAGATCCACCCCGCGGACCCCATGCTGCAGCGGGAACCGCTTCCTCTCCCCCTCCATCTTTCGCCTGATGACCCCAAGCTTCGGCGCAGACACGACAAGAAGCGTGACAAGCCTCCCACGTTGAACCAGTCCGCTAAGTGGGTTGTCCGCACTGCGATCTGTATAGAAGCGCGTCAGGGCAAGCTCTATGTGTTCATGCCCCCGGCGGACCGCATTGAGGACTACATCGAACTCCTTGCCGCCATCGAAGACACCGCGTCACACCTCGGCATTCCCGTCTTCATCGAAGGCTACACGCCCCCCTTCGACGCGCGAATCAACAACGTCAAAGTCACCCCCGATCCCGGCGTCATCGAAGTCAACATCCACCCCGCTCACAGCTGGGACGAACTGGTCAAAACCACCAACACCGTCTACGATCAGGCGCGCCTCTCCCGCCTGGGCGCTGAGAAATTCATGCTCGATGGCAAACACACCGGTACCGGCGGGGGCAACCACTTCGTCCTCGGCGCCGCCAACCCCTCCGACAGCCCGTTCCTGCGCCGCCCCGATCTACTCCGCAGCATGATTGCCTACTGGCTGAACCACCCTTCGATGTCTTACATGTTTTCCGGCATGTTCATCGGCCCCACCAGCCAGGCCCCGCGCATTGACGAGACCCGGCAGGACAGCCTCTACGAGCTCGAAATCGCGTTCTGCCAGATCCCGAATCCCGGCGAACACCCCTGTCCGCCCTGGCTGGTCGACCGCATCCTGCGCCATATCCTGGTCGACGTCACCGGCAACACCCATCGCGCCGAATTCTGCATCGACAAGCTCTATTCACCCGACTCCGCCACCGGTCGCCTGGGCCTTCTCGAACTGCGCGGATTCGAAATGCCGCCCCATGCCCGCATGAGCCTCACGCAGCAACTGCTGGTGCGGGCGATCGTTGCGGCGTTTTGGAAGCAGCCCTACCTGCACGATCCCATCGCCTGGGGCACGCAGTTGCATGACCTGTTCATGCTGCCCCACTTCATCGCCAACGATTTCCGCGATGTTCTCGCTGAGATGGCCCGCGCCGGTTATCGCTTCGAGGCCGAGTGGTTCGCCGCCCAGTTCGAATTCCGCTACCCCGTCTTTGGACGCGTGACCCATTCAGGCGTCGGCATCGAACTCCGTCAGGCCACTGAGCCCTGGTACGTCCTCGGCGAAGAGCCCGCAGGCGGCGGCACCGCGCGGTTTGTCGATTCCTCCGTGGAACGCATTCAGGTCAAGGTGAACGGCCTCACGGGCGACCGCTGCATCGTCTCCTGCAATGGACGCCGCGTCCCCCTCCACTACACCGGCACGCAGGGCGAATGGGTCGCCGGTGTTCGTTATCGCGCCTGGCAGCCCTCCAGTTGCCTGCACCCCACCATCCCGGTCCATGCACCTCTGGTTTTCGATCTGGTGGACACCTGGACCGGCCGCTCTCTCGGCGGCTGTACTTACCACGTCGCGCACCCCGGTGGTCGCAACTACGAGACTTTCCCGGTCAACGCCAATGAAGCGGAATCCCGCCGCAACGCCCGCTTCTTCGCGGAAGGCCACACGCCGGGACCCATGGAAGTTCCGCCCGCCGAAGAGAATCCGAATTTCCCCATGACCCTCGACCTGCGCCGCCCGGTTTCCCGCATGCGTTTGGGCTGACGGTAGCGCTAGAATAGGGAGGTCGGCGATGTAGCCGACTTCCTTCCCCGACCCGTTCCGGGTACAAGTACCCTCGTCTGGTTCCTGATTACCTTCAAGAGCCGAACCCATGCGTGTAGCATCTTTACCCGGAAGAAAAGCTGTGTCCGGAAGAAAAGCCTTGTCCGGAAGACGGGCTGCTGCGTGAGCGCTGCGGCCTGGATCACTCAGCCGGAGATGCCTCTGGACCTTGCGCTTCTCGGCAACCGCGCCCTGCAGGTGGCCGTCAGGCGGAACCTGGTCTGCTTCCCGTCGCAGGTGCCTGTCTTTGGCCAAAAGCCCCGCCGCGACGTGCAGTGGAGGCTCGCCGTCCTCTACTTCATACGCGGCTGGTCCACCCGAGAGATCGCCGAGCGCTACGGCCTGACCCGCGAACGCTGCGGCCAGATCATCACGGACTGGCGGATACGAGCCGTGAACATGGGCTACATCCAGGATGTGACACCGGACGATTTCGGCACCTTTGCGCTGATGGCCGTCAAAGAAGCGACCGAAGAGCCTGCGAACTGGTGACCCCCCGGGCCAACGATTGCAACCTGCCGCGGAGTTGCACGATGGCCGTCGCCACTCGGGCGCTGGCATTCCACGTGCTGTACCACTCCCGGTGAGCGTATATCTGACCGCACTACGAAATGCGGCGACTCAATGGGATAAACACAACTCTTCGCGAATGGGTGCCGCGCTGGCTTTCTACACGGTGCTGTCCCTTGCGCCGACGCTGCTCTTCATCGTGGCGACCTGCGGTTTTGTCTTCGGAAAAGATGCGGTACGCGGTCAGTTGTTCTGGCAGATTCGCAACGTGGTCGGGGACGAGAGCGCGGCAGCGGTTCAGTCGATACTGCAATCGACAACCACTCCTTCTTCCGGAATTGTGGCTGGTATCACCGGCATTCTAACTCTGCTCTACGGAGCGTCCAACGCCTTCCTCGAATTGCGCAATGCACTGAACCTCATCTGGCAGGCGCCACCCTCCAAACACTCCGGAGCGTGGGTTTTTTTTCGCGATCGGTTCTTCTCGTTCGGAATGGTGCTCAGTTGCGGCTTCCTCATCGTGGTGAGTATCGCTTTCAGCGTGATCGTCAACGCGGCCGGCCTGTATACCAGTTCGTTCCTGAAAGTGCCGGCCTCTTTGCTGGAAGCAGGGAATTCCGCCATCACTTTCCTGGTGACCTGGTTCCTGTTTGGCTTAATTTATAAGATTATTCCCGAAGTTCGGGTCGAATGGCGCGAGGTAACGGCCGGCTCGCTCCTGACAGCCATCCTCTTTGGTGTGGGAAGGCTCTTGATCGGGCTCTACCTCGGCAGAGCCCGAATCGCCTCCACTTATGGCGCGGTGGGCTCCCTGGTTGCCGTTCTGATCTGGACCTGCTACTCAGCACAAATCCTGCTGTATGGCGCAGAATTCACTGTTGAATTGGCCCGATTGCAGCGGGAACAGCGGGTACCCGTATCCGCGCCGTAAAAGAGTTGTAAAAACCGATACCTCAGGCCCACCACTCCCTCCATACGCGCTAAAATCACGGTGCGAATGCAAACAATTCTCGTTATCGATGATGACGAAAGCCTGCGGGATACCATCGGCGTGCTGTTCGAGCGCGAAGGGTTCCGCACCATACTTGCCGCGGATGGGAAGGGCGGCCTTGATCAGGCCATTCTTGCCCGGCCCGACATCATCATCACAGACCTCCGGCTGCCTGATATCAGCGGCGTAGAGGTCTGCAAGCGCCTGCGTACCTCCGGGGTACAGACGCCCATCATCGTACTGAGCGCAGTGGGTGAAGAGATCGATAAAGTGCTGTTGCTGGAGATCGGGGCGGACGATTACATTGTGAAACCGTTCGGCACGCGGGAGTTGCTGGCCCGGGTCCGCGCGGTGCTGCGGCGGTCACCCTCAGAGCCGCACAAGATCCTTTCGTTCGCTGATGTAACTGTCGATCTGGAACGCCGTATCGTGACACGGCGCAACGCGGAAATCAAGTTCACGCCGGCCGAGTACAACCTGCTGACGTTCTTTCTGCAGAATCCCGACCGGCCGCTTTCGCGCGACATGATCCTGAATTCGGTGTGGGGTTACGAATCCTTCCCCAACACGCGCACCGTGGATGCGCACGTCGTCCGCCTGCGCCAAAAGCTGGAAGCTGACGCAAATTGCCCGCGGCACTTCATCACACTCCACAAAGTCGGCTACCGGTTCCTGCCATAAGGCATCTATGTCAAGACTGGTACTGATTGTCGAAGACAGTGACACCTGCGCTGAAACGCTGCAGATCGCGCTGGAGTCCATATCGGGCCTTGAAACCCGGATCATGGGCAGCGCGAAGGATGCGATCGCGGCCCTCCAGGATATCGATAACGACGTTGCGGCCATTGTCACGGATCTGAACATGCACCGAGCGGGTGGCCTGTATAAAGAGGGACTGAGCCTGGATGGATTCGACCTGATCCGTCAACTTCGGTCTGAGGCGCGGTTTGCCAGGCTGCCGATCCTGCTGATTAGCGGCGACACCGACCCTCGCCTGCCCACGCGCGCTTTGGAACTGGGAGCGGACGCCTTTTTCGCAAAGCCGTACTCGCCTTCCGCTGTGCGCCGTAAACTGGAACAGTTGCTATGTTCATCAGACTAACGGTCGGCGCTGCACTGGCGCTGGCGTGCCCCTTCGGCGCATTTCCTCAAAGCACGCCCGAAACCCAGCGCATGCTGGAGCGCCTGGACAAACTCGAAAAGCAGAATCAGGAACTGATGACAGAGATCCAGGCGCTGCGCAAAGAGCTTGCCGCGGCACCCAACACGCCCACGCTTGCCGAGCGGATGGATGTGCAGGAGAGCCGCACTTCAGATCTGGCGCAATCGAAGATTGAAACTTCACAACGGATACCCATCTCGCTTACCGGTATGCTGTTGTTCAATGCCTTCAGCAACGGGCGCTACGGCGGCGCGCTGCAGAATCCTGTGACGGCCGGGCTGAATTCAACAACCTCAAACACGGGCGGTTCGTTTCGGCAGACCGTGATCGGCCTGAAGTTCAATGGCCCTGATCTGCCGGGCGGAGGCACTTCGAACGGCTCGGTTTACATGGACTTCTGGGGAGGCACGGCGGCTCCGAACGGCAATCTCTTCCGCCTGCGGCTGGCAACGCTTTCTTTGAACTGGGGGAACACGACTGTCACTGTTGGCCAGGACAAGCCGATCATCTCTCCGCGTGAACCGATGACTCTGGCGCAGGTCGGGCTGGCGCCCCTTTCCGGTGCGGGCAACCTCTGGAACTGGAACCCGCAGGTCCGACTGGAGCAGAGGATCCCCTTGCCCGCGCTCGGTAAAGACACAAGCCTGCGTGCCGAGGTGGGAGTGTTTGAAGGAACCGACACTGTGCCTGCGAACGCTTCGCCGGCACTGGCCGCCACGCTCGAGAAGTTCCGCCCCGGCTATGAAGCGCGGCTGAACTTCCAGACCGGGCGTGACAACATGCGCTTTGAGATTGCACCCGGAATTCATCTTTCACAGTCTCACTTCGCGGGCCAGTCGGCTCCTTCGAAACTGGGTACGCTGGACTGGTTCTTCAAGCCCTCGCGATTCTTCGAACTGGACGGAGCGTTCTTCAAAGGCGAAAACGCAGTGGGTCTGGGGGGCCTTAGACAGGGCTTCACCCTGCTTCCGAATGGCCGCATAATTCCCGTTCACGTGACCGGAGGCTGGAGTCAGCTTTCGCTTTTTGCAACGTCGCGACTCTCGTTCCATCTCTATGGCGGCTTTGAAGGGGATCGCGGATCGGACCTCCTGGCGAACAACGTCCGCCGCAATCTGATCCACGCAGCCAATTTCACCTACAAACTGGCGCCGAACATTCTGGCGTCTTTCGAGGCCTCGCAAAACCGAACCCTCTACACGGTTTCCGGGATGCGTTTGAACAACCACTATGACCTTGCGCTGGCATACCTGTTTTAAACTCAGCGCCGTGCTGGTTGTTTCGGCAGCTGCGCTTTCAGCAGCGAATGTCTCCGGTACCGTCCAGTTAAAGGATTCCAGCGCGGATTCCGTCAACAAACGCAGGGACTATTCCGGAGTGGTTGTCTCGCTGACCCCTGTCAGTCAGCCCGCCCCTGCACCATCGGCAAAACATGCCGTGATGCTGCAAAAAAACAAAATGTTTACACCGCACATTCTGCCGGTGGTGGCCGGCAGCACCGTTGATTTTCCAAACTCCGACCCCATCTTCCATAACGCTTTTTCGAGCTATAGCGGGCAGATTTTCGATGTGGGCCTGTACCCGCCGGGAACCAGCCGGTCGGTACGATTTGTGCGCCCGGGCGTGGTGCGGGTCTTCTGCAATATCCATCCTTCCATGAGTTCCGTGATCCTGGTGCTGAACACGCCGTTCTTCACCAGCACCGCGAAGGACGGCAGTTTCCGACTGGACGTGCCACCTGGCATCTATGAACTGAATTTGTTCCATGAGCGCTCCACGGAGACGACACTGCACAACCTGACGCAGCGGGTGGTGGTAACCGACGAGCCCGTCAAGGTACTGCAACCGGTTGTGGTTTCCGAAGGGGGCTTCCTGCACGCGCCGCATAAGAACAAGTACGGCAAAGAGTACGCCCCCACACCGGATGACAAGAGAATCTATCCGGGCGTGAGGAATTAGGGTGGAGTCAGGAATTAGAGTGCGACGGTCACGGTCTCAACTTTCGCTGCTGTGGCGGATCAGCCTCTCCACCTCTGCCGCGATCACCGTGCTGCTGCTGGTGGCCGGCTATTTCGTGCAGGACCAAACGCGCACGGCGCTCTCGCAGAATCTGGAGATGGAGCTGCGGGGCAGCTTCCGGGCCTATGAATCGCTGTGGCAGGCGCGCGCGGAAATGCTGAAGAGCGTGAGCCGTGCGCTGAGTGCCATGTCGGATGTGCGGGCGGCGTTTCAGACCAACGACAAGCTGACTATTCGCGACACGGCCGCGGAGATCTGGGCGCGTATCTCGCCGCAATCGAAAGGGCTGTTCCTGGTCACGAGTCCGCAGGGGGAAGTGATCGCGTCTTTGGGGGGAGAAACCCCGGGGGGGGGAGAAACCCCGGGGGGAGGAGAAACCCCGGGCCGCCGAATGGACGTTGTGCGGGAAGCGTTGCCCAAATTCCCTGCGCAGTCAGAGGGCTTCGCGGTGCAGAACGGAGTGCTCTCTGAACTGGTTGTGACGCCGGTGTATGTGCAGACGCAGAACGAACAGGGACTGCTGAATGTGCTGGTGGCAGGCTTCCCGGTGGATCAGGATGTTGCACAGGATCTGAAGGCGCGCACCGGCGGCAGCGACTTCGTGTTTCTCGATTCCGGCAATGCAGTGGCCTCCACGCTGCCGTTGGTCGAAACAACCAGTATTGCCCGGCAATACCGGCGCGGTTCCGGGCTGCAGCGAATCGAACTGCAGGACCGGGAGTTCGCCGTTCTGGGGAGCCCTCTGCGGGATGTGGCGGGGGTGCCAGTGGGCGACCTGCTGGTCGTTCACAGCTATGACGCCATTGCCCATGATCTGGCCGCCCTGGAAATCAAGCTGTTCTTCACATGGGCAGCAGCTATTCTGGCCGGTATCGCCATCAGTCTTGCTCTGGCCCGACGGATTCTGCAGCCCATCAGCCAGCTGGACGCGGCAGCGGCGCAGATCGCACTACAAAAATACGACACACGCGTTCCCGAAGGCGGAGACGATGAACTGGGTCGGCTGGCGCACACCTTCAACTCGATGTGCGCTTCCATCCAGGGCGCACGCGAAGAGCTGATCCGGCAGGAACGAATTTCGACGATCGGGCGCCTTTCCAGCTCCATCGTGCATGACCTGCGTAACCCGCTGGCGTCCATCTATGGCGGCGCGGAAATGATGATGGATGGCGACCTGAACGAGACACAACTGAAGCGACTGGCGGGCAATATATACCGTTCGTCGCGGGTGATCAAAGACATGCTGCAGGAGCTTGTCGATGTTTCGCGTGGCCGTGTGCAGGCCCCCGAGACGTGTCACTTAAGTGAAGTGGTGGGCGCGGCGGTGGAGACGCAGATTGCCGCCGCGAGCCATCAGGGCGTTACGATCAACACTTCCATCGACCCCGCTATCGAACTGCCGGTGGAGCCGGGCCGCATGGAGCGCGTATTCCTGAACCTGATCAACAACGCGATCGAGGCCATGCCGGAAGGCGGCTCGATCAACATCTCCGCTGAGCGCGGTGAGCGCAGCGTACTGGTGCGTGTGGATGACACGGGGCCAGGCATTCCCGAGTCGGTTCGCGAGCGTCTCTTCCAGCCGTTTGTGACCTCTGGCAAGAACGGTCTGGGCCTGGGTCTTGCTCTTTCGCGGCAGGCTGTTCTGGATCACGGCGGCGACCTGTGGGTAGAGGATTCCGCTCCGGGAACAGCCAAATCGAGCGGCGCCCGCTTCCGGCTCCGCCTCCCTTGCTGAGTGCCCCACTGAGCATGTGGCAACATTGATTCTTGACAGTGCGCCGACCTATCCTGAGCCACCTGCCCTATCTGCTTCGCAGGACGCTTGTCGCATCCTTTGACGATGGGCTTTTCGCCATCGCAAAGGGAGCTGCTTACTCAGCCCTGCTCTCTTTTTTCCCGGTACTGACCTCAGTGGCGACCATCTTCGTCCAGGTCAAAGCGGACTATGTACAGCGCAATATCGAGTCGTTTCTGGCGCAGATATTGCCACCGGGAACGGAGGCTGTCGTGGCAGACCAGTTTCGCTCGCATGGTCAGCGGCCCATCGGCCTGCTGGTGCTGGCCATTGCACTTTCGTTCTGGGCGGCATCGAGCGTAATTAAGAGCCTGGTCGACGGCTTCAATGCGGCCTACCGGGTTCCCGTGAACCGCTCACCGCTGGCGCACATCGGGATCGGGCTGCTGCTGGTGATCTTTGCCGGGATTCCCTTGCTGGGTGCCTCGGCGCTGCTGCTGTTCGGCGGCGCGGTGCAGACGGGTGTGCTGAAAGTGCTGGAGATTGATCCGATTCTGAACCCGTTGGCCAACGGGTGGCGACTGTTTTCACATGTGATGCGCTACGTAGTTGCGTTCGGGGCAACCGCCAGCCTGACGGCAATTATTTACTACTACGGTCCCAACCGCAGGCAGCGCTGGGGCGGGGTATGGCCGGGCGCGGTGGTGGCGACCATCCTCTGGATGCTGGCGACACTGGGCTTCGGCTGGTACGTCCGGAATATTACGAACTATAACCTGCTGTATGGCAGCGTTGGCACCAGCATCGCGCTGCTTTCCTGGATGTATATTCTGGCGCTGATCGCGCTGATTGGCTGTGAGTTCAATGCCGAGACGGAACGCATGGTGATGGCGCTGAGGGCGCAGGAATGAGTTTACGTGACTCGTCTGCTGTTACGAGGCTTGCTGATACTGCGACGGAATCTTGCAGGTTGATTAACTTCCTCAACAAAGCCCGCGCCTCCCGATCATTCAGTTTTCCTGAATCGTCTATTCAACCTCAGGCTATAATTCGACTGCAACCATGAGAAAGTTATTGCTGTTCCTGCCTGCCCTGATGATGTTCGCCGCGGCTCCGACCGGATTCAATGAATGGAGCAACGATGCGATCAAGGCGCGTTCGGAAGCTCTGAAAAAGGTAATGAAAGACGGGCTTGCCAACGAAACACTGGCCAACTGGGGCACACACCAGTTGCTGGTGATTCACCGCGAAGCGACTGGTCAGGCCGAGTATCACGAGGCACAGGCGGACATCATCGTCGTGCGCGCGGGTTCGGGCTCGGTGAAGATTGGCGGCAAAATCATGGATGGCAAAACGACCGCGCCGAATGAGATTCGCGGCACCTGGATTGAAGGTGCTGAACTGCACCAGCTCAGGGAAGGTGACGTGATGCACGTTCCTGCAAAGACGCCCCACCAGGTGATGCTGGAAACTGGCCAGACCATCGACTATCTGGCGCTCAAAGTCGACGTGAAGTAGTTACTTCGCGAAGCGCCTGAAGAAGCTTTCAGGCAGCCACTGCGGGCGCGCCGGGTTATCGGCAATGCGCTGCAACAAGCCGAAGATAACCCGGTCGAAGCGTGCGGCGGATTCGGTATTGACGGGCTGCTTCAGTGCGCGTTTTCTCTTCCGGTGACCCGAACTCAAACCAAACTTAAAGGCCAGGGCGGGAATGCCCTGGCGGATGAAACTGTACTGGTCACTGCGGAAGCGGTTCTGTTCATGCTCACGGTCAGTTTGTACATCCACCCCTTCGGCTTTGGCAGCAGCGCGGATTTGGTCGCCGAGCGTGGCTTCGGCCAGGCCCTGTACTTCCGGCACTTTCAGATTGTAGAGCGGCCCTACAGATAGCTCAGCCACCAGTCTCGCCGGGTTGCTTTCAAAGTCCCATACCAGCGACAGGCGGGGTACATAGCCGCGACGATGAGAATCCAGACTACATAAGTCACACCGAGAGAATAGCCGGAATCCTCCGGGAAGAACCCCGGGGGCGCACCGGCGGCGGGAGGTGGACTGAAGAAGAGCTTCAGGGCCGGGCTGCCGTATCGGAAGATGGCCACCAACCCAGCCAGCGCGTGGATCAGGTAGAAATGGGCGAGGAAAAAGAACAGCGGTACGCGTCCGAAGACCATCAGCGGACTGCGTTCGCTGAATCGCACGCGGTCGAATACCCACAAAACTAACAGGACCGGCCCCAGCGTCATCAACAGAAACAACAGTGAGGGCGGGTTTTTCGTCACGTTCAGAAAGGAGAGCGCGCTGCCGTCCCATTTCGATGGATCGCCGTAGACGTTCGCGAACCGGAGGGCGATAAAGCTCAGCGTTGCCGCGAGGCCGACGCAGAGGGTGAAAACCCGACGGCGCTCCTGAGGCAACTGCAACACCTCTCCGAAGCAGAAGCCCGCCGCCATGGCAGCAATCCAGGAAATTATCGGATAGCCGAAGATGATCACCATTCCCGCGAACTGAAAGGCTCCCGGCTGATGGAGCATCTTCCAC
>JBBQDH010000103.1:0-19750 GCA_038319515.1 Bryobacterales bacterium
GTCGCGAACCTGGACGATGAGTACCTGCGAAAGATGGAAGACGTGCTGGAAGTGTACGAGAGACCCTGCAATCCGAAGGAACCGGTAGTTTGCTTCGACGAGAAGCCGGTTACCCTGCATGGCGATGTGAGGCCCGCCAGGCCAATGTCGCCGGGTAAGCCGCGACGACCGGACAACGAATAAATATCCATCGCCGGAAGTCACTGACGGACCACTTCGGGGAAGAGAAAGGCACCCTGATCTGGAACGCTTAACCGTTCACTACACCCCCAAACACGGCAGTTGGCTGAACCAGGCCGAAATTGAGATCAGCCTCTTCGCCCGGCAATGCCTCGGCACCCGCAGGATTCCGACACTCGCAGCCCTCCAACAGGAGTCGCTGGCGTGGAACCAGAAGATCAACCGCGAAGCCACCAAAATCAACTGGATCTTCACACGCAAGAAAGCCCGTAAAAAGTTCAGCTACAAACGCCTTAAATCAAACTGTTTCAAACGGTCGGAGACCTAGCGGTATCGCCCGCGCAGGTCGTTCAACCGCACCTGGGCCAGCTCCGCGAACGCATGCAACCCGGTAAACATCCCCACCTTGCTGCCTTCCGCATGGTTCCAGCGCACCGGTACCTCCACCGTTTTATACCCACGCTTGCGTGCAATAAACAACACTTCCACATCGAAACCAAACCGGTCCAGCAACTGCCGTGAAAAGATCTTCTGCGCCGCATCCCGCCGAAACAGTTTGAATCCACACTGTGTGTCCGCGAACGGCAGCCCGGTTGAAATCTGCATGATCAGATTAAAGATTTTCCCCGCAGTTTCCCGGAAGCCCGGCTGGTGAATCCCAATCAAAGACCGATCCAGCGCCCGCGAACCGATGGCGACATCGGCCTTTTCACGCTCCACCGCGACCCACAATTTCTCCAGCTCCTCAATCGGCGCGGAAAGATCGGCATCCGTGAAAAGGCACCAGTCTCCCTGCGCCTCCAGCATGCCGTGTCGCACAGAGTAGCCCTTGCCGCGGTTTCCCGGATTCTGCAGTAAACGAATGCAGGGGTTATTGGCCGCGAAAGCTGCGGCGCCGGCCAGCGTCCCGTCGGACGAGCCATCGTCCACCACAAGAATCTCGTGGAAGTTCCAGCCGGACTGCGCCACGTATTCCTCAATGCGCCGCAGCGTTTCAGGAAGCCTCGCCTCTTCGTTGTAGGCGGGCACAATAATGGAGAGGGATCGGTTCCAGGTCCAGTGTTTTCGGGCGAACACTTATAATAACGGATTAACCCCACAGGAGAGAGCTATTGTCGCTGGAAGACGGATTGTTTGAGCAACGCGCGGCCCGCGTGCGTGAGATTGAGGCCCTGGGCTATAAGCCTTTCGGAAGCCGCTTCGATTTCACCCACACCATCCCGGTCGTGCTCGCGGAATACACCGGCAAGACTGCCGTTGAACTGGCGCCGGCACCCGGCCAGGAAGCGCGTGTCCGCATCGCCGGCCGCATCCAGACCGTGCGCCGCATGGGCAAAGCGGCCTTCCTGCACATTCAGCAGAACGGCGCCAAGCTGCAGCTCTACGTCCGTAAAGATGCTGTCCCCGAGCAGGACTACAGCCTCTTCAACCTTCTCGATATCGGCGACATCATCGGCGCTGATGGCTACCTGTTCATCACACGCACCGGCGAACTCAGCCTGCATGTGGAGAAGCTCGAATTCCTCTCGAAGACGCTGCTCGCCATGCCGGAGAAGTTCCACGGTCTGGAGGACGTGGAAACGCGCTATCGCCAGCGCTATCTCGATCTGATTTCGAACCCCGAAGTCCGCGACGTCTTCGTCACGCGCGCCAAAGTAATCTCCTCGATTCGCCGCCAGCTCGAAGATCGCGGCTACATCGAAGTGGAAACGCCCATGATGCAGCCGGTCTATGGCGGGGCGGCGGCGCGGCCTTTCGTCACGCATCACAATACTTTGGACGTCGATCTTTACCTGCGCATCGCGCCCGAACTCTATCTGAAGCGCCTCATCGTCGGTGGTCTCGAACGCGTCTACGAAATCAATCGTAATTTCCGCAATGAAGGCGTGTCTACCCGCCACAACCCCGAATTCACCATGGTGGAGTTCTACCAGGCCTACGCTGATTACCGCGTCCTGATGGATTTCACTGAGCAGATGCTGCGCCAGGTTGCCATTGACGCGACCGGCGGCACCGTTGTTCAGTTTGGCGAATTACAACTGGATTTCGGCCATGTGCGCCGCCTCACCATGCGCGAAGCCGTGGTCGAATTCTGGGATGGCGACGGTCGCCCCTCGCTCGACAACGTCCGTGATCCGGACTGGCTGCTGCGCACCACCGGCAAGCCCACGCCGGGCGAAGGCCTGGCGCATCTCTTTGAAATTCACGCTGAAAAGAAGCTGCAGCAGCCCACCATTATTTACGAATTCCCCATCGAAGTGTCGCCGCTCGCCAACAACAGCCCGGACGACCCCGCCATGGTGGACCGCTTCGAAATCTTCATCGCGGGTATGGAAATCGGCAACGCCTACACCGAGCTCAACAACCCCATGGAGCAGCGCCGCCGCTTCGATTCACAACTGGAAATGCGCGCCGGTGGTGACGACGAAGCCCACCAGATGGACGAAGACTATCTGCGCGCCATGGCCTACGGGATGCCGCCCACCGCGGGCGAGGGTCTCGGCATTGATCGCCTGGTGATGCTGCTCACCAACTCGCTTTCCATTCGCGATGTGATTCTGTTCCCGCTGCTGCGCCCCGAAGGCGAGATCGGCATGGCGGAGAAGCTGCGCCGTCTGGACGCCGTTCCGGACCCCCCTCCGGACAATTAACTCCTGTGCTCAGCGCCTTTGAACTCTTTGTGGCAGGCCGCTACCTGCGCGCCCGCCGCAAAGAGAAAGTCATCTCCGTCATCACCGTCATCTCCATCGCGGGTGTTGCCGCAGGCGTCATGGCGCTGGTCATTTCGCTCGCCGTCAATAACGGTTTCCGCGACACACTGCAGCGCAATCTGCTGGGCGCCACCGCCCACATCAATATCGTCAGCAAAGACCCGGGGCAGGGAATCGGCAACTGGCGCGAGCTCATTGAGCGCTTGCGCCAGGTTCCGCACGTGGTCGCCATCGCGCCGGTCCTTTACGATCAGGTCTTCATCAACGGCGCGCAAGGCTATAAAGGTGTGATCCTCAAGGGCATTGACGTGCGCAGCGAAATCTCCACCAGCGACATGCTGAAGCGTCTGAAATCCGGCTCTCTCACTCGCCTGACCGATGACGATCTGGGCCTGCCCGCCATCATTCTCGGGGCCAAACTTGCTTCCGATTGCGGCCTTGTGGTGAACAACGTCGCAACCGTCATCAGCCCCGAAGGAAAGCTCACCCCTTACGGCCCCGCACCCAAACAGCAGCGCTTTCGGGTGGTGGGCATCTTCGAATCCGGTTTCGGTGAAATCGATCAGGTGTGGGCCTACGCGCCTGTTGTTTCCGTTCAGAAACTACTCAGCCTGGGGGACGTCGTCAATTCGGTCGAAATCCGTCTG
This sequence comes from Bryobacterales bacterium, assembly GCA_038319515.1. Classification (GTDB taxonomy): domain Bacteria; phylum Acidobacteriota; class Terriglobia; order Bryobacterales; family Bryobacteraceae; genus BOG-234. The sequence continues at coordinate 3,539 of JBBQDH010000103.1, forward strand.
GACGATCTGAATCTTGCACCGCGGATCGCCAAAGACCTGGAGCGACTGGCGGGCAATCGCTACACCTCCACCAACTGGCAGGATCAGAATAAGGAACTGCTGCACGCCCTTAAAATGGAACGCGTGGTCACCGCCATTACCATCGGTCTCATCGAACTGGTGGGCGCGCTGAATATCCTGATCACCCTCACCATGATCGTGCTGACCAAGTACAAAGACATCGCGGTGCTGCTGACGATGGGTGCCCGCCGCAGCCAGATTCGCCGCATCTTTGTGGTCCAGGGCGCCATGATCGGGGCCGTCGGGACACTGATTGGACTCTCTCTCGGCTACCTGTTTTGCTATTTTGCAGACAAGTACCGGCTGATCCCGCTTGACGAAGCGGTTTACGCCCTCAGCTTCGTCCCGTTTCAGCCCCGCCCGCTCGACGCCATCTGGATCGCCGCCGCCGCCATGACAGTCAGTCTGCTGGCAACTCTCTACCCCGCCCGCAACGCAACACAGATCACGCCGGTGGAGGTTCTACGATACGAATGATGCCAGAAATGATGCCCGCCACACGCCCTAAGACCAAAGCCGCCAGACAGGCGCGCGTCAATCAGATTCTGGAAATCCAGGACCAGGTGTATCCCAACGTCACCTGCGCGCTGCACCACACAAGCCCCTGGGAACTGCTGGTCGCCACCATCCTCTCCGCCCAGTGCACCGATGAACGAGTGAATAAAGTGACCCCCGGCCTGTTCGCAAAATACCCCACGCCACAGGATTTCGCTGCCGTCCGCCAGGAAGTTCTTGCCCAGGATATCTATTCCACCGGATTCTTCAATAACAAAGCAAAATCCATTATCGGCGCGGCCAACAAGATCATTAATGAGTTCGGCGGTGAAATCCCCCGCACCATCGAAGAGCTGGTCACCGTTCCCGGAGCCGCCCGCAAGACGGCCAATGTTGTCCTCGGAACTGTCTATGGAATCGCGTCCGGCGTGGTGGTCGATACCCATGTGCGCCGCATCGCGCGGCGGCTTGATCTCACCACCAACGATGACCCCGTTCGCATCGAGCAGGACCTGATGAAGATCATCCCGCAGGACCGCTGGATTCAGTTCTCCCATCAGCTGATCCACCACGGCCGGTCGCAATGCGTGGCCCGCAAACCAAAGTGTGCAGAGTGTAAGCTTTCTCCTCTCTGTTATGCGCCGGATAAGACCGCGTGAACGCAATTGGCAAAGTGATCGGGATGCTCGCGATCAGTGGCGCGCTGGCAGGCTTCACCATTTCCCTCTTTATTCCGCATCGCTACATGGCGCGGGCGGAACTGACGTTCGTCGGCAAGCCCGACGTAACGCCGGCATCATACCAGGCCGACGCCCGCAAGCTCTTTGACAGCGCCACCGAGATCACGCTGCTGCCTCAGTCGATCGAACTGATCATCCGTCGCAGCCCGTATTTCAAGGAGCGTCTCTATGTCGAGTCGATGGCTGATATCCTCGAAGACGTTCGGAAGAATCTGGCCATCAAGAGCTTCACCCGAGACGGCCGGAGTGGCGCACAGATCGAATTCGAAGACGACGATGCTGATACCGCGCTGGACGTGGCGCGCGATGTGTTGAGCCAGATGGGCGAGAACGCGGCACGCATTTCCGCCGTTAAGAAAGCGACTGAAGTCGTAAAGATCGTCCGCACGCCACAGGTCAACCTCACCGGACTCACCCCGCTGCTTCTCACCGCGCTCGGTCTTGCCGCCGGCACTCTGGCGGGCCTTGTCCTGTGGCTGGTGGCCCCCCGAAGCTCCCGTGAAAATGCGCACCTTCTGGCCGCGCCACGCGGCCCCTGCGCAAACTAGAACCGGGCCGTTAACCCCACCCGAACTGCTCGCGGCGACCCGGGCGAAATATTGTTGTTGTTGTCCGCGTTCAGGTAATACCGGGTTCCCGCCAGGTTCTCCACATTCGCCTGGAGCCGGATCTTCTCCGTCACTGAAAAATACACCGCCGCGTCGGCCCTGGTGTAGCCTGCCAGCCTGACCGTATTGTCAACAGCTGCAAACATCTCAGACCGCTGCACAATCCCCAGGCCAGCTCCCAGGCGAGGAAAAATCTGGTAGTGATTCCACACAGAAAATGCATGATGCGGTGTCTGCGCCACCCGCGCCCCGGCAAACGCTGTCACCGTCGCGCTGGTAATAAACGCGTCCTGCCATGCGTACCCGCCCGCGATCTTCCACTTGCCCGTCACGCTGCCGGACGCACCGGCCTCCCAGCCGTTCGTGCGTTGGCTCCCTGTTTGCACGATTCGCGTCGCATCATTTGGGTCAGTGGAACGCGAGTTCGTCCTGTCCTGCCGAAAAGCCGCCGCAGTCAATTGGAGACTGCGCGCCGCGTCCCACTTCACGCCCACTTCCCGATTCGTGAACTTCTCTGGTTTCACCTGCTGCGTAATCGTGGTCAGCGACGAAAACTGATCTCCCGAACTCGGCAGCCACCCGACACTGTAGCTGCCATAGACTGACACCGCCGTCACTGGCTTGAACACCACACCGGCGCGCGGCGACACCAGGTTGTCGATTCTCCGCAGATTGTCCCCGCTGCGGTTGTTGTGGAACTGCAGATCGAAATGATCGAAACGAACGCCCGCAATGAATTGCACGTACCGCGACACTTCGAACTGATCCTGCACAAACGCCGCTCCCACGTTCGTCTGCAAATGATTGTTGGCATCCGTGGCGCTTTGCCGGAACGTAGCGCGTGTACTGAACGTCGGGCTCCCGATCGGGATCAGCACACTGGTCGCACTGCCGTTAAAGTAGCCTGTGTTTCGGAAGTTATTCGTCAACTGACGCCCTTCTTCAATCCCGCCCAGCAGCGTGTGTCGCACCCGCCCCGTCTGCGCTTTCCAAGTAATGTCCGTCTGGTGGAACAAATTCCGCCGTTGGGTTGCATTGTTGTAGGCCGAAAGAGAATCCTGCAGCCCGTTGGCCGTCACCGCGCCTGCCACGTAGTTCTGGTAGCCCCGGTCGTAATCCGCAACCCGCAGGCGGCTATGAATGCTGACCGCGCCCGCCTGATGCTCGACTCCGAACGAACCGGAATTCACCAGCGCCCGGACACGGCTGTCATCCGGATTGCCGAAATACAGGCCCACCGGAACGTCTATGGGCCGACCCTGCCAGGAGGGAATCCCGCGGTCTGCCGTCCGGCGGTCGTGAAAGTTTTCGAACGCAAACGTGAGGCGCGTTTGGCTCCCCGGTGTCCACGTCAGCGCCGGGTTGATGCCGTAACGCTCCAGCCGGACGTGGTCGCGAAAGCTGCCCGAGTTTTCAAAGACTCCATTCAGCCGTGCCGAAACCTTACTCCCAAATGCTTTAGGTCCAAAAGGCTGGTCGAAATCCACCGTGGCGCGTTTGTCGCCAAATGAGCCGCCCGACAAAGTGAACTCACGCAATACCGTGGGACCCGCTTCTTTGCCCACGCGGTTCACCACGCCGCCTCCTCCACCGCGTCCAAATACCATCGCATTCGGACCCTTTAAAATTTCAATCCGGTCAGAGTTGTAGAGATCGCGATAAAACTGTACATCATCCCGAATACCGTCCAGATAAAAGTCCGCCGACGTGCTGTTGCCGCGGATCACAATCTGGTCGCGATTGTTCTCGCCCTGAATTGCCGTCACCCCCGGCACATATCGCACCACATCACCGATGCTCATCATCAATTGATCCTGAATTTGCTCACTGGTCACCGTGGCGACAGACTGGGGAACGTCACGGAGCGGCGTCAGCGTTCTGGTTGCCGTACTGCTCGCCGTGGTCAGATAGCCCCCTCCGTCAACGATGCTCATTTCGTTCCGCGCAGGAGCCACCTGCAGAATAAATTCCAATGCCTCGTTTCCGTCCGGCTCCACCGTGATGGTGCGGGAGATCGGCGTAAAGCCCTCTTTTGAAATCGTGATGGTGTTTGGCCCCGTTTCGAGGTCCATTGCGAATCGACCGTCTTTGCCGGAGGTTGTTTTCTGCCCGGACTCTGTCCGGATTTGTGCCCCGCCCACCAGAGAACGCGTCGGGTCCAGCACCGTTCCCCCCATCCGTGTTTGTGCATGCAATGGGCTTAGTGCCGAAATGCAGAGAATAAATGCCGTTGTAAGTGCCGTCTGTGCCATGTTTTGAACGTTCCTTCAAAACCCTGGCCGGTTCCTCTACAATTGAGAAAGATTGCCGACCTTCGGGTTGTCAGTTTGCACAGGTCCTCACGGTTCTTCGCCAAAAGGTTTCCGTGAGGGCCTGTTTTAATATCGGACTACTTTAGTCCATGTTAGCCGGAGAGTTTTGCCGCTGTCAATTGCTTTTTGCAAATCAGTTGCAACTAACGGTGGTCGTTTACGGCTCTACCAACTCACCGTTTCGCCCGGCGTCAGGCTCCACACCTTCGCACCCGGAGCCAGCGACTGCAACTGGTTCGGCGTGCCCGTCAAAGGGGGAAACGTCCCGAAATGCATCGGGATCACGGTCTTTGCCTGCAGTAGCCGGCATGCCACCGCAGCCTCGCGCGGCCCCATCGTATAGAGGTCCCCAATCGGCAGGAAAACCAGGTCGGGCCGGTAGAGTTCCGCAATCAGCGCCATATCGCTGAACACGTTCGTGTCGCCCGCGAAATAGAGGACGCGCCCGTCTTCAAACGTCAGCACATACCCCGCTGCCTCGCCGCCATAAACAATCGACCCGTCGTCTTCTGAGATGCCGCAGCTGTGCACCGCATGGGTCATCGTCACCGTCACTGACCCCACCTTCTGAGTGCCGCCTTTGTTCATTTCCCGGCATTTCTCCACGCCTTTGCGCCCCAGCCAGTGGCACGTCTCATAGATCGCCACCACGTTCGATCCGAACTTCTTCGCCAGCGGAACCGCGTCGTGGATGTGATCGAAGTGCCCGTGCGAAATCAGAATCGTGTCGCATCGCTCAATTTCGAAACCCTTCGGATACGCCGGGTTTCCCTCCGTCCAGGGATCCAGCAGCAGCGTCTCGCCATTCGGAAGTACAAACTGAAAGGTGCCGTGACCAAGCCAGGTAATATTCATTGCCGCGATTATGCCACGCGGTCCCTGTTCCTGCGATCATGAAGAACCGGACCACTTCCTAATGCGACTTCGTATTCGGCGTCTTCAACAGATTTTCACTTTTCTCCTCAGTTCCCTGGCGGCTTTTGGAGCGGTAACAGACCGTATTCCCGCGAAAGCGGATTTCACCCGCACCTCCGGACTCAAAACGCAGCGTCGCGCCATGCTGATTTCCGCCACCGACGAAGGTCTGGTGGACCCCTCCCTCCGGATAGACTATGCAACGCTCTACCTCAAGCCCGCCCCTGGCCTGGAGGCCTTTCTCACCGCGCAGCAAAACCCTTCTTCACCCGACTATCACCGCTGGCTGACGCCCGAACAGTTCGGTGATCGCTTCGGCCTCAGTGCCAACGACACCACGCAACTGGTTTCCTGGCTGCGCGGGCAGGGGCTCACCGTGCACGACATCGCCCGGGGCCGTCACTGGATCACTTTCAGCGGTACGGCAGCCCGCGTCGGCAAGGCATTTCATACAGAACTGCATCGTTATCGCGTAAACGACACTCTGCATTACGCGAATTCCACGGAAATCGCCGTCCCCGCTGCTTTCGAACCGGTGGTTCAGGCTGTGGGTGGTCTCGATGACTTTACCCTGGAGCCCATGCACCGCGTGCTGTCACCAAACATCACGACTGGTAACAACCACTTCCTGGCCCCGGATGATATTTCGACAATCTACGACATAGCGCCCCTCTATGCCGCGGGCATCGACGGCACCGGTCAAAAAATCGCCGTCATCGGACGCACCAACATCAACCTCGCGGATATCCGCGCCTTCCGCACACGCTTCGGCCTGCCCCCCAACGACCCGCAGATTGTGCTTTACGGGCCGAATCCCGGCACCCGTGCAGGCGACGTTGTGGAAGCCGCTCTGGATCTGGAATGGACCGGCGCCGTGGCCCGCAATGCCACCATCATCTACGTCAACTCCACCAGCGTCAACACCTCCGCGCAGTATGCCATCGATCAGAATCTTGCGCCGGTCATGACGCTGAGCTATGGCGGATGTGAGACCCTGGGCTTCGATACCCTGCGCTCCGTTGCCCAGCAGGCCAACGCACAGGGCATCACATGGATGATTTCCTCCGGTGATTCCGGTGCCGCCACCTGTGACCGAAGTTCCCCTACCCCGCAGGCCTCCAAGGGTGCAACAGTGGCGTACCCGGCCAGCATTCCGGAGGTCACCGCAGTGGGTGGAAGCCAGTTTGACGATACCTCCGGCGTTTATTGGTCGCCGACCAACGGCGCCACACGCGCCTCGGCTTTGTCGTACATTCCGGAAAAAGTGTGGAACCAATCCGTTGCCCATAATGCTCTTGAAGGCGGCGGTGGCGGAGCCAGTGCGTTGTTCTCCAAGCCCGCCTGGCAATTCGGTCCCGGCGTGCCCAACGACGGCAAACGCGACCTGCCGGATATTTCCTTCACCGCCGCAACCTATGTTGGCTACCAGATTGTCAGCGGCGGCTTAGTCTATGTTGTCGGCGGTACGTCCGCTTCCAGTCCCGTCTTCGCAGGCGTGGTTGGCCTGCTCAATCACTCGCTTGCCAAAGCGGATCCCCAGGCCCCTGTCGGAGTCGGCAATATCAATCCCGCGCTGTATCGCCTGGCGCAATCCACCAAAAATGTTTTCCATGACATTACGGTGGGCGATAACGCAGTGGCCTGCATGCAGGGAAGTCCGGACTGCGTCAACGGCCAGGTCGGATATCCCGCAACTCCGGGCTATGACCTTGCCACCGGCCTCGGCTCTCTCGATGTCGCGAACTTCGTCAACCAATGGAATGTCGGGACGGCCAGCACCACTTTGCTCTTAGCCACCCCCTCCACCTATGTCCCCACCGACAAAGTGGTACTCACCGCCACGGTGACCGGCGCCGCAGCAGTCCCCTCGGGTACAGTTACTTTTGTCGCCAACGACATCGCACTCGGCACGGTCATTCTTACTGTTGGTGCAAAAGCCGCCACCGCAACTCTAACCGTGGACGCCATTGTGATCGCAGGCGGCAACGGAATCGCCGGCGCGCTCTACAGTGGCGATGCGACCTTCACAGCCTCAGCTGGATCTACCGTGCTGACTCTCAAGCTCCCCGCCACCGGGTCCTTCGTGGTTCCCGCCATCACCCCCAACCCGGTCCGCCAGGTGGGCACATCGTGGCCCTTCGTGCTGCGGCTGGACGAGAAAGCCGGCGTCGCCACCAGGGTCACCGCCTTCACCGTGAACCAGGCCGACTACGGCTCCTCCATCACATTCCCCAACCTGGCTGGGGGCGGTTCCTTCACAACCGCTCTCGCCGCCGGCGGCCTCAGTGTGCCACAGGACCTGTCCTTCCACTTTGAAGGCCTCGACGGCGACGGCGCTGCCTGGCAAAGAGATCTCACGGCGTCTTTCATCGGCCCGCAGGGCAGGCAACTGATGCCCTCCATCTCTCTGACGCTCTCCCCGTCCACCGCACAACAGAACCCGAATGCGGACCCCTCCTGCCAGTGGACCCAACAGCTCACCATACAGGAAACCAGTGTATTTCAGGTGAACATGGACTCCCTGACCGCAACAGGAAACATCCTCACCCCCCGGATTTCACAACTCTTCGGCACCACGCGCCTGGCGCCGTTTGGCCTGCTCACCGCCACCGTGTGTTCCGCCGGAATCGCGCCCCCGCTGGTTCGGAACTATTCTGTTAGCGGGATTGCTGAGCTGGGCAGCAGGGTTTCCGCCTCCGCCTCCGGAAGTTTCACCGGTCCGGCCGCTTCCGCCACAGCATTCACTGCGTCGCAACCGGCCATCAGCATCGCCACCACCGCCTCTGTCGATTTGAAATTCGCCACAGGTTCCCCCGCCTGGTCCGCATCCATACTTCCCGCGTCGCAGCCGTGGCTGAAACTCTCGGCTGCCTCCGTTACCAGTAATGGCACAGGTAACGTCACGCTCAACCTCACCGCATCCGCCGCAGGTCTTTCAAAGGGTGTCTACAACGCGGTTTTGAACCTCCAGGCTCTCGATACCCTGCCGCAGGTGATTCAGATCCCGGTCACATTCGTCGTCGGTCAATCTTCCTCCACCACGATTACCGGTGTGGGCAACGCGGCATCGGGCGCACAGATCTTTGCTCCCGGCCAACTGGTGGCGGTCTACGGCAACAACCTCGCTCCCGCCACCCTGAGCGCGGCGATTCAACCCCTGCCGCTGAAGCTCTCCGGCGTTTCCGCCACCGTGAACGGCATCTCCACCCCGCTCTGGTTTATCTCGCCAGGCCAGATCAATCTGCAGATTCCTTACGAAGTTTCGGCAGGGCCCGCCGTGCTGGGCGTCAACAACAACGGTGAGATCTCGTCGTATAGCCTCCAGGTGTCTCCTTCCGCCCCCGGTATCTTCGCGTTTGAGGGTGCCCTGGTGCCCATTGCTTCAGCCACTGCCGGTCAGACCATCTTCGGATTTATCACCGGCGATGGCGATGTCACCCCCAGCCTGCCAACCGGCGCGTCACCCGCCTCCCTCACCGCTCTGAGAAACCTGCCGCAGTCTCGCCAGCCCGTCAGCATCACGGTTGGCGGCAGCAGCGCCCCCATCGTATTCAACGGCATTGTGCCGGGACTCATCGGAGTTACACAGGTCAACTTCACCGTACCGTCCGATGTTCCGCCTGGCGTGCAGCCCGTCATCGTTACCGTTGGAGGCGTCGTCAGTTCGCCGGTCAACCTCACCGTTGCGGCCAGGGCGAACTAAAAAATAACCACTACAGTCATGGGTTCCGGGGAAAACCGGCGGCGAACACGGCGGGCCCTTCCAGGCTTTCGACCCTGTCGTCGCTTTTTGTCGTACCTCGGCTCAGAGCATCTCACTTCATTTCGTGACAAGCCCTGACACTCCTGGTGCACACTAAAAGCAATGTCCACACGGCCCGTCCTCACCCGCCTCAGCCTCTGCTGCAGCTTGTTTGCCCTGGCGCTTCCGGCCGCGCAGGATCGCATCACCAGCGCAGTGGATACAGCGCGCGTCAGGACTCTCCGCGGCTTCGTGCATCACAGGGCAAGCGCGGAGCGCGATTACGGACTGATGGACTCATCCACGCCACTCACACAGGGGATGCTGACCCTGTCGCCCGCCGAGGGCCTGGACGACTTTCTGCGCGCCCAGCAAACGCCCGGCTCGCCGGACTACCACCGCTGGCTCACTCCCGAGCAGTTTGCGCAGCGCTTCGGCCCCAGCGGCAACGATCAGGCAAAGCTCGTAAACTGGCTCGAATCCCAGGGCCTCCGCGTCACGATGGTGGCCCGGGGTGGCCAGGCCATCACCTTCAGCGGTTCCATTGGTGCCGTTTCAAAAGCCTTTCGCACAGAATTCCATCGCTTTGAAGTCGGCAGCAAAACCCACTTCGCGAACACCAAAGAACCCTCCGTTCCTCTGGCTCTTGAACGCGTGGTGAGCGGCGTTCGGGGCTTCAACGATTTCCGCCTCGCACCCCTGCTCCGGCGCCCCAAAGCCGCTTTCAATAAAGCCAATGGCGATCACAACCTGGCCCCTGAAGACGTTGCCACAATTTATAATCTTGCCTCCCTGTATGCCGCCGGCTTCGACGGCGCCGGTCAAAGCATCGCCATCGTTGGCCAGACCGATATCAACCTGGCCGATATCCGCGCCTTCCGCCAGCGCTTCAACCTGCCTCCCAACGACCCGAAAATTCTGCTCTTCGGCACCGACCCCGGCTTCAGCAGCGTCGACGAGCCGGAAGCCGATCTCGACCTCGAATGGTCCGGCGCCGTCGCCCGCAGTGCCGAAATCATCTACGTGAATTCCACCGACGTGATCAGCTCCCTCTTCTACGCCATCGACAATAACGTCGCCCCGGTCATCAGCATGAGCTACGGCGGCTGCGAAGTGGAAAATACACCCGACCTCCGCACCTTCGCCCAACAGGCCAACGCTCAGGGCATCACCTGGGTTGCTTCCTCCGGCGACACCGGCGCTGCCGGGTGCGACTTCAGTTCACCCACGCCCCAGGCCAGCAAAGGCCGCATCGCCAGTTACCCGGCGTCCATCCCCGAAGTTACCGCCATCGGAGGCACCACGTTCAACGAGGGCACGGGCAAATACTGGAACGCCGCCAACAGCCCCAACGGCGGCTCTGCCATCAGTTACATTCCCGAAGTTGCCTGGAACGATTCGGTTGCCCGCAATGAACTGGCTGCCGGCGGCGGCGGCGCCAGCGTCTTCTACCCGAAGCCCTTCTGGCAGGCCGCGCCCGGTGTTCCCGATGACGGAGCCCGCGATATTCCGGACATTTCCTTCGCGGCTTCCCCCGACCACGACGGCTACCTGGTCCAAACCCAGGGCGGGCCCGCCGTTTTCGGAGGCACCTCCGTCGGCACCCCCATCTTCGCCGGCCTGGTCGGCATCCTGAATCAATACCTCATCGCGAAGGGCACCCTCACGCAGCCCGGCCTGGGCAATGTAAACCCTGTTCTCTACCGCCTGGCGCAGTCGGCCCCCTCCGTGTATCACGATGTCCTGACTGGAGACAACATAGAACCCTGCGCCCAGGCTACTCCGGACTGCGTCGATGGCCACCTCGGCTATTCCGCGGGCCCCGGCTACGACCTCGCCACAGGCCTCGGCTCCGTCGACGCCTGGCAACTCGCCAGGCAATGGAACGCCGGCGTCACCAGCACCACTTCGCTTATCGCCACACCGGACAGCGCCAAAATCACCGACACCATCACTCTCACCGCCACCGTTACTTCGAACGGAACTTCCCGGCCTACCGGCAATGTCGTTTTCCTTTCCAGCTACAACATCCTCGGCACCGTGACCCTCACGCCTGGTCCGGGAACCACCTCCACAGCCACCCTGGGCGTGCCCATGGTGCGCATTGCGGAGGGCATCGGCACGGTCTCTGTGCTCTACGGCGGCGACGGCGTGGTGGGCGCCTCCGGCGGCTCCGCCTTTGTCGACCTGCAGATCCCCGCCAACAGCTCCCTTGTGGTGCCCTCCATTGACCCCAGCCCCGTCTACCAGTTCGGCAATTCCTGGATCTTTACCATCACACTGCAGGAAATAGCCGGCTTTCCCACGAAAGTCACCGGCATTACCTTTGACGGCGCCACGGTTCCGCTCACCGTTCTGCCCCGCACCACTCTGTCAGCCTTCGGTTTCATTCAGGCCACCACTTCCAGCCCCACCGGGACTACGCCCACCGCGGGCGCGCACATCTTCACGTTCTCCGGTCAGGACAACAGCGGCAAAACCTGGACGCAGCCTGTCACCGTAGTCTTCCTGCCTTCAAACGCCCCGGCTCTGGCGCCCTCCATCCTGCTCACCAGCGCCCCGCGCAACATCCTGCAAAATCCCGGCGCAGACCCCGCCTGCGAATGGTCCCAGCAGTTGCTGGTGCAGGAGCAGGGCGGCTTCCTCACCAATCTTTCCCAGTTCGTCGTCAGCGGCATTAACATGAGCAGCCAGATCCAGCAGATCTTTGGCACCACGCGCCTCGCCCCCTGGGGCACTCTGAGCGGAACCCTCTGCTGGACATCTAAAACGGTCACACCCTCAAAGTCCTTCACGCTCGGTGGCGTGGGCGAAGTCGGCCCTGTCAGTTCCGTCGTCACCACCACGTACACGAATGCCGCCGCTAATAACGCCGGCACCCCGGCCGGGTTTCGCCTCTCTCAGAAATCGCTCGGCTTTGCTTTGCCGGATGCCGCGCAATCCAGAACCGCCGTCATCGATATCACCTTCACCGGCGGGGATTCCGTCTGGACAGTCAACCCGTTTCCCGCCAACCGCACCACCAGTTGGCTCGCTCTCACCGGCACCAGCGGCCAGGGGCCCGGGCGCGTGACGGTCAAAGTCTCCGCCGCCGGTCTTTCGAATGGAGCGTATCGCGTAAACCTGGTCTTCCAGGCCACCAATGCCTTCCCGCAGTCCGTGGTCGTCCCCGTAACCCTGATTGTCGGCACCTCGAACACTCTCTCGCTCAGCGGAATTTCCAACGCCGCCTCGTTCGGTGCAACGGCTGCCCCTGGTTCCCAAATGCGCGTCATCGGCCTGAACCTGGCCCCCTCTTCCGCACAAGCCGCCAAACTGCCGCTGCCACTCTCCCTCGCGGGCGTCAGCGTGACCGTCAACGGCGTCACCGCCCCTCTCTTTTCCGTGAGCCCCGGTCAGATCAATCTGCAGATTCCCTATGAAACCTCCCCTGGCCTCGCTGTTGTCGCGATGAACAATAACGGCAGAATCGCCTGGCAGGAAGTTCCCGTCGCCATCGCCGCGCCGGGTATCTTCGCCAACCAGAATCGTTTTCTTGTGCCTGTTTCGACAGCCTCCGCGGGCGATACGCTGGCTCTTTACATGACCGGCGAGGGCGATGTAACCCCTACGCTTGCCACCGGTGACGGACCCCTGCCGGGTACCGCAATTGGCCTGTTGCCCCGTCCACGTCTGCCCGTCAGCGTCACTGTCGGCGGCGCTCAGGCTACCGTTGTTTTCCGGGGGCAGGTTCCCGGATCAGCCGGCGTTGGTCAGGTGAATTTCATTGTTCCGGCGGGTGCTTCCCCGGGCGTCCAGCCAGTTGTCGTGACCGTCGGCGGTTACTCCAGCCAGCCCGTCAACATATCCGTGTCCCCCACGCCATGACGTAGCCGAGCGCGAAGCTTGCGGAAAGTACGATACTAGGGGAGTAAGTAGTCGAACGTTATGGCGATTCACCCCTGCATCCTGCACAATGATCGGATCCGCGACGCCGCTGGCGCCGAACTGCGTGCCGGACAACTCGGACTTCTGGCCGGCTGGGGTGTGTTCACCACCCTGCGCATCTCAGAGGGTGTTCCGTTTGCCTGGGAAAGGCACTGGGCTCGGCTGAAACGCGACGCCGCCCTGATCAACCTGGCCTTGCCGTCCGATCCCGCGGCTCTCGAAGAGTCCCTCCTCCGTCTCGTGGAGGCCAACGGACGCCCCGACTGCACCCTGCGACTGGTGATCCTCCGCAACTCCGGCGGCATGTGGGAAGACGCCGCGTCAAACGAGGTTCCCGTCGACGTCATCGCCATGACAGCCGATTCGAAGCAATGGTCGCCCAACGTTCGCCTGGGTATTCAGCCGAACGCCCGTTTCGCCGGAAATGAATTCGCCGGCGCCAAGCTCAGTTCCTGGGCCCACAACCTGACCTGGGCTGAACGCGCCCACGCGCATGGTCTTGACGAAGTGGTTCTTTTGAATCAACATGGACTGGTGGCCGAGTGTACTTCCGCCAATATCTTCGCAGTTTTCGGTAATCAGGTGTTCACCCCGCCTCTGGCGGACGGATGTCTTTCCGGCGTCACCCGCGAAGTTCTCCTGCACGAACTTCACCCGCCCGGCATCACAGTTTCCGAACGCAGTCTCAAAATTGAAGACCTGCGAAGCGCCGACGAAGTTTTCATCACATCCACCACCCGCGATTTGCTCCCGGCATCCGAACTGGACGGGCATTCTCTGCGCCCTGATTCTTTGCGCACTGAAGTTACCGTCAGGGAATCCCTTTCCCGCGCCTTCGCAGAGTATCTTTCGTCTGATATCGCCCGCCGGCGCGGAGCTTTGGTCCAGGTCTGACATGCCGATCCAGTGCCCAAATTGTGGAAGCCGTTTCCTGCGGGAATCAAAACCCCGTGATGCCGCTGAGAAGCTGTTGCGGTGGCGCTTTGTCTCCCCTCTCCGTTGCCTCGACTGTAAGGTCCGCTTCGTGGCCAGCACCATTAATATCGGCGATATGCGCTACGCCCACTGCCCCAGGTGCGACCGCATGGACCTGAACCAGTGGACCGGCAAGAACTACATTCCGCCGTTCTGGGTCGGCTTGTGGGCCAGTCTTGGCGCCAACCGCTGGCGATGCGAGTATTGTCGTATCAATTTCACCAGTTTCCGCAAACGCAAAGAAATCTTCACCTTTAAGCGCTGGAAGAACCTGAACTCCGGCGATGCCGTGGCGCAGGGCAGAGCCCGCATGGCTGAGTTGGAAGCAAAAGGGGAAGAAATCCGGGCAATTGCTGAGGCAGAGGAACTGACCGCAGTTCGGGCAGAAGCCGAGCAACTCGCTACAGCCGAAGCCGAACTAAAGGCTGAAGAGGAGGCCGAGGCAGTGAAGAGGGCTATGGCTGCCACCGTCAAGGCAAAGGCACCAAAAGTCATCCCCGAACGGCATGTTGAGCACAGACCGCAAGAGCAGGCCGAAAATGAAAACGCCCAGGATTCACGGCACGATTTGCAGGTGTAACCCGCACGCCGGAATTGTTGGAACGGTCTTTCACTCGCTTGCAACGACGACAAGTCGCCATTGCAAGGTCATAGTTCCCGACCTGCCCCTTCTCTCCCGCGCCTGACCTCTTTTGAAGGCCCGTCCAGCCCTGTTTAGGGACTGTCCGTCTGGCGCTCCCGCGTCTCTTCCGATCCCCACTCCTCTTCGGGTCCCAAGGGGCCCTCCGGATCAAAGCGTTCAACCGGTCCTTCCGCGAAAAGTTCGTCTTGCGGTCTTTCCCTCGCTTTTCAGCCAGGTTCTTTTCCGCTCCACGCATCGTTCCGTGAATCCTGGAACTGAACTGATCATGCGCCTCATGGCCCCTCTCTGTCAAAAGAAAAATGCCGCTTTCACGTCGCTTTCCACAGGATTTATGAGCCTTTGTTTTGATCGGTTTAGCCGCTGTGTGTAGTGGATTCCGTGTGCATAAACCAGCGCCCGGGTGTTTTGTTTGCTCCCCGCGGGCTGGCCTGGTTGAAAACCACCGCCATGGTGGCGCGCGGCCAGCGGCCTACTACCATGCAGCCGATTGTTATCAATGCTTTAAGTCCTCTTTTTGTTTGGCGCGTAAGTTGCAACAGAGAGGGCAACATGGCACTCCAAATAATGCCCTCCTTCAAACTCACATCACTTGCCGGCCTGCTTGTCGTAACGGGAATCGCAACCGCGCAGGAAAACCCGAACCAGCCGCACCCGTGGCGCCGTGTCGGTGATGCTCCTGCCGAACAGACGCCCGCTTATTCGGATCGGGAGCCGCCCGAGCCCTCTTACCAGTCACAGAATCAGGCTCCACCAGCGCCGCCGCAATACGACGCTAATCAAAACAGGAATGCTCCGCCTCCGGTCGATCTGCCCCGGTATTCGCCGCAGTCGTATCCGCAATCGCAGCCGTATCCGCAATCGCAACGTAATGAGCCCCCCTTCAGCGTTCCCGCTACCCTGACCATCCGGCCAGGCACCTACGTCACCGTGCGTGTGGACCAGTGGCTCTCGTCAGACAAGAGTCAGCAGGGTGACACCTTTTTCGCCAGCCTCGCCGAACCGCTTGTCGTCGATGGTGTTGTCGTCGCACAGCGCGGCCAGACCGTTCGCGGTCGCATTACCGACGCACAAAAAGCCGGTCGTGTGGATGGCAATTCTCACCTCGGTGTCGAACTCATTGGACTCACCCTGGTCGATGGACAGCAAATCGGTATTCGCTCGCAGGTTGTCACGCACAACGGCCAGAGCTCGGTCGGTCGTGACGTCGGCGCTGTCGGAGCCACCACTGCCCTTGGCGCGCTCATCGGAGCTGGAGCCGGTGACGGCAGAGGCGCAGCTATCGGTGCCGGAGCGGGCGCTGCCGCAGGCCTGATCGGCGTACTGCTCACTCGTGGTAAGTCGACCATCATCTATCCGGAATCAGTGCTGACCTTCCAGCTCGAGGCACCCGTGACCGTCATTACCGACCGCGCGCCGCTGGCCTTTCGTTACGCGGACCAGAGCGACTACGGCCAGGCAAATTACTCTCGCCAATCCGTTCCGCGGGCTGTAACCGTCGCGCCAGTCCCGGTCTATCGCCCTTACTACTACGACCCCTATTACTCCCCTTATTACCGGGGTTCGGGCTTTTCCGTCTTTGTCGGTCCGCGCTATTCATACGGTTCATACGGCGGCCGCAGAGGTTTCCGCCGGTAGCCTTTAAGCCGACTCGGAAACAAACGGAAATACCCACGTCGCGCCGCCGGATTACACCCCCGCGGCGCGACGGTTTTATTATGCTGACCGCACCAGGTAAAATTAAAAAGTGAGTTACCCATAAGTCGAACAGCAAGGGCGCGCGGCAATTAGTTTACTG
>JBBQDH010000104.1:0-19017 GCA_038319515.1 Bryobacterales bacterium
CGACCGGTGTCATACAAGTGGCACGGTTCAGTCCGGGACGCCGGACGGGCAGTGATAGATGGAATTATTTAAAAAAACAAATTTCGATTTCCTCGGCCACAAGTGGCCCTTCATTATTGCGTCGCTGGTGCTGACGGCGGCCGGCTTTGTGAGTCTGGCTGTGAAGGGTGGGCCGAAGTACGGTATTGAGTTCAAGGGCGGTATGCTGATGACCGTCAAGTTCGCGTCGAAGCCGGACGTGGAAAAATTGCGGCGGGTTCTGACAAAGGCACTGACCTCCGAGCCGAGTGTGCAGAGCTTCGAAGGCGGCGACCAGAATGAAGTTGAGATTCAGGTTGGTGTTGACGCGGGGAAGGCGAAAGATGCCGACGTCTCTCTTGAGCAGAGCAAAAAAGTTATTTTCGACACTCTTGCCAAAGAGTACGGACAGCCAGGCAGCGGTAAGCTGGACCTGAATAACGCCACGGAAAGGCAGCTCTCGGTTCGAATTGGGGAGCCACTACAGCGTGCCGGCGTGCAGTTGACGCAGCAGCAGGTGGACGATTTGTCTTCGGCTGTCATCGACTGGCGCAACAACCATGGCGGGCTGATTACAAAATTTGACGATATTCGGTCGCTTCCGGGGTTGACCCCGCAGGTCATGACGGTGTTGAATCAGGAGAGCTACCTCGCGCCCTACACGGCGGCGCGCAGCAGCGAAAGCGTGGGTCCGAAGGTCGGAGCAGATCTTCGTCAGCAGGCGGTAACTGCCACAATGCTGGCACTGGCCGGGATGCTGGTCTATATCTGGTTTCGATTTGAATGGATCTATGGCGTGGGCGCGGTAATCGCCGTTTTTCACGATACGCTGATTACCATCGGCATATTCTCACTGATGGACAAAGAAATCAGTCTGACCGTGATTGCTGCGCTTCTGACCCTGGTTGGTTACTCGATGAATGATACGATTGTTATCTTTGATCGTATACGTGAAAATCTCCAGATGAACCGTCGGGAGAAGCTGGAAGACGTGATCAACAGGAGCGTCAACCAGACGCTAAGCCGGACCGTGATGACTTCCGGCCTTACCTTCCTTGCGGTGCTGGCCCTGTTCTTATTCGGCGGGCCGGTATTACACGGGTTTTCTTTAGCGCTGGTGGTGGGTATCATCATTGGAACGTACTCTTCGGTGTTCGTGGCAAGTCCAATCGTTGTCGGTTGGCATAACTGGGCAGACAAGAGAAGAAGGACCGCGACGGAAACAGTGGCATCATTGCCGAAGTCTTCGGTGAAGGTCGGCAAGTAGCGGGAAAGCAGTACAGAAATTCGTTCTCATCGTTTTAATTTGGTGAACGTCAGGCCCGGCAGGCGGGTCGGCGCAAAAAAGCAGAGAGGGTAACATGTTTGAGCAGACATTCGTTGATGGCCAGGGAAAAACGAGCAAGCCATACACCATCCTGTTGTCGATGGCCATACAGTTGGTAGCAATTGGCGTCCTCGTCATTATCCCGCTGATCTATTTCGACGGGTTGCCGACGGCGCAGCTATCGACCTTTCTGATGGCCCCGCCGCCACCGCCGCCTCCCCCACCGCCACCGCCGCCGCAGGCTGTGAAGGTGGTGAAGCAAATTCCGAGGCAGTTCACCAACATTCTGACGGCGCCGAAGACGGTTCCCAAGGAAGTTAAGATGATCACCGAAGAAGAAGCCCCCATGACTGCGGGCGTCGTCGGTGGTGTTCCTGGCGGGATACCGGGTGGTCAGGCCGGTGGTGTACTTGGTGGAATTATCGGTGGCCTGCCCAGCGCAGCGCCGCCTCCCCCGCCTCCCCCGCCCGCTCCGAAGCCCAAGCCGGTGCTTACCCCGCAGCGTGTTGGTGGTAATGTTATGCAGGCGAGTCTTATCCGCCAGCCCAAGCCGACGTATCCGCCGCTTGCCAAGGCAGCTCGCGTTCAGGGAACCGTGAAGTTCGAGGCCCAGATTGCCAAGGACGGCACGATTCAGAATTTGCACCTCATCAGCGGTCCTCCCCTGCTTGTTCAGGCGGCGATGGCGGCGGTGCAGCAGTGGCAGTACAAGCCGACGCTTCTTAACGGCGAACCCGTGGAAGTGATCACCACCATTGATGTAAACTTCACACTCAGCCAATAATTCACTATTGGTTGTGCGCCCGATGCAAGTGAAGCGAAGTCTTTGGAAATCTTACTTTAATCAACTCGCAGGAGAATAAAACAAATGCTTTTACAGATGCAGGTATGGGCTTTTATGCTGTTGCAGGAAGCCGGAGCGCCGGGTTGGGATTTCCGCCACCTCTGGCTGCAGATGGGTTCCCTCGCCAAGGGCGTCGTCATCATTATGTTCCTGATGTCGGCCTGGTCGATCGGTGTCATGATCGACCGTCTGATGGCGTTTAACGCCGCTCGCAAACAGAGCCGTCAGTTTGCTCCGGCAGTTGCCGGCGCGCTGCGTGAAGGCAAGCTGGAAGAAGCGATCAAGATCGCAGATCGCTTCAAGAAGAGTCACCTCGCCAAGGTTGTTGTCGCCGGATTGCAGGAATTTTCTGCTCATCAGGGCAACTCGGACATCTCGGGCGAAGAAATCGAAGCTTCCAAGCGTGCTCTCGAACGCGCCGAAGCGATTGTGCACGCAGAACTGAAGCGTGGCGTCAGCGCATTGGCCACCATCGGTTCCACCGCGCCATTCGTGGGCCTGTTCGGTACGGTCGTCGGTATTATTAACGCGTTCAAGACGATGGCTGCGGAAAAGACACCCGGTATCGGCGCGATTGCCGGTGGTATCTCGGAAGCGCTCGTCACAACTGCCATCGGTCTGTTCGTCGCCGTTCCCGCCGTCTGGATGTATAACTACTTCACCGGTCGTGTGGATGCATTCGACGTCGAAATGGGCAACTCCAGCTCCGAACTGGTTGACTATTTCCTGAAGCGGGCGCAGGCGCGCTCGGCCTCACGTAAGTAGTTTCATCGGTTTCTAAAGAGCCGTTCCTCAGGAAAGATACAAACATCGGGCGGGTTGATTAACCGGATGCGGCGGGTTTATAAAGGCCCGCCGCACACCGGAAAACTCATCGCCGGTTAAGAATCTGGCAGGGCACAAAAGGAGACACGAATGGAAAAGAAGAAGGCGCCGCCACCAGTGGCGGACATTAACGTTACGCCGATGGTGGACGTGATGCTTGTGGTGCTGATTATCTTCATGGTGATCACCCCGATGCTCTCAAAAAGTATCCCTGTGGATCTGGCAATGACCCGCAATCCCGTAGTCATGTCGGATGCGGATAAGGAAGATGCCATCATTGTCGCCGTCACCCGCGATGGTCAGACCTTCCTCAGCCCGGGTCTTCACAAGATGGAGCCCGCTGACCTTGCTCCTCAGGTGAAAGAGCTGCTGACGGGCCGTACCAGCAAAATGGTGTACATCAAGGCCGATGCACGGTCTAAGTACGAACGGGTAGAAGAAGTTGTCGATAATCTGCGCGCCGGTGGTGTGGATGAGGTCGGGTTGCTGACCGAACAGACGGCTGATACGAAGAAACTGAGCAAGGGTACAGACGGGGCCAAGCCGTAGCCGGCGAAGCAGGTCTGTTGTAAAAGCTTTTCAGGAAGATCAGGATCGGAATCTTAAGGAGCGATATTTATGGCAATGGCAGTTGGCGGCGGGAGCGGGCCGAAGGGCGACATTAACATGACGCCCATGATCGACATTCTCCTTGTGCTGCTGATTATCTTTATGGCGATTTCGCCGGTTTCGCCGCACGGTCTGGACGCACTTGCGCCCCAGCCGCCGCCGCCTAACCAGAAGCAGAACGATGCGGATGACCGAACGGTTGTCATTGTGATCGATAAGCAGGGTGGTCTGAAGCTCAATCAGGATCCCACAACCTGGGATGCGCTTGAAGAACGCCTGATCGGCATCTTCAAAACCCGCGCGGAAAAGGTTGTCTTCGTAAAAGGTGATCCGGAACTCGAATTTCAGGTTGTCGCCCGCGCCATCGATACGGCCCATTCGGCTGGTGTCGACAAGGTCGGTTTGATGACGCCCAAAGTGGAGGCAGGCCAGTAATGAGCTTTCTTTCGCCCCTGCGGAATTCAAGAACCATCCTCGCAGTCGGGACTCTCTCGGCGCTGGTTTTGTTCGCCTCCGGCTGTGACAAGCTGAAGGCGCGCGACAATATCAACTCGGGAACGGCAGCGTTCAAAGCCGGCAACTTCGCCGCTGCCGCGGATCACTTCAAAACCGCAGTCGATCTCGATCCGACGATCCCCAACATCCGCATCTACCTGGCTACTGCTTACATCCAGCAGTACATTCCGGGTACCGAAACGGAAGAAAACAAGAAGTACGCTCAGGCCGCCATCGACGAGCTCAACAAGACCCTCGCGTCCGACCCTAAGAACGTGCTTGCCACGCAGTACCTCGCCAACGTTTACTACCAGATGAAGGACTTCCCGAAGGCTCAGGAATGGAGCAAGAAGGTTGTTGATCTGGATCCGAAAGACAAGGGCGCGCTCTATACCCTGGGCGTGATTCCCTGGATTCAGTTTGTCGCGGCTGACCGCGAAGCTCGCATCGCTTCCAAGATGAAAATGGAAGATCCCGGCCCCATCAAGGATCCCAAGGCGAAGGCGGAGTTGAAAGCAAAGTATTGGCAGGCGTTGTCGGAAGGTATCGAATACGAGAAGAAAGCTCTCGCGGTCGATCCGGAATATGAGAACGCCATGGCTTACATGAACCTGCTGATTCGCTACCGTGCCGACCTCAACGACACGACTGCGGAGTTCATGCGTGACCAGAAGGAAGCGGACGACTGGGTTCAGAAATCGCTCGAAACCACCAAGATGAAGGCCGAGCGCAAAGCAGCAAATCCGAACGCAAAGTAGTTCTGAACTGTAGAATCGTACGCGGGGCGGGTGCCGGTCAGGTGCCCGCCCCGCTTCCTTTTTTCGCTCCGCTGGCCTCTGCCCCTTAGAATATGAGTGTGCCTCAGGTTTCCGGCTCTTCCGCTCCCGGGGCTTCTTTATCGCTCGACGAACAGCTGGAAAAGCTGATCGCCACCGTCAACGAAGCCCGCCCCAAAGACGACGCGACCACCATCACGAAGGCGTATCGCTACGCCGCTCAGTATCACGAGGGGCAGTTGCGCGCGTCGGGCGAACCGTACCTGATGCACCCCCTGGCCGTCGCGCAGATTCTGGCTGAAATGCGGATGGATGTCGTCAGTGTCGTCACCGGCCTGCTCCACGACATTGTGGAAGACACTACCGTCACTGCCGCCGATGTCCAGAAAACCTTCGGGTCGGAAGTCTCCAGTTGCGTGGACGGCGTCACCAAGCTGAGTAAAATTGATTTCTTCTCAGCGGAAGATCGCCAGGCCGAAAGCTATCGCAAGATGCTGCTGGCGATGGTCAATGATATTCGGGTCATCATCGTTAAGCTGGCGGACCGTATTCATAACATGCGGACGCTGGGCGCGCTGAGCCCGGAGCGTCAGGAGCGCATCGCCAAAGAAACCCTGGAAATCTACGCTCCCATCGCGCACCGTCTCGGGATGGGTAAGGTGCGTGGCGAACTGGAAGATCTGGCGTTCCGCTATCTGGACCCCGAGGCATTTGAAGAGATCTCGAAGTCCATCGAAAGCCAGCGCTCAGTCAACGAAGAGTACCTTGAACGCATGCGCCGCACCGTGGATGGCGAGCTTCGCCGTGAGGGCATTCCGGCCCGTGTCGAAGGTCGCGTGAAGCGTGCGTTCTCCGTCTATCAAAAGCTCAAGCGGCAGAAGATTTCGCTCGAGCAGGTTTACGATCTGTTCGCCCTCCGCATCATCACGGACTCCGTCAAGAACTGCTATGGCGCGCTTGGCGTGATCCATAACGAATGGCGCCCCGTGCCCGGTCGAATCAAGGACTTCATCGCAATACCCCGGCCGAATCTTTACCAGTCGCTGCACACCTCCGTGGTTGGTCCGGAGGGCAAACACTGCGAAATCCAAATCCGCACCGAAGAGATGCACCGCATCGCGGAAGAGGGCATTGCGGCCCACTGGAAGTACAAAGAGGGCAAACGCGGCGCGCAGGATGATCAGCGCGTGGCCTGGCTGCGGCAGTTGGTGGAATGGCAACAGGACATGCGGGATCCCGGTGATTTCACCTCCACCCTGAAGCTCGATCTTTACCCGGAAGAAGTTTACTGCTTCACGCCGAAGGGTCGCGTGATCGCGCTGCCCGCCGGCGCCAGTCCCATCGATTTTGCCTACGCCGTGCACTCGGAAGTGGGTAACACCTGCACCGGCGCCAAGGTGAACGGACGCATTGTGCCCCTGCGTTATGCCCTGCGGAACGGCGAGATTGTCGACATCCTGACGCAGGCCGGCCACCTGCCCAGCAAGGACTGGCTGGCGCTGGTCAAGACATCCCGGGCACGCAACAAGATCAAGCACGTCATCAATGCGAATGAACGGGAACGCGCTATTGAAATCGGGCAAAAATTCCTCGAAAAAGAAGCCCGGCGTCTGGGTGTTCAGCTGTCGCGGATTCAGCGTACGGAACTGGAGCGCGTAGCCGCTGAGTACGGTCTCAGCAAGATTGAAGATCTCTACGCCAGCCTGGGCTACGGGAAGTTCTCCGCCCGTCAGGTGCTGCAGAAGTCTGCTCCTGAGCAGGTGGCTGAAGATCCGTTGCCGCCTCCGCCGCAATACCATCCGGACACCCATGGCGCCGGCTCCCGGGCGGACGACGACGGGGTCATCAAAGTCCACGGTATCGACGACGTGATGGTCTATCGCGCCAAGTGCTGCAATCCCATCAAAGGCGATGTGATCGTTGGCTACGTGACGCGCGGTAAAGGCATCGCCGTGCACTCAAGGAGCTGCACCAATGTGCAGAATCTGATGTACGATTCCGAGCGGAAAATCGATGTGGAATGGGCGCGTGACGGCAGCGATGCGTTCCCCGTGCGGATCGTCGTCCAGACCGATGACCGACCCGGACTGCTGCACCAGCTGACCACCATTCTGGCCAACGAAAATGCCAACGTGCGCAGTCTGGAAGCCCGCACCGATTTCACGGCCGGCAGCGACGCGGCGTTCGTCGAGATGACCGTCGATGTACGCGATAAGAAGCAACTGGAGAAACTCTGTTCCGCCATGCGCCGCATCAGCGGTGTGCGTGATGTGGAACGTACAAATCAATGACTACCAACCTCCGCACTGACGCCGAACACATCGCCATTTCGAAATCGAAGGGCATTGAAATCGATTGGAAAGATGGTCATCACAGCTCCTATGGCACGGAGTATCTGCGTGACTGGTGTCCCTGTGCAAGTTGTACGGGGTCCCATGGCACAGATCCTCGCCAGAAGACCACCGATTCGCCGGCGAGCCCGTTTCCCATGTTTACGCCGAAGCTGAAGATGGACAGCATCGAGCCGGTGGGCACTTATGCCATGAAGATCTCCTGGAGTGATGGCCACAACACCGGGATCTATTCCTGGGATCATCTGCGTGAGGTCTGCCCGTGCGCGGAATGCAGGGCGCTCAAACAGGCAGCCGGTTAGTCTTCCGGAACGGCAGGCGACAAGATCGCCGGCACCGCTGCAGCACCGGCGATCCTGTCGCCGGTGGGTCCGGGCTTTCCGCTTGGCCGAACCCCGGAGTTGCCCGTCGCGCTGCCCGCCGTCATGACGGATTCTTCCGGCGCGGGCCAGGAAACTGAAATCCGCGAACCAGATTGGCTGGTGATGTCCAGCTCTCCGCAGAGTTGGCTCGTCAGCGCGCACACCACCTGAAATCCCAGTGATCTGGTTTGCCGTACTTCAAATGACTCCGGCAGGCCGACCCCGTCGTCGCTCACGGACAACTCCAGCCGATCTCCCGCCCTTTTGTACGACACCAGAATCGTGCCCGTGCGCGGAGCAGGAAACGCATGCTTCAGCGAATTCGACAGCAGCTCATTGAGAATCAAACCGCAGGGAATTGCCTGTTCAATGGACAGAGAAATTGGCTCCGCCTCCAGTTTCAGGTCTACCCGGACCGAGTCTACGCAATAAACGTGAAAAAGATCCCGCGCCAGAATCGCCACATATGCGCTAAAGTCCAGCTCCGCAAGTGTTTCTGACTGATACAGGCGCTCATGGACCAGTGCAATCGACTGCACCCGTTGATAAGCATCCAGCAATGGTGCGGCAAACTGAGTACCGCCCACGCAATCCATCTGCATGGAAAGCAGGCTGCAAATCACCTGGAGATTGTTCTTCACCCGGTGATGCAGTTCTTTCAGCAGGATGGTTTGTTCCCGAAGCGACTGCTGCAACTCGCCGGTGCGCCGCTCCACCCGTCGTTCCAGTTCGTCGCTCAGTCGCTTATGGTCGTCGATGTCGGTGGCGGTACCCACCCAACGGATGACTTCACCGTTCGAGTCACGAATGGGCACCCCGCGCCCCAAAAACCAGCGATACTCACCGGTGGAGCGATCAAAGAACCGATACTGCATATCAAACGGCTCACCCGACTCCACTGACATCTGCCAACGGTCCAGGCAAGGCTGCAGATCGTCCCGGTGCAGGATCGGCCCCCAGCTTTCGTTCCCCGTCAGACCCCGTGAAAAGCCCGAAAACTCATACCAGCGCTCGTTGAGGGCCACCGTGTGCCCGTCAGCGGTGCCAGTCCAGACAATCTGCGGCATGGCATCCGCCATTTGCCTCAATTGCGACGAAGCCTCCCGCACCGCCAGTTCGGCAAGCTTTCGCTCATTAATATTTACAGAGACGCCGATGAAGCGGCTGAGCAGGCCCTCCTGATCAAAATGATACCGGCCCTTGCTCGAAATCCAGACTTCGCCGTCTCCCCGCAGAATACGGTATTCAGTGTAAGAAGTATCGCCCTCCAGCGCACGGGCGAGGGCCTCATTCACCAGGTCGCGGTCCTCCGGAACAATCAGCGAAGTGTGCAGTTCCGGGGTGATGATTGTGCCGGGTTCCAGCCCGTAAAGCAGGTAGCTGCCTTCGCTCCAGTTCAGTTCGCCAGTCAGCACGTTCAGGTCAAAGACCCCGAACTGCGCGGCATCCTGGGCTGCCCGCATGCGCCCTTCGCTGATGCGCAGTTGTGTTTCCGTCTCTTTGAGTTCTGTCAGATCCACCACAAAAACAAGAGCCTGATCAGGACTGTCGGGATGGATGGAGATCGCCACGGCGACTGGAACCGGCGTACCATCGCGTCGCAAATATTCCTTCTCAAACAGGCCGGAGTTCCCGGTTCTCAGTGCCGCCTGCACGAATCCGCGGGTCAACTCCCGCTTCTCAGGCGGAGTCAATTGCGCCAAATCAACGCCCGCCGCCAGCAACTCATCGGGCTCCCAGCCCACCATCTGGCAGAACGCGGAATTCGCGCGCCGAATGCGGCCTGGCACCAACGACTCCACCACGCCGATCGGACTGGATTCCACTGCGCGCCGGAATTTTTCCTCCGCAACGTGCAGTTTTTGCTCCGTTTCAACGCGTTGGGTGACGTCCGCAATCACGGAAATAAAGTAGTTTGGCTGTCCCAAATCCGTCCGCACGAGCGAAACGCTCAATTCCACCCAGACCAGATGCCCCGCCTTATGGAGATAGCGCTTCACCATGGAGTAGGTACTGATTTCCCCGCGCAGCAGCGCACGGGCGGACGCCCAGTCCGCATCCAGATCTTCCGGGTGCGTGATCTCGCCAAATGTGAGGCGAATCAACTCCTCTGCCGGATAGCCGATTATCCCGCACAGCGCCGCGTTCACCCGGATAAACGTTCCTTCCGGCGAAACATGACAAAGCCCCACTGCGGACTGCTCAAAGGTATCGCGAAAATGAAGATCGCCGGACCGCCGCGCGGCTTCGGATTCCTTTCGCATGCTGTTGGCGGCGCCAAGGGTCAGGGTCATGATCGAACCCACCAAGAGGAACAAGTCCAACATAACCACCCGCATGAGCGTGGTTCCGTGGGTAAAGGGGCCCAGGCCGCGCGCCGAACCCCAACCTGCGAAACAGGCAATTACCAGCAGTGCCAGGGTTTCTTCACGATGATTGAACCGTAACGCCAGAACCGCGCCCAGGGGCAGGAACAGGTACTCCAGCTGGAGCGCCACCGGAGAGGAATCCGGATGGCCGGCAAGGATAAAATACCCGACCGCCAAAACCGCCGCAGACACCGCAAGAGCCTCCGGAGCGCGCCGCCAGTTCAAGGTTAGCCGGGGCAGATGGCTCCATGTCAGGACAGGCGGCCCAAATATCAGAGTCCCGGCCAGGACAGAAAGACATCGGCACGCCCACTCCGCCTCCATATGGCCAGCGGGCATCCGACCTGTCGAGTAGAAAATTGCGGAGACGAGAGTCGCGGCCAGGGTCGCCATCACGAACGAGCCCAAACATAGACGGCCAACTTCGCCCATGGTGCTGAGCTGCGGCTTCAGGCCGCCCGCCAGACGAGCGGCAAATAAGCCCGCCGCGCCCGAGAGGGTCGTGGCTGAGGCAAGGGCCAGGGCAAGGGCAAATGAATCACCCAAATTCAACACAGCCGGATTGACCAGCAGCGCCCCCGCCATCACGGCCGGCCATGCCCGATAGCCCAGCAGGACGTAGGCGGCGAAGGCCACGCCGCCGGGCAGCCAGATTGCCGCAGGCGCGCCGGGGCATCCCGCAATGACTTCGGTCAGTCTGGCGGAAACAGGGTAAAGTACGGTGAAGAAAATCAGCCACTGCAGATACACTGTACGGGGCGACCGCAGGGCTGATTTCACTGCGGGCAGCATCAGGCAGGGCCTGGACAAAAAGCCTGCGTGCGTGGGAGAAAGGGTCTGGGTCTGGTCATTTCAGCCGTCCGTTCAGGTTGGCCGGGCCAGCATCGCCATCGCCATCGAAAGCACTTCAGCGGGCGTCATCGGCTTGGCCAGAAACGCTGCCTGACCGGTTTGCAGAAGCGGATTTCCCCTCAGTTCATCTTTGCTATAGCCGGAGATAAAGAGGACCTTTGCGGCAGGGCAGGCGTCCACGCAGTGCTTCGCCAACTCACAGCCGGTCATGCGCGGCATCATCACATCCGTGATCAGCAGATCAATTGGTCTCTCTTGCAACTGGAGTTGCGCCAGCCCGGATTCTCCGTCTTCAGCGGAAACCACTTCAAATCCCGCGCTCGTCAATTCTTCGCTCAGCATTTCGCGGATGTCGTCATGATCTTCCACCAGCAGAATGGTGGCTGCAGGAGTGGTTTTGGTGAATGAAGAAACCGCCGGCACCTCCGTCAGTTCTCCGGCGTCGGGAGCGGACACCAAAGGCAGCCGGATGGTAAAGACGGAGCCTTCGCCCAGTTCGCTCCGGACGGAAACCGAGCCGCCCCATCGCGAAACGATGCTGTGAACAATAGCCATTCCGAGGCCCGTTCCACGTGTGCCTTTCAAGCTGAAATAGGGCTCAAAGATACGATCCAGCGTGGCTGCTGTCATACCTGTACCCGAATCCCCAACCACCATTTCCCCAAGCACCCCGGCGTGCACGGAAGTGCTGATCGAAAGCTCTCCACCTCCCGGCATGGCGTCACGGGCATTCGTCGCCAGGTTCACCAGAACCTGACGCAACTGCGTTTGGTCAGACCGTACGAACAGCGGTTCGCAGCACGTTTCGATTCGCAGGGTTGATACCGGGGAGACAATCTGGCTTAGCATCTTTTCGCTGGATCGGATCAGCGCATTCCAGTCGAGTATTTCCGACGTGACTACTTCGCTGCGGCTGGCCCTCAATAGGTCCTGGGCCAGTCGGGAGCCCATCTCGCCGGCACGGCGAATCTGCTCCACCTCCGGGCAGCGCCGCTGTGGATTCGATTGCACCATGTCGGCGTACCCCAGGACCACCGTCAGCACGTTGTGCAGGTCGTGCGCCAGCGATCCGGCCATGGCAGCCACCGTGTCCATCCGTTGGCTTTGCACTGCCAGCCGCTGTAGTTCCCGCTCCTCACCAATTTCCCGAAACGCAAACACGAGGCCCAGCGGACCCTCGTCGTTCCGGTTGGCGGACACCACGGCGCGGATCAGCGGAGACCCGCCGCCGCGACCAAACAGCCGATATTCAGCCTGCACTCTGTGCGCTTCCGCGGCGCCATCCCCCAAAAGCCCCCCAGCCGGTGGCTGAAAAGCGGGCGAGCTCCTCAAAAGCTTGCACGGATGGACTACCGGTCTGTTGGTTTCGGCGTCCACCACCACGAAAACGTCTGTGACGTCCCGGCCTTTTGCCTGTGCCTCCCTCCAACCCGTCAGGCGCTCGGCCAGCGGGTTCATTCCCTCAACCACACCATCGAACCCCGCGATGATAACGGCCTCCCCGACGCTGGCAAGGGCCGCTGCCAGCCACGCTTCGCTCCTGCGGATTTTTCGTTCGGTTTGGTGTTTGTTCCGGGCGATCTCGATCTGGGCCCGCAGATCGGTCGAACCAAACGGCTTCACAATGTAGCCGAACGGGTCCGTCTGCCGGGCTCTCTGCAGCGTCTCCATATCGGCGTGCGCGGTCAGAAAAACCACCGGTATATCCAGCCGCGCGCGGATCTCACCTGCCGCCGAAATTCCGTCACGCGGACCACGTAATCGTATGTCCATCAGAATTAGGTTCGGCATATACGCCGCCGCAAGTTCTACCGCGTCGTCCGCAGTGGCCGCAATCCCCGGTACGCGGTATCCCAGGGCCATCAGGCGGTGTTGCAGGTCAAGGGCGATGAGACTCTCGTCTTCCACCACCAGTACTGAGCCTGCAATTCCCGGTGATTCATTTCCAAGTTCAGGCAAAAATACTCCGTTTCGGCGACCCAGGCCCGCCGATAATTCATGATCAAATCAGCTATAGAAATCAGTGTGTGGCAAACCGCACATATTCGGACACTTCATAGTTATCACAGTCTGCGACTGAATTGGCTAATAGAAACGGGAAGATCGACCGATATCTAAAAGTGGCGGGAGGAATGCCGGGGAAAATACTAATTGTTGAAGATGAAAGTTTGATTGCGCTGCACCTGAAAACACAGCTCGAGCAAGCGGGTGTCGTGGTTGTCGGCGTGGCGGAGAACGCTGATGATGCCCTCACGCTCGCGGCCCGGCATTTACCTGATTTAGTTCTGATGGATATTCACATCAGGGGCGGTCGGGACGGCATTTCGTGTGCTACCGAACTGCGCGTTTCCCATGGAATTCCCGCCATGTTCATCACTGCCTATGCTGACCGCGAAACCCTGGAACGGGCCAAAATCAGCCAGCCGCCCGGATATATTTACAAACCATTTCTGGGTGCTAACCTCGCTCCCCAGATTGAAATGGCACTGCAGTGAGGAGCGGTATCGAAACCTTGTGAACGATGCCACCGAGCTGATTTATCACGCCGATGCACAAGGCCGCATTACCTATTGCAACCGTGCCGCTGCGGAACTGTTCGGCTGCGATCCGGAAAACGCGGCGTCTGTCTCTCTGCCCGGGCTTCTGCATCCGGCGGACCGGCGCCGGACCACGCGCTTTTATCTGAAACAACGAGTCGCCAGGCAGGGCGACAGCTATCACGAGTTTCGCTGCCTGGACCGCGACGGAAAGACCATCTGGCTGGGCCAAAATCTCCAGATGCTTTTCGGCCCCCCGACTCCCGGGCTACCGACATACGCAGGATTCCAGGCGATCGCGCGCGATATTACCGCTGAAAAAGCCCGGGATCATGAGCTCACAAGAGCCGCCACCACTGACGCTTTGACCGGCCTTCCTAACCGGGGAAGTCTGGTCAGGAGTCTCGGTATCGAGATCGGCGGAGCTTTTCGTTCCGGCAAACCCCTCACCATCTGTTTGTGCGATCTCGACCGCTTCAGGCAGATCAATGACGCTTACGGACACCGCGCGGGAGACGACGTTTTGGTGGCTTTCGGCGCATTGCTGCGCGACCAGCTCCGCGGTAACGACATCTCGGCCCGCCTCGGCGGTGATGAGTTCTGCCTCGTCTTCCCCGGCACCACTGTCGGGGACGCTTCGATAATGGTCGAACGGCTCCGCGAGCGCCTTGCTTCCGTCCTCTTCCACGGACCGGGTCATGTCGCTTTTTCCGCCACCGCATCCTTCGGCATCGCGGCGTATCGCAGCGGAATGCCTGCGGTCGAACTTCTGGAAGCTGCCGACAGCAAAATGTACGACGACAAAGCCCTGCACCCGCTCCGCGCAACCCTTGCATAACGCCGTCGAACCTGAACTGGCCGGCGAGGCTTGCCCGTGCGCTTCTTGATCCACGCCAAAACTGTGCCATTGTTGCAATGCACGCCACGCGGTGACGCTAGACTGGTGAGACGCCTATGTCGAAGAAAGTTGCTGTCGTCGAAGATGAAGCGGAGTTGGCGTCGCTAATCGAGTACAACCTCAACCGGGGCGGCTTCCAGACCCGGATCTTCGCCGGGGGAGACAACACGCTTCGCGAACTGGAGGCTTTCCTGCCCGATCTGATCGTGCTTGATGTGATGCTTCCTGGCCAGGATGGTTTTGAAATCTGCCGTCGTCTCCGGCAGGGCGGCAAGCTCAGTCGTACGCCCGTCATCTTTCTCACTGCCCGCTCTGATGAAGTCGACCGTGTGCTGGGTCTCGAAATCGGGGGTGACGATTACATCACCAAACCTTTCAGTCCCCGCGAACTGGTGGCCCGCATCAAAGCGCACCTGCGCCGCAGCGAAGCGGACATCGAACCCCGCCAGACGCAGGTCACCATGGGGCCCTTTCGAATCGATCTCGACGCCCGCCGCGTTTTTCAGATCCGGCCGGGAGGCGAAAAATCCGAAAGTGAAGTAGAACTCACTTCCACCGAATTTAAGCTCCTCGAATTCTTTCTCACGCATGCCGGGCGGGCATGGTCGCGTGAACAACTGCTGCGGGAAGTATGGGGTGAGCAGCACTTCGTCACTCCACGAACGGTGGATGTCCACATTCGCCGTTTGCGTGAGCAGATTGAAGCAAAACCCGATGAACCCGCTTTTTTGGTTACGGTTCGTGGTTTTGGATACCGTTTTGAAATCCAGTAAGAACCTTGCGGAACCTTCACGCGCATTTGATGCTCTGTTAACCCTTTTGTAACGGAATTGCGGCTAATCTGAGATTGCCGTGACAAAACGAATCGTACTGATCGAAGATGATACAGATCTCTACGCCCTGCTGAAATACAACCTTGAGAAAGAGGGTTTCAGTGTGGCTGGCTCGCAGACCGGTCGTGGCGCGCTGGATCTCTGCCGCCGTGCACGCCCTGATTTGATCCTCCTCGACATCATGCTCCCGGATTCCGACGGGCTGGATATCTGCAAAGGTGTTCGCAACGATGCAGAGCTGGCCCAGACCCCCATCATTTTCCTGACTGCCCGGGCTTCAGAAACAGACCGCATCGTTGGGCTCGAACTCGGTGCCAACGACTACATCGTCAAACCTTTCTTTATCCGCGAACTGATCGCGCGCATCCGTCTGCAGTTCCGCACGCAGACCGCGCCTTCGCGCGTCCTGAAGGCGGGCACCGTGGAACTGGACCGCAGCAGTTGCCAGGTAAAACTCTCGGGCGAACCGCTCGCGCTCACCGCCACTGAATTCCGCCTGCTCGAATTCCTGATGACCCGCCCCAGCGTGGTCTTCAGCCGTGAACAACTGCTCAACGCCGTCTGGGGCCAGGACCGCGCCATTACGGATCGCACTGTGGACGTCTACATCCTGCGCCTGCGCCAGAAAATCGAAAAGGATCCGGCGGCTCCCCGCCTCATCCATTCTGTTCGTGGCTTCGGTTATTCATTTGAACCGCGCGGCGCAGAAGAACACCGCGAAGAAATCGCTCTCGACGTTGCCAGCTAGGAAGCGGGTAAAGTCCGCGCCTGTGTTACGCTGACCCCGTGGCCACCGATCTCATCGAGATCAATCCTCTCGAACCTTCACCCGATGCTCTGGATCGGGCCGCGTCGCTCATACGGAGCGGGCGAGTGGTTGCCGTTCCGACCGACGCGCTTTATACCCTGGTTGCAGACCCCTTCAGTCTCCGTGCCGTGCGCCAGGTTTACGCGGCCAAAGGCCGGCCCATCAATCGCGCTCTGCCCTTGCTGGTGCGGGATGCCATGATGGTGGAAGAACTGGCCTGCGAAATCAGCCCCCGCTTTCGTGTGCTGGCGCGCCGATTCTGGCCCGGGCCCCTCACCATCATTCTGCCCGCCTCTCCCGCCGTTCCTCTGCGCGCAACCGGCAACACCGGGCGGCTGGCGGTTCGTCAGGCAAGATCCATCGTCGCGGATGCGCTCATCGCCCGTCTCAACCAGCCGCTCATCGCGACCAGTGCGAACATTTCCGGCTCCCCCACCTGTCGCAGCGGCATCGAAGTCTTCGGCATGATGGATGGCCGTGTGGATCTGGTGCTCGATGGCGGCGGTTGCGAAGGCTCCGGAGCCAGCACCGTCGATATTACCGAGCCGGAATGGCGCATGATTAAAGAGGGTATTGTGACCTCGCGCGATATTGCGGATTGCCTCGAATTCGAGGACTGAAGACCGCCGCCAGTCTGGCTGTGAAGCAGCCTCACCCAAGAATCTGAGAAACCGTCAAAACGAGCCGCTCATCGCAGGTCTGGACAGTTGCATCCGTGACGGCGGACCACCCGCCGGCAGCGTCACAGATATAGATCATCTTCCCGACCGGATCGACCAGCCAGACATTCTGCACACCAATTCGAAAATAGTCGTGGGCAACTTCCATCGTCCTGACAATCCTGTCTTCAGGCGATAGCACCTCAATACAGATGTAAGGCGGGTCGGTAAAAACTTCCTCGTCAGGTTCCTCGTGATAAGCACATACATCCGGTACACGATACCTGGTGGCGCTTACCTTCAGCCGGGTTTCAAGTGTGGCGAACAGGCCCATTTCCCGCAGCAGCAGCACCAGCC
Organism: Bryobacterales bacterium; assembly: GCA_038319515.1. Taxonomy (GTDB): domain Bacteria; phylum Acidobacteriota; class Terriglobia; order Bryobacterales; family Bryobacteraceae; genus BOG-234. The sequence continues at coordinate 16,921 of JBBQDH010000104.1, forward strand.
TGACCTGCATCTTGCCGTGACTCTTCTCGCCCACGTTCCGTTCCTCAATTAGCCCGTCCACGAAATCCGCATCGGGCCGAAATTCAGTCTTCAGGTACTCGCTGGCCGACAGGAGCGTTGCGGTCATTTACACGGATTTTAGCACCTTCAAAAAGCTCCGTTGGACCGGGTCGCGCGAATAGAGCCAGAGCAGCAGCCATGGGCAGGTAGATCAGGGCAACTTTTCCCGTGCTGCAACCGCCGTCGGTCCCGGCAACTCACCCTTCACTAACTGCTCGCGAATCGCCGGTGCCAACCCCTCCGTCTCCCGCTCATGGTCGTACTCCGGATTCACTGTCGGCATGGCGGGATTCATCGCATCCAGCCACTTGTCGAGTTTCCCTTTCAACACTCCCGCGATATCCGGCGACGTTATTGCCACATTGTGCGCCTCTTCCGGGTCCAGATTCAGGTTGTATAACTCCACTGAATCGTCCTCATACCACTTGATGAGTTTCCAGTCCGCTACCCGAATCGCCGCCCCTGGGCGTCCACCCTGGTTGGAATAATGCGGGTAGTGCCAGTAGAGCGCATCCCGCTTCAGTGAACCGGCCCCCCGCAACACGGGGACCAGGCTCACCCCGTCCCTGGGCGCTCCGATGGTTCGGGAGACTCCCGCCATCCGCGCCATCGTGGGATAGAAATCCGTGCTTGTAACCGGAACCTCAGAAATGCTTCCGGACTTTGTAACACCCGGCCACATAATACACAACGGTTCGCGAATGCCGCCTTCATACAGGAACCCTTTTCCAGCCTTCAGCGGGGCGTTAGAAGTGGCGGCCATGCCTTTGAATTCAGCCGCGTTCAGGCCCCCGTTGTCCGACGTGAAAATAAAGACCGTATCTTTCGTCAGCCCCTCGGCCTCCACGCGCTTCACCAGCCGCCCCACGCTCTCATCCACGCTCTGCACCATGGCAGCATACGTTGGATTATTCTGCGGGTCGTTCTTATCGATCTTCTCCCGATAATGCCGCTCCAGCGCCGGCTTTCCTTCGAGCGGCGTGTGCACGCCAAAATGCGCCAGGTAGAGGAAGAAACTGCGCCGGGCGTTCTTCTGGATAAACTCCTCGGCGGCGTCCGTCAGCGTGTCTGCAAGGTACGCTCCCTGGGGTGCCGAAATCGGCGGGCTCCCGTTCCACTGCGGAAAGAAATGGCTCTTCGGCTGCCCCGCGTCCGTGCCCGCCACGTTCACATCGAAGCCCTGTTTCTCCGGATAATACTGCGGCCCTCCCAGGTGCCATTTGCCAATCGCCGCGGACACATAACCCGCAATGCGCAACTCTTCCGCAATCGTCGTTTCTTCGAGCGGCAGATACTGGCGGCTTACCGGCGCGATCAGTTTCGAGTGCGGCAGATGATGTGTGCCGGGCAGATAGTTCGTGATGCCCAGCCGCGCCGGATACTTGCCCGTCATGATGCTGGCACGCGTCGGCGAACAAACCGGGCAGGCCGCATAAGCATTCGTGAACCGCATGCCTCTGGCCGCCAGAGCATCGATATTCGGAGTCTCGTAGAACTGGCTGCCGTTGAAGCCAACGTCCTTCCAGCCCATGTCATCAATCAGCACGAAGATGATGTTCGGCGGGCGGGTCGGCGTCGCTGCCGGGCGCGGAGCCTGGGCTGCCGACACCCCGGCGCCTGGCACCCCGGCACCCAATATGGCGGTACCCAGAAACTGCCTTCGTGTGGTCATGTGTTCCTGTCCCGATCCTGCTACAACGCTTCGGCTGCGGAGCCAAGCGTCAGCGGAATCTTCATGGTCCGGCGCCCGCGGACGATCGTGAACTCCATCTTGTCCCCCGCGCGCTTCCGGTTCACCGCCCGCCGCAGCGCGTCCTGGCCATCCACTGCCACGCCGTCAATCGCCGTAATCAGATCGCCACCCACACCCAAACGGTACATGCCCACCTGCACCACCCGGTCATAGCCCTTCAGTCCCGCTTCTTCCGCAGGCGAATTGTTGTCCAGCGTCTCAATCAGCAGGCCACCCGAAGCCGGCAGGTTCAGAGCCTCCGCCAGATCGCCCTGAATGAATTGCGCGCGACTGATGCCGTGCAC
>JBBQDH010000105.1:0-18974 GCA_038319515.1 Bryobacterales bacterium
TAGTAACTGTAGCTGGTGGTTCCGCTTTCAGGATTGCAGGCCGTATTCAGCCTGCCCAGCGAATCGTAAGAAAAGGCGCGGGAATAAGAAACGCCGGCCAATACGCACGGGAAGAAGCCTCCCTGCTTCACTCCGGCCAGACTCCCCAGTGCGTCATAGGAATAACTGGTAGTGGCGGAGATGCCGTCTTCCGTCACCGAACTGGTGCGGCCAAGTCCGTCGACGATGGTGGTACGGCTGATCCCCGCTTCGTCGATAGTTTGGGTCTGCAGTCCTGTGGTGCAGGAGGCCTGGCGACCGCTGACCCAGGCCGCAGCGATGCCAGTCAGGCATGCCGTGGCCAGAGCAGGCAGGGCAGGCGGAGTGACTCCCGTAGAGTGCAGGACCACGGAATAGCCGTTGGCGACGTCGGTGGCGCTTAGTGTCCAGCCCATCGTCGGCTCTGCTCCTGCTAATGCGGAAGTTGTCGCGTTGTAAGGATTAGAGACAAGCTGGTAGTTCCAGGGGGCGCTGTAGCCATACCGCGTCTGTACTTTAATACCCTGGTTGTCAGTGCCGGTCGCCTGCGTGCATCACCCGGGCTGAAGCCAGCCAGATAAGGAATTCCTCCTGACTTTCAGGATTTGTGTTTGCGGGGGGTACGAGGCGTTCTGCGTCTTGACCGCAGCCCGCTTGCGGTTGCGGTAGGCCCCATCCTGATTGAGGCGTGCCGATGCGTGGATTCAGGGCAACATCAGCGCTGAGGCGTCGCGGGCGTCTGACCCGGCTTGCCTCAGTCCTTGCACTTCCGGCCACAATCCAGAACTCGTATGCTACACTTCCGGTCGGTCGACCCGTTCGTCCCATGTTCGCTCAGATTCACCCCAATTCCCCGGCGATCGCCCAAAAAAATAAAAAATAGCAAAACGAACCCGAGAAGTTATTGAAAATAAACACTTCTCCCTCTCGGGTTCCCCTCTTTCTCGGGTTTCCTCGGGTTTCCTCGGGTTTCCTCGGGTTCCGCTCGGGTTATTCTCGGGTTTCCTCGGGTTATTCTCGGGTTTTTCTCGGGTTCCCCAACTGACAAACCCTTGCACACATCTCCACATCCCTGACATAAACTATTAACGTCATCCATGCACAAAATCAACACCGCGACCGCTCTGGTCCTGCTTGCCGCTATCCCAATCCTTGCCCAGCCGCCCGCCGCAGGCGGCAGAGGACCTGCCGCCGCGCCGCCGGCCTTCGTCCGCCCGCCTGCCTACCCGGAACGCCCATCCGCCGATCCTGCCGTCCTCGAACGCGGTAAAGCCATCTACGGCGTCCAATGCAACTTCTGCCACGGCTCAGACGCCCGAGGCGGCGAAGGCGGCCCCAACCTGCTCCGCTCCGAACTCGTCCTCAACGATCAGAAAGGCGAACTCATCGCCCCCGTCATCCAAAACGGTCGCGGCGAAATGCCCCGCATCGGCATCACCATGCCGCAAATCGCCGACGTCGCCACTTACATCCATAGCTTCAAGGTCGGCGGCTATGACATCTCCCGTATGGTGCCCCCCAGCATCCTGGTCGGCGACGCCAAGGTCGGCGAGCAGACCTTTAAAACGATGTGCGGAACCTGCCACTCCGTCACCGGCGACCTGAAAGGCATCGCCTCTAAAGTCACCGACCCCAAAGCTCTGCAAAACGGCTGGCTAATGCCCGGCGGTGGCGGTGGACGCGGTGGCCCCGGTCGAGGTACCTCACCCTTCAACGTCTCCCCCACAACCGTCACCGTCTCCCTTCCCGCCAACAAGAAAGCCGAAGGCCGTCTGGTCCGCATCGACGACTTCATCGTTATCTTCACCGATAAAGACGGCATGCAGCGCAGCTTCCGCCGTGACGGCGAAACTCCGAAGGTCGAAATTCACGATCCCCTGCGGCCCCACAAGGACCTGCTGCCGAAGTACTCCGACAAAGACATCCACAACATCACTTCTTACCTGGTGACGATCAAATGACCAAACTATTCCTCGCCGCCCTGTTCGCGCTCCCGGCCTTCGCCCAGCTCGATTCCGCCACGCTCCTGAAGCCCCTCGGCGCAACTGACGCCTGGCCCACTTACTCCGGTGACTACTCCGGCAAGCGTTACAGCTCTCTCAAACAGATCAACCAGACCAACGTCAAAAACCTGACCCTCGCCTGGACCTCCCGCGTCGCCCCTGGTGCAGGCGGTCGCGGTGGTCCCCCTGTCATCATCGGCGGCGAGGGCAGTGCCGATGCAGCAGCAGGCGGCGGCTTCGGCGGAGCAGGCAGCATCCGCGCCGCAATCCTCCAGGTTGGCGGCGTCCTCTACCTCTCCATGCCCGATAACGCCTGGGCCGTGGACGCCCGCGACGGCCATGAAATCTGGCACTACTTCTGGAAGACCAAAGGCGGCACCCACATCGGCAATCGCGGCCTTGGCATGTACGGCAACTGGCTCTACATGGAAACTCCGGACGATTACCTGGTCTGCCTGGACGCCGCCACCGGCAAAGAACGCTGGCACAAAGAAATCGCAAATTTCAACCAGCAGTACTTCTCCACCATGTCGCCCATCGTCATTGGCAACCACATCCTGACCGGCACCGGCAACGATCTTGACGAGCCCGGCTACATTCGTTCCCTCGACCCCGAAACCGGCGACACCCAGTGGACCGTCTACACCGTCCCCATGAAGAAGGGCGACCCCGGCCTTGAAACCTGGGGTAGCCTTGATGGCGCGAAGCACGGTGCGGCCAACGTCTGGATCCCCGGCTCTTACGATCCCGAAACCCATCTCTACATCGTCGGCACCGGCAACCCCTCGCCGGCTTATACGAATCCCCAGAGCCGCGACGGCGATAACCTCTACACGTGCTCCATCATTGCGGTGAATGTCGATACCGGCAAAATGGCCTGGTACTACCAGCTCAACCCGCACGACACGCACGACTGGGATTCCACCGAAACACCAATCCTCGCTGACGGCATATTCAACGGCAGGATGCGGAAAATGGTCATGCATGCGGACCGCAACGGTTACTTCTACGTCCTCGACCGCCTGACCGGCGAACACCTGCTCACCAGCAAATTCTCTGAGGCGGCCAATTGGGCGAAAGAAGTGAACGCCAAAGGCCAGACAATTCGCGACGTCTCGAAGGATTCCACCGTCCCTGGCTCCCTCGTTTCCCCCAATAATGGCGGAGCGACCAACTGGCCCCCTCCGGCCTTCTCCCCCGATACCGGTCTGTTCTACGTGCCGCAGAACGATGCCTACGCCATGTACTACCTCACCGAAACCGATCCCCGGGGAGCCATGGGCCTGGGCGGTAAGGACGAAACCGGTCTGGGCTCGCTCGGCTCTTACCTCACCGCCATCGACTACAAAACCGGCAAGATCGCCTGGCGGCATCGCTACCCAGGCACCGGCGGCAACCTCGGTAATGGCATTCTGACCACGGCAGGCAAACTGGTGTTCGCGGGCGACGCGGGTGGCAACATCGTTTCCTATGATGCGGCCACCGGCAAGATCCTGTGGCACTCGCACATGGGCAATGTTTCGAACGCCCCGGAGACTTACATGCTCGATGGCCACCAGTACCTGCTGGTGGCCGCCGGTGATCAGCTCTTCACCTTCAACCTCTACTGAGCCCGTTAAAGTCGGCGGTCTTACCGCCGACTCCTTCCCAATCCACCAGGAGCGATACTGGAGGTATGCTTAAGCCCCTCGTATCGCTCCTGTTCTTTGCACTCGTCGGTACAGCGGCAACAGCTCCCCATGCCGGCTGGCAGGTAGTGCCCGGCGCGGAAGATCTTATCCAAACCGGCAACTGGCCCTGCGTCAACGGCGTCTCCGCTTCGGCGAAGTCCATCACCATCGCCGCCGGCTCCAACTTCAACACCGTAATCAACACCTCCGGTCCCCTGCTGCGCGTCACAGGGGACTTCAGTGTTTTAGCCTCCCTCTCGGCCCCCGCCAACAGCAGCGGAGCCATGCTCACCCTGGTCGGCACCCTCAACTCCGGTGAATGGTGGAACGGACTCAAGCGCCTCGATGTGGGCATTTCCAACGGCACCATCCAGATGAGCTACTGGACCGGCGCCACCCCGAACGCCGCAGCAACACAGACCTTCGGACCCGTACCTGCCACCGACTCCATTGATCTGGAACTAGCGCACGTCGGCTCGCAGAACATCGTCTATGTCAACGGCAATGAAACCGGTCGCTTTGAAGACCCGGGTCTCTTCACCTCCGGTCAGGTGTATCTCGGTTTTAACGTCGCCCCGTCCGGCACTCTCAACGTGACGGCACTCTCCGCTGCCACTCCCTCCGGCAAAACAGCCAGCTTCTATGACCCCGCTGCTCAGGTGATTACCCGCTCTGCCGGCGGTCTCCGCGACTACTCCGGCCAGCAGGGCTTCCTCTTCGGCGGTGCGGTGGATCCCGCTCTATTCGGTAACCCCGGCTACACACGCGTCCTCGGCCAGCAGATGAACGTGGCCGTGGCCGAGAACGCCATGAAATTCGCCGCCACCCACCCCGGCCCCAACCAGTACAACTTCTGCCAGGCCGACCAGATTGTACGTTTCGCCCAGGCCAATGGCATGAAGGTCCGGGCTCACACCCTGGTCTGGCAGCAGGCGCTCCCCGCGTGGCTGACCACCGGCAATTACACGCCCGCCGATGCCTCGAATATCCTGCGGGATCACATCAGGACTGTCATGGGCCACTTCAAGGGAAAAGTCATCGCCTGGGATGTGGTGAATGAAGCGATTGCCTACGGTGCCCCCTACGGTCCCCAACCGTCTTACTGGCTGAACCAGCTGGGCAGCGGCTACGTGGAACAGGCCTTCCGCTGGGCCCGCGAAGCCGACCCCGACGTGAAGCTCTTCTATAACGACACGGGCGGTGAAGGCCTTGGTGCCAAATCCGATGCCGTTTATAACCTGGTTTCCGGGCTGGTCAACAAGGGCGTACCGATTGATGGCGTGGGTCTGCAGATGCATGTCTCCGTTACCGGTGCGCCATCGGCTGCCGATATCTCCGCCAACATCCAGCGCTACGCGCGTCTGGGCCTCGAAGTCCACATCACGGAAATGGACGTGCGCATTCCCGTCAGTTCCGCCGGCCCCACTTCCACCGATCTCCTGGCTCAAGCCGATGTCTACAACCGAATCCTGGGCGCCTGCCTCGCCAACTCCAATTGCACAGCCCTGCTCACCTGGGGCGTCTCCGACGCGAATTCGTGGATTCCCGGCCAGTACCCCGGATTCGGCGCCGCGCTGCTGTTCGACAGCACATTCCAGGCCAAGCCTGCGGCATCGTCATTAGTCACTTCACTCATCAACGCTGCCACCAAACCGCGCGTCTTCTTTGGGGGCGCGGTGGTTCATGGCGGTGTTGCTCAGGTGGTCTCACCCGGCTCTCTTGTCGATCTTTACGGTTCCGCCTTCGCGTCCGGCGTTGCAACTCTGCCGAGCGCTGTTTCGAAGCTCCCGCAGCAGCTTGGCAACACGCAGGTGATTGTGAACTCGTCGCCCGTCCCGATGATCTACGTCTCACCAGGTCAACTCATCTTTCAAATGCCGAACGAAATCGCGCCCGGAACCGCCTCCGTCAGCGTCCGGTCTGAAGCAGGCGATAGCCCCGCCGTCTCGCTCCGTGTCCAGCAGGCCGCTCCGGGCATTCTCATTTATAACGGTAATCGCGCCGTGGCCGTCAACCAGGATGGAGCAGTGAATTCGGCCACCAGTTGCGCGGCGCCCGGCAGCCTTCTCGTGCTGTACGCCATCGGGTCCGGCCCGCTGGATAACCCTGTCGCCACTGGTGAATTCGCACCGCTCACGCCGCTCTCCCGCGAGAAACTGACCACCACCGTTACCGTGGGCGGCCAGACCGCCGAAGTCCTCTTCGCCGGTCTCGTCCCCACCACTGCCGGTCTGATGCAGATCAATTTCAGGCTGCCGGTCGGACTTCCGGCGGGGGATGCCCCGCTTCAGTTGACCATTGGAACAGCGGCAAGTAACTCTCCGCTGGTGTGTGTCGGTCAATAAGACCGTACCGCTGCCGGATTCTGCCCAGCCGCTCGCGAATCATATCCCTGTAGGGGCCTTTGATATAGGCCTCTGACTCATATCGCTCCCGGTACCGCCGGAGCAAGTGCGGGAAGTTTTGCGCGACAAACGGAAAGAACACCCGCCGCGAACAGGGTTGCAGGAACAGAATCCCGCCGCCCAGCCACTGCGCGCCGTGCTCCTTCGCCGCTTTGCCCAGTTGATCCAGCCGGTCTTCCTGATCAGTGATCAGCGGCATGATCGGATTTGGAAATACCCCCACCGCGATTCCCGCCTCCGCCAGCGCCCGAACCGCCTGCAAACGCAATTCCGGACGGGGCGCACGGGGCTCCAGCGCGCGGGCCAGCGAGACATCCAGAGTGGTAATCGTGATATTCACCGAAACCGAATTGCGCGCGGCAATCTCCCGCAGCAGCCCCACGTCACGTTTAATTAAATCCGATTTCGAAGTGATCGATAGCGACAGCCCCGTCTGTTCAGCGAACACTTCCAGAATCGACCGTGTCCGCCCGAACCGGCGCTCCGCAGGCTGGTAAGGATCGGTGGCGGTCCCGAGCGCAATCGTATGCGAACCGTGGACCTTTTTCAGTTCCCGCCGCAGAATCGGCTGCAGGTTCGATTTCGCATAAATCTTATCTTCGAAATCGTCGCTCTCCCGCAGTTCCATGAACTCATGCGTGTACCGCGCATAGCAATACCGGCACGCAAACTCGCACCCCCGATAAGGATTGATCGTCCATGTGAACGGCAACCCAGGTCTGGTCTTGTTGAGCACGCTCCGGCAACCGATCTCGAAATACTGAACGGCCCGTTTCGCCTCCAGCACTTCACTCGCGGCAGCCATGCGCGCGATTCCGACCAGACCCGGTGGGGGAGAATCGCCGAACAGCATGCACCTATATTCGCCTTTTGTTCTCCCTCTGTCAAGAGGGCGGCAACGGGCTTACCCAATTACTTTCTTCCTCACCGCATAAAGAACAATCTCCGCTGTATTGTGCAGGCTGAGCTTCTGCATCAGGTTGGTCCGGTGACTCTCCACGGTATAGGGACTGACTCCCAGCGCCGCCGCAACTTCCTTATTGGAATTGCCTTCCGCCAGCAGTTGCAGCACTTCCTTTTCCCGCTCCGTCAGCAGGTCCCACGAGTCCTGGAGATTGCGCTGCTGCATGTAGCGCATATAGTCCTCCAGCAGAGTTTCCGTCACCGCCGGGCTAAAGAAAGACTTCCCCCGACTGACACTCTGCACTGCGCGAATCAGATCCACCTCGGCCGAATCCTTCAGCAAATACCCTTTCGCACCGGCATTCAGCGCCCTCATCAGATAGGTTTCGTCCAGGTGCATGCTCAGGATGATCACGCCGATATCCGACTGACCGGCAAAATCGGATTCGCCGCTGCGGATGGCCCCGCGCCCGGCAGCGGTCCTTGCGTTTTTCACGATTTGAGCAGTAGCATCGAGACCGTTCAATTGCGGCATCGTGATATCCATAATCACGATGTCCGGAGCGAGCGTCTCCGCCAGCAGAACAGCCTCCCGTCCGTCGCCTGTCTCCCCCACAACTTCGAAACTCCGGTCTCGCGACAGTACCGACCGCAGACCCTGTCGGACAATGCCGTGATCGTCCGCCAGCAGTATCCTGGTTGTCTTCATCCCTTTGCACCGATTCCCCCGAGCGGGATCGTCACCAGGATTGACGTCCCTTTGCCAGGCGTCGAGTGAATCGCGATCTGCCCGCCGAGCTCCCGAACCCGCTCTTTCATGCCCACCAGCCCCAGCCCGCTGTTGGATGAGTGCATATCAAACCCGCAGCCATCGTCATAAAACCCGATTGATACCGACCGGTCCCGGCAGGCGACCTGCAGCCGGATCTCTTTTGCCTGCGCATGCCGTGCCGAATTGGTGAGAGCCTCCTGGACGATCCGGTAAACACAGGTTCGGTGGGCATCGGACAACTCCGTCAGATCGCCGTCAATCGAGGTCGTGACGGGGACCTTGCAAACCCGGGCATGCTGCCTCGCCTGCCATTCGAGCGCCGCGCCCAGACCCAGATCGTCCAGCATGGCAGGCCGGAGCCCCATTGCCAGATCTCTGACAGACCGCAGTGCCTGCTCGGACAGGCGCTTGGTCTGGTCCAGCGGATATCGCAGCGACGCCTCCCCCGGCATGGCTTCTTCCAGGTTCCCCAGATTGATGCGGATCGCCGTCAGGATTTGGCCGACCTGATCGTGTAACTCGCGGGACAGCGACTTTCTTTCCTCCTCATGCACGCGCACCAGTTGTTGCGAAAGATGACGCAACTCGTTTTCAGCAAATGCCATCGCCTCTTTCTGGCGGTCCGCCACGGCTTCGAGCCGATAGATCCGAATCAGGCTGAGCGCCGCCACAAGCAGCGCCGTCAGAGTGGCCGGAACCACCACCAGCCCGACATAGAAGGGCAGCTTCGATTGTTCCGCATCAATATTGCGGCGCGCGGTGCGAAGGCTGTTGTCGGTCAGTTGCTGAATCTCGCCCAGCACGGAGAGCACGGCTTTCCGGCGCGGCAGAACCTCCGCTTTAAGGAAGCCCGCGCTGCGGTAAACCTTCTGTTCGGCATTCCAGTGCAATACCGGGTCGATAGACCTCCAGTACTCTTCCACCTGTTCCTGAAGACGTGAGAGACGAGGGGCATCGGACGCCGGGATAGTTCGCCGGATTTGCTCCATGTCCTCCGATGTCTGCTGCTGTAAGCGCTGGAGCTCCAGCCGGGTTGCAGGAACGGAAGCGTTCAGGTCCAGCAGGAAGTCCCGAATCAGGATTGCAGAGGTCTGAATCCCGGAACGCAACTGATCGAGGTGTCTTTCGGTGCGGTGCTGAGAATCGTAGAGACGGGAAATCCCCGCGTAAGTTTCACTCGCGCGATGCAGTGCACTGACGCCGGAAAAGGCCACCAAAAGCACCAGAATTCCGAACCCCAGGAGCAGGATCAACCAAAGTTGGTTCTTCACGGAATCCCCGGTGCGTGGCGCACACTCAGGGAAAAGGCAGGAAAACGGCGACGCGGCGGACCCTTCGGAGGAAGTCCGCCGCTCGACCGCCAAGTGTTGCCAGGGCGAGACCCGGGTGGAGGGACCAGGGTCGCATGCCTTGACCATATTCTATGCGGTTGAGGGCGCACTCCGATATCCCGTAAATACACCAGAACGCAAAATCGGAAAGTCCGCCTCACCCCGTTCTGACCTTCCCTGAGCATACCTTCTTCAGGCGGCAATTCTTTCCAATATCAGCCGCAGGGCCTCTTCATCCTGCCTCGTAGCGGATCCGAACCAGCGGATGCGTGCCGCCCAGAGCTGCTCCGCCACCGACAGAACCTGTTCCGCGATCTCATTACTCACGTGAGCAGGCGCGTGCCCGGCGCCGATTTCTTCCGCGCGCCTGAGTAGTGTCTGAATCTCGCCGGAATCGTTTGGCGGATTCGCCTGTGCCAATTGATCCAGATCGGCGCGGGTGAGTTCCAGAATGCGAAGGCTGCGGCGATACTTCTCAGTTGAGGTCAGGCGCCGCGGGGTCGGATCAAGCGATGTCACCGTGTCCAGCAACTGCAGTCTGGCCTGAATTGCCGCACCGCGGGTGTGCATCGCCGCCCGCACAAAGGCGTTGCGGGCCGCGTGGTACTGCCCGCTCCCGAGTTCGGCTTCACCGAGACCCATCAGCGCCTCGCCGTCCTGCGAATCAACGTCTGCAAGCTGCTGGTAGACAGTGACTGCCCGCGCAGGCGCGCCGGCGACCAGAAGCAGACGCGCCAGCCGCTTTCGGACAGCCACATCGTTCCCCGTCTCGGCTTCCAGCGAGATCAGCTCTGCCAGCATCTCCTGATGCTGCTTCTGCTCTGCAAACAGTTCGATGAGTTCGAAACGCGTTGCCGTGCGCTGGTTCCCGTTCGCGCCATTCCAGGTACCGTAAATCGCCCGGTGAAAAAACGAAGCGGCCTCGCGGTTGCGACCTTCCTGAACCATCAGCCGCGCGGCAGCCAGGTTTGCTACACCTTCCGTCGGTCTGCGGTCAAGCGCCTCCATGATCAGTGGCTCCGCGTCCATGGTCTTTCCAACAGCCGCCAGCGCGCCGCCAAGCTCCCGTTCGTAAGCCGGATTCTCACGCCGAAGGCTGTGAGCTTTTCGGAACGATTCCACGGCAGACGCGTATCGGTGCTCCTTCGCCAGACTGCGGCCCTGGCGGTAAGCCGCCTCCGCTTCGCCCGCGAGCTCCTGGGTTTCCGTACGCGCCAGAAATCGGTCCGCCGCCAACAGCGCCGAAGCAATTACAGACAGCATGACGACCATACGCAGATGGGGAATTCCATTCATTGCCGCACTCCGGTCGGTCCGTTCTCAGGAACCCCGTAAGCGGCCAGAATCTGCCGACGGGTGACGATGCCGTATAAGTGATTGACGTCCGCGCGACTCACAACCGGCAAAATGTCCACCTTGTGGGCGCGCATCCGTTCGAGCATCTGGCTAAGGGAATGATCGGGATAGGCCACGGCATAACCCGTCGACGTTATCGGCGTGTCTGGAGCCTTGTGAGCCATGCCGTGCAGCCGGCTGCCATCACCCACCGGCCATGCACTGCACTGCTCCCCGGCCATCTCCGCCAGCAGCAGTTCAGGATCGAAGCCTGGGGCCTGCAACTGAACATCCTTCCGCATGACATCCGCGGCTTTCAGACCGAAATTGCCGCCGCGCTCTTCCGGCGTGGGCAGGTGGACTCCCTCCTGCCGGGCCAGCGCCTCATAAATCGGTTCCTTTTGCAGCTTTTGCGAAAGGAAAAAGCTGATCATATTGGAGATCATGAGCGGAACGATGATCGAATAATCCCGTGTCATCTCGAAAATCATGATGACTGACGTCAGGGGAGTCCGAACGATTCCGGCAAAGGCCGTTCCCATCCCGACCAGTGCATACGCGCCCGGGCTCGCGGTACTGGCGGGAAAGAGCGAGTGAGCCACGCTGCCAACGGCCCCGCCGATCATGGCGCCGACAAAGAGACTCGGCCCAAAGATGCCGCCTGCATTCCCGGAAGAGTAGCAGACCGGCGTTGCAATCAGTTTCAGAACAGCCAGCAGAATCACCGTCTTCAACGGAAAATCTCCGCTCAGAACCCGGTCAATATAGTCGTAACCCACGCCGAGCACTTCCGGTCGGAACCATCCAAGCAGACCGACCACCAAACCTCCGATCGCCGGCTGCAGCCAGACCGTCCATCGCGGCATCCGGCGAAACCACACTCTCAACCCAAGCAGCAGTTTCACGAAGCAGACCGATCCAAGGCCACCCAGCACGCCGAGAATCGCGTAGATGCCCAATTCGGCAGGGCTTACCAACTGATAGGCCGGAACATGGAACAGCGGCTGATCGCCCAGAATCAGGTGGAGCACCATCCAGGAAGTGGCGGAGCTCAGAACAACCGAACCCAACACGGGCGCGTGCAGGTCGCCCAAGATCTCTTCCAATGAAAACAAAACCGCTGCAATGGGTGTATTGAAGGCAGCCGCCAGCGCCGCGGCAGCACCTGCGGGTACCAGCGCCCGTACGTTCTCCGCACTCAGGCCGAATCGGCGGGCAATCGAGGACGCTATTCCCGCGCCGATCTGTACGGATGGTCCTTCGCGCCCCAGCGCAATCCCGCTCGCCAGCGAGATGGAGCAACACAACAGTTTTCCGAGCACTGTTCTCAGGGAAATGTAGCCATCATCCAGGAAAATGGCGAACTTTGTTTGCGGAATACCGCTGCCTCGGGCACCCGGAAAGTATCGGAACAGAAGGTAGCCGCTGAGCAACGAGCCTGCCACCGGCACGAGCACGCGCCTCCAGGCCTGACTGTCGGGGGGATACATGCGGGCGCTCAGACGACCCGTGATCAGCATGAACGCCACCACTGTCAGGCCGACAAGAATACCGATCACGATGCTCAAGGCGATCAGTATCTGGTCGTCCCGGTTGGCGAAGCCGGTCCAGTTCAGCTTTCCGCGCGGCGGTTCCGAGATGTCCGCAGGATCAGTCGGGCGCTCTTCGTCAGCGGTATAACCAGAACCTTCGCTCACAATCGATACATTTCCATTTTCGAAGCGGGGTTGCACAGCCCTCTCCCTTTAGAATAGTCCCGCCTCCAGGCGCTGGGCATCCCGGAAAGACACCAGAGCCACTTCACATTGCGGCGGCTTGGGCAAATCCGCCACCGGAATCTCAAGCCTTTACAGGATGGCGGTTTCCCGGGAAATGGACTTTACTGATATCAGTGCCACCGAAACCTCTCGGTTTGGCCTCTCACCTATGAAGACAAACACACTTCTCTCCGCGCTCCTGATCGGGGTTTTATCCGCCGCCGGCTGCCACAAGGCGAACCCGGTCGCAACCATGTCCACTCCGCCGGCTCCGGCGGCAATGAGCCAACCAAAGCCTGCTCCGCCGGCGTCCGCTCCGGTGGCCAAAAGTCGAACGGAACCGGCCCCGGTTCGCACCAATAAGCCGGCCGTCATGACAGCACAGGAAAGGATGACCCTCAACCAGAGCCTCTCGCGCCTCTCCGATGTGTTGTTTGATTACAACAGCGCCAATGTTCGAAGCGATGCCGCAGGCACCCTCAGCGCCGACGTCAGAATTATACGCGACATCCTCGCCGGCTACCCACACCAAATGCTCATCGTGGAAGGTGGAGCCGACGAGCGGGGCTCAGCTGAATTTAACCTCGCACTTGGAGACCGGCGCGCAAGGGCGGCACAGGACTTCTTGACTCAGACGGGAATACCCGGCAACCAGCTCACAATGGTCAGCTTCGGCAAAGAAAAGCCCGTTTGCGAGGAACATACGGAATCCTGCTGGCAGCGGAATCGTCGCGCACATATCACCGCGGCGCCTTAGCGGGTGTAAATTACGCCCCGATGACCCGTAAACGCCGAACGAGCAACCCCGATTAAGGACTGACCGACCATGTGAACAGCAACCCAGGTCTGGTCATGTTGAGCACGTCGGGGGAGAACCGCCGAACAGCATTCACCTGGATTTGCCTAACTATGACGCCGCTGTACATCTGACCATCCGCGAGGTCTTCGCTCCTTACGACGAGCAATACCGACGAGCGCACCATTTCCGGAGAATAGCACCAAATTCCGTGGAGTTCATGTGTTGCCCCGGCGCACCGCCAATGCAAAAAGGCGGGGGCCTCTTCAAAGAAGAAGCCTCCCACCCTGGACCAACCGACAACCGCGGGTTTACCGGAAGTTCGCGGTTACCGAATAGTTGGCGTTCATGGTCAGCGTGCAGGTGGTCGCGGTGCCTGTACAGGCTCCGCTCCAGCCAACCCAGGGTTGACCAGCCACAGGTGTTGCCGTGAGCGTCACAACCGTACCCGGTGCATAGCTGGCCGCAGACGGAGACAGGGTGATGCTGCCTCTGCCGTTGGTCGCCGTGGTGATCTTGTAGGTGCCGGTCGATCCACCGCCCCCACCGCCAGTTGCCGTGGAGAGCTTCCGGGTGACTGCTATCGTCGCCTGTCCGCCATCCGAGCTCCAGACCGTTGCCAGAGCAGGAGCCGTGAGCAGCGATGTCGCTGCACCCTTGAACTGACCCAGCTCAAACTGCATGGTTCCAATCGCGCCCGGCAGCGGATCCGTGCCGAAAGTGAAAGTGGCATTCAGGTTCGTGGTGGTCACCGCCACCTTGAAGAAATGCGTATCCGTGAGGTAATCCGCCTGCACAATTACGATGGTCGGAATCGGCAGAATCGAAATATTCGTGGTGATATTCGATGTACCCAGCGTCGCTTTCAGTGACACGCTTTTGGTGCCGTTGACGACCGTCGTCGGAACCGTGAACGTCGCGCTGAACACTCCCTGCGGAATCGTCACTGTCGTGGACGGGATCGTCTTCGTAGCCCACTACGTTGCCGAGTGCGTCGATGCCGGTGGCAACCGCATGCGTGTATCCGGCGGGAAGAAACTGGTTCAGATCCACCACGGATTCTGGTGTGCCAGTCCAGACGAGTGTGTGCCGAACGGAGCCGACAGCACCCATCGGTCCCACCCAACCATCGCCCACCTGCTGCGTGGCAGTCAGGCCCGTCACGCGGCTGTCGTTGTAACCGGCCGGATGTAGATCGGCAAAACTGGCCGAAGTGCCGGCCCACAACGTCGCATGCTGCGACAGGGCCGGAACGTTGCTATAAGCCCAGCCAGCCTGTTGAGCTCCGTTGGTCGCCAAAGCTTCTGAAGCTGTAAAGCCGGTCGGATTCAGATCGATTGCGCTCGCGGCGGTTCCTGCCCACACAATCGCGTGGCTGGCAGGGTGGTAGCTGAAGGTCTCTCCCACAGGATAAGGAACCGTGCTTGCGTAACCAACCTGCTGCCCGCTCCGCACGCCGAGTGCCTTGGAATAAGCCATCAGCAGCAATGTGGGATGAAGATTGACGGCCAGACCGTTGTTCCACACAAAAGCATTTTGGAAGGTGACCGTATAAACCGGCCGCTCACCGAAACCGACCTGCTGCCCGCCGTGGCTGCCCGTGCAGTAAGACCAGGTCATGCCTGTCGACGAGTGCAGATCCGTGTAAGTGGATGCCGAGCCATTCCACTTCATGGCGTGATGAGATCCGAATTGCGTGGCATAGCCGCACTGTTCCACGTCGTCGGTAGCCAGCGCAACGGAGCTGTAATAACTGCCGGTTGCGGGGTGAAGATCGATGGATGTAGTCGCGTCCCCCAGTTCCAGGATCGCGTGGTTGTTGCCGTCAACACCCACCTGTTTGCCGGAAGCTGCGCCGTTGAGCTTGCCTGAGAGTGATGTCGGTGGCGTGACGTTGTTGGAGTTGTACTGCTGCGCAAACATCGGCAGAGCAAGAAGAAGCAGACTTGCCGTGTGGCGCGAACGCTGCCACGCGGGAGTTCGACGGTTGTTGACCATGCCCCCTGAGACAGTGCTGTTGCGCCACCGGAACAAACTGCCTCAAAATAATTCAGGTTTCCTGTGTTGGCTATACTGATTCGAATGCGGATCCTCCTTGTCCTCACCTTCCTCGGCCTCATTCTGCGGCAGCCCGCCCAATCGCAGGCTGCCGCCTCTGTCCTGCGCCCCGCGCGCGTCTTCGATGGCGAAAACACGCATGAAGGCTGGGCCGTCCGCGTCAAAGGCAACCGTATCGAAGCCGCCGGACCTGTGGCCTCCATCGACACAACCGGGGCCACCATCACGGACCTGCCCCAAACGACCCTGATGCCCGGTTTGGTCGAGGGGCACTCGCATGTCCTGCTCCACCCCTACAACGAAGTCTCCTGGAATGATCAGGTGGCGCGCGAGGGCCTGGCCCTGCGAGCCGCGCGCGCTGTGAACCACCTTCGCGCCACCCTCCTCGCCGGTTTCACCACCATTCGCGAACTCGGCACGGAAGGCGCGGGCTATGCTGATGTCGAACTCAAACAGGCCGTCGACCAGGGTATCATTCCCGGCCCGCGCATGCTGGTCTCCACGCGCGCCATCGTCATCACCGGCGGTTACGGGCCTAAAGGCTATGCCCCGGAATGGGACGTGCCCAAAGGTGCGGAAGAAGCCGATGGCAACAACATCGTTCGTGTCGTGCGCGATCAGATCGGTCGCGGTGCCGACTGGATCAAGCTCTATGGCGACTACGGCTGGGGCCCTCACCCCGGCTCACACCCCACCTTCTCGCTGGAAGAACTGAAGCTCGCTGTCGAGGCCGCCCGTAGTGCCGGCGTGCCGGTAGCCGTCCATGCGAACACTGCCGAAGGCATGCGCCGGGCAATTCTTGCCGGTGCGGAAACCATTGAGCATGGCGGCGGAGCAACCCCCGAAATTTACAAGCTGATGGTGGAAAACCACGTGGCACTGTGCCCGACTCTCGCTGCGACCGACGCCATCACACAATACGGCGGCTGGAAGAAAGGCGAGCAACCCGAGCCTCGCGGCATCGTACAGAAACGCGCTTCCTTCAAAGCCGCGCTCGATGCCGGAGTTACCATCCTCAGCGGCAGCGACGTCGGCGTCTTCCCCCATGGCGACAACGTTCGCGAACTGGAATTGATGGCCAATTACGGTATGAAGAACCTCGAAGTTCTCAAGTCCGCAACATCAGTGGCAGGCAAAGTCCTCCATATGGATATTGGCCGAGTAGCAGCCGGCATGTTGGCTGACCTCATCGCCGTCGAAGGCGACCCCGTACAGGATCTGTCCGCACTGCGCCGCGTGAGATTCGTGATGAAGAACGGCGTCGTCTTCAAATAACGAAGTTTCCGTGAGTGATGAGCCTGGGTCCATCTGCGCGAAATCGAGGGAGACAGAACGGGCTGCTTAGTGCAGCACCAGCTTCTGCACACGCAGATTCGCCAGTTCGCCAACGTAAAGCGTATTTTCCACACGGCAATCAATCGAATTCACGGCGCTGAACTCTTTTGCCAGGTGTCCTGCCCGGCCGAACTTGCCCAGTACCGTTCCATCCGGGCGCATCTTGTAAATATCACCTGCTACATCAATGTCGTTCCATGGATTTGAATTCGAAACATAGAGCACCGGATTCGCACCCTTTGTCATGCACATGGCCTGCGGATTCCCCACACTCGTAATCTCAGACTTGAACTTGCCGTCATTGTCGAACACCTGAATCCGCTTGTTGCCGCCATCGCCTGCGTAAACATCACCGGCAGCGCTCACCGCGATGCTAAGCACGGTCGCGAACTCACCTGGCCCGCTTCCGCGCTTACCCCACGACCGCACAAACTTCCCGTCTTTGTCGAACTTGGCGATACGGGCGTTCCCCGCGCCATCCGCCACGAAAATGTTGCCCGCAGCATCCCACGCAACATCCGTGGGCCGGTTGAACAAATCTGTCGGCTGACCGGCGCCGTTGTTGTTGGCGGCTGCAGGGCGCGCCGGAATAGATTCCGCTTCCGCCTTTCTCCCCAGCAGCATTTCCACACGTCCCCGCGGGTCGAACTTCATCACGGTGTTGCTCATCTCATCCACAATCCAGACGTTGTCCGCCGGGTCGACACGCACCTGTGAAGCCTGCATGAACGCATAGGTGTCCTTGCCGATTTCCCGAACGTACTTGCCCGTCTTATCGAACTGGAACAGGCGCGACCCGCCATGTGCAAACGGCCGCATCGTACCGATAGTTACTGTCGGATGCCCGGTCCGCGTGTAGACGAACACATCGCCCTTCGAATTCGTGGCAACTCCCGCCGCTTCGCCCAGGTAAAGCCCCGCCGGCATCTGGATGGCATTGGCGACGGAGTCAAATTTGATCTCCGGCGTCTGCGCGCAGAGCGTTCCCGTAACCAGCCGGCCCGCAAAAAATGTCGCCGTCAGTAATCTCATGGATGTTCTCATTACTTCGCTCCCGCTGAAACCGGTTTCAGAATGAATTTCTGCACGCGCCACGATTCAATCTCGCCCAGCACAATCTCATTCGGATTGCGGCAATCCATCATGTGCACCACCTGGAATCCCGGCGCCACTTTACCCGGGCGTCCAAACCTGCCCAGTACGGTCCCGTCCAGCTCTGTCTTATAAATCTCGCCCGTAATGTCCCACGTGCCCGGCTGATTTCCGTTCGGATTCGAATTCGAAAGGAATGCATATTGATGCGGCCCGCCGGACACGCAGACCGTCCAGCCAACCCCCAGATTGGTAATCTCCCGAATCGGCTTCAGGTTGTTGTCCAGCACCTGATAGCGATTGTTCGTGCGGTCAGCCACCCACACATTCCCCTGCCCATCCACCTGCAGGCCGTGCGGCAGATTGAACTCACCCAAAGCGCTGCCGGGCTTCTCACTGCCCGCCTGGGCGAGGAAGCGCCCGTCCTTGTCATACTTCACCACCCGGTTGTTGCAGTAGCCGTCGGATATGAAGATGTTTCCCTGCGGGTCCCAACCTACGTCAGTGGGCCGGCAGAATTCATATTTCTGCGCCGGTTTGGCCGGACCGGGGGGCGGGGCAGGCAGCACGCCCAATACCGCCGCAGGCCTTCTGCCCAGCACCATCAGCACCTTGCCGTCCGGGCTGAACTTGGTCACCATGTTCGAACCCTCATCAACCGTCCAGATGTTATCGTCGTTGTCCACACGAACTGAATGCGCGAATTCAAATCCTAAAAATCCGCTGCCAATCTCTTTGAGAAACTTGCCCGTCTGGTCGAATTCGAACAGCCGGTTGTTCGCGCTGCGATGAAAAACGAAAACGTGCCCTTTCGAGTTCGTCGCCACCGCGACTGCTTCACCCATGTACTCACCCACAGGCAGTTTCAGAAAGTTCGGCACCGGCGTGAACGGTATTTCCGGCACATTCTGAATGGTCGCTTTGCGCTGTGCAGGCGCGGACGACGCAGCCAGCGCTGCAAGAACAACCGAACCCAATAACATTCGCTTCATAGAAGTTTCCCCTCAGGATCTTATCGCACCGTTCGCTATAAAACTATGCCATCAACAAAAAATGCCTGCCATCAGGCCCGAAGGCTGACAGCAGGCATCTTCAAAACACCGACGGTTCTTAGAACGAGAAACGGGCTGTAATCTGAACCTGCCGCGGTGTCCAGTAGGAATTCTGCAGCGACTGGATTCCGTCCGAACCATTCGGATTCACCCGGCCCTGAATGTTCAGCGCATTGAATGCATCCAGGTTAAGACGCAGCTTCGCCCGCTCTGTAAAGAAGAATTCCTTATAGATGGAAACATCCGCAATGTAGTTGAACGGCCCCGGCAGTACGGTCTGCGAGAACGGGTTCGCGCCTGAGGGGCCTGGCGAGTAACCCGTCAGAACCGACGTGCCGTTCTTCAGATTCACGCTCACGTTGTTGTTGCCGAAGTTCGGTGTGCCCGGCGTATTGTTGATCGGTGCCAGATAAGGCACATAATCGGACGGCAGCCCGGAAATTCCGT
>JBBQDH010000106.1:0-18927 GCA_038319515.1 Bryobacterales bacterium
GGTCTCCGGACCTCGCAATGCAGTCGCGCACGGTGCTGTTTGGCGGCACCTTCGATCCGATCCACAACGCTCATCTGGAGATCGCACGGGCCGCAGTCAGCCGGTTCGGTCTCCGGAAGGTCCTTTTCATTCCCGCGGCAAATCCCCCGCATAAACAGCACGGCGCGCAGGCTTCGTATGAAGACCGTGTGAAAATGGCGGAACTCGCGTGCTGCGACGATCCGCATTTCGAAGTCTCCCGCATGGAACAACCTGGCGACACGCCCCGTCGCAGCTATTCAATCGACACGATCGAGAGGCTTCTGGCGACGGGTGCACATGCGCTCAGCTTCCTGATAGGCGCGGATGCATTTGCTGAGATAACGACGTGGCATCGCTGGCGCGATGTTGTGCGACTCGTCGAGTTCATCGTCGTCACCCGACCTGGCTCGACATACGAAGCGCCCGCAGGTGCAGTGGTCCATGAGTTGAGTGGACTGGAGATACCTGTCTCATCCTCACAGATCAGAAGGGGTCTCGCCGCAGGCGATGATGCTGTGCCGGTGCCGACAGCAGTGCTGCGCTACATCCGCGAACAGGGACTCTATCGACCGGCCGTTACGCGAAGCGGACTACTCTGACCTCTCCGGCACGCAGCCGAATCTTCGAAGGGCCTGCGATCTTTTGACCCTCCGGCGCACGCAGTTGAAACTCACCCGCCGCGCCCGCCCTCAACGTCGCTTCCTTCGCCCTGCCGCTCTCCCACGCAAGGTCAACGCCAACGTTTCCCCTTGCCCGCAGGCCACGCACGCTTCCGGTAGCCCATTGCACCGGCAACGCGGGCAGGAAATGAATCTCTCCCGCATGGCTCTGCAGCAGCATTTCCGCGATCGCCGCAGTGGTCCCGAAATTGCCATCGATCTGAAAGATCGAACTGTTGCCCGCCGGGTGCGTGTCAAACAGGTTCGGGCCCGTACTGTGCTGCAGCAGCGCTGCCAGCGATTCATGAGCCTTTGGGCCATCCCCAAGCCGGGCCCAAAACCCGATCGCCCACGCGCGGCTCCAGCCCGTGTACGCGCCACCCGCAGCCAGTCGCCGCTCCAGTGATACGCGTGTCGCCTGCGCAAATTCCGGTGTGCCGCGTGGCGTGATCTCCGCGCCGGGATAGAGCCCATACATGTGCGACATATGGCGTTGCCCGGGTTCACGCTCCACGAAGTCTTTCGACCATTCCTGCAGCTGTCCAAACTTTCCGATCCGGTATGGCACCAGCCGTGCCCTTGCTGCTTCCAGCTTCTGTCGAAACGCGGGGTCCGCACCCGTTGTCTTTGCGGCGTCAATGCAGTTGGTGAAGAGTTCCCGCACCAGAGCCATGTCCATGGTGCAGCCGGCACTTACTTCGGCACGTTGGCCGTTGGGCGCAGTGAACGAGTTCTCCGTGGATACCGACGGGCAAGTCGTCAGATGCCCCTGCTTGTCTTCAATCAGCCAGTCCAGGCAAAACTCCGCCGCGCCCCGCATGACGGGCCATGCGCGATCATTCAGGAACCCCTGGTCACCCGTGAACCGGTAATGTTCCCAAAAATGCGCGCAGAGCCACGGGGCGCTCATCTGCCAATTCGCCCAGGTGGGCGAGCCGCCGCCAAAATTCCCTACCGGCGCGGACTGCCGCCAAAGATCCGTATTGTGGTGTGACACCCAACCCGAAGCGCCATAGTTGATCCGGGCGGTCTCGCGCCCGTTCCGCATCAGGCCCTCCACCATGTCGAATAGTGGCCCATGGCACTCGCTCAGATTGCACGTCTCAGCTGCCCAGTAGTTCATCTGTGTGTTGATGTTGATGGTCCAGTTTGAACTCCATGGTGGACGAAGCTGGTCGCTCCAGATGCCCTGCAGGTTGGCGGGCTGCGTTCCGGGCCGCGAACTGGCGATCAGCAAATAACGACCGTAGTGAAAGTAAAGCGCGAGCAGTCCTTCATCGGGCGTGCCTGCGAAGTTCTTCAGTCGCTCGTCAGTGGGCAGTGATGATGCCCTCGCTTGCAGCTGCAGCGTTGTTCGCCGAAACAGCTTCTGATGATCCGCCACATGCCGTTGTCGTAACTGCGCCCAGGTGTACTTTGACCCGGCTTCCATCTGCTTGCGGCACATCTCGCTGATCGCGTCCGCTGAAAGATCCGGATCGCGGTCAAAGCCCCGATAGCCTGTTGCGGCCACCAGCAGTATGGTCGTCGTCCGTGCGCCTTTCACCCGAAGCTTATCGCCTTCCACGCTGACCTGGCCGCCTTCCGCCACTACTTTCAGGCGTACCTCGAAGCGCATGCCATTACCTTCGGCAGGGTCGTAGCGGATCGGGTCGTCGGATCGCACGTAGTTCGGCTCGCTGTGTGAAGGCGCTTTACCGGTGAGCCTGAGTGTACCGTCCGCGCGGGCCGCCGATGCAGATTGCAGCAGGCTGTCGAGCGAGAGTACAAAATCTCCCGCGCTCAATCGTACGGCAATCAACTGGTCGGGAAATGAGGAAAGCACCTCTCGGGAATGAGCGCCGAAGGACACTTTCGCGATCGCGCTGTCCAGATCCAGTTCCCGCCCGTAACCCGAAGCGTCTCCAGGGCTATCGAACTCAATCACCAGATTGCCCATGGGCTGATAAGCGTCGTTGTAGGGCCCCTGCATCTTCCTGCAGAGCGCGCCCGCCGCGGCATAGTTCTCATCTTCCAGAACCAGCCGTCGCACCTCCGCCAGATGCGTCTTCGCTTCCGGATTGTTCCAGTCCTTCGGGCGCCCGGACCACAGCGAGTCGTGATTCAATTGCAGCCGTTCACTCTTTACGCCTCCAAACACCATGGCGCCAAGCCGGCCATTTCCCACCGGCAACGCTTCGGTCCACTGTGTGGCAGGCTTACTGAACCACAGCCGGGTCTCCGGTGTCTGGTCGTCCGCGGCCAATGCCACGGCAGGAACTGCCGCCATGAATTCACGTCGTGTGACTCTCATATGACCTCCCGAATCCTTATATTGCGAAACAGCACAGTCGAGAACCGATCATGAAGCTGCAGTCCAATCGGGCCCGTCTTCGAACGCGCCGGATCTCCCACACTTTGCGACACCTGCTCGCCATTCAGCCGCACCGTGATCATGCCTGCCCGTGATTCTATATCCATACTGTTCCAGTCGGTGTGACGCATGCCGCCGGTCTTCGCGGCATCAAAAAGGTACACGCTGCCAGTGGGATACTTCTCCTTGTCATCATCAATGATCTGGA
Organism: Bryobacterales bacterium; assembly: GCA_038319515.1. Taxonomy (GTDB): domain Bacteria; phylum Acidobacteriota; class Terriglobia; order Bryobacterales; family Bryobacteraceae; genus BOG-234. The sequence continues at coordinate 3,242 of JBBQDH010000106.1, forward strand.
TCTCATAGCCGATGTGCGCGGGCGTGCTCTGCACTGGTCCCGCCAGCTCGGGATGCACGTCATCCGGTTCATTAATCGCGTAGTGAGCGCGCGAAAGATCGCGAATCGAGATGCCGCTGTTACCGCCTTCAGGCAACCAGAATTCTAAGTGCAGATCGAATTCCCCGTAGTCGTTTCGATTCGTATAGAGCCAGGCCTGTGGGTTTACCCAGCTTCGATAAGTTTTCTGATCGATCGGCCACGTCTTCGCAGGGTCAGCATGCGTGCGTTGCCCCAGCAGCTTGCCATCCTTCATCACGGTCCAGACGCACTGCCCCCGCGGCTCCCATCCGTCGAGGTTTCTGCCGTTAAAAAGAGGCTTCCATCCCAGGTCGGCCGCCAGCGTGACTTTGCCACTCGCCGCCCATTCTGTTCCCCTTGCCAGCAGGGCCTGAAACACCACGTCATCCAGATTCGGATTGGCCTCGGCCTTCCATGTGTGGCCGAGCATCGTCGCGTAGACGCGACCCTTGCCATACGGCAGGACCCAATCCATCGGCTCGCCCTGATGCGAGACTTCGGAGAACGCATACGTCAGCACGGTAACGCCCTTCGCCGGACCGTGCTGGCCGTGGGTCAGTTGTTCCGATGGATGCGTCCAGTGAGCGGGCAGGCCCTGGGTAATTGGGTTCGCTTTTTCAAGTAAGAATATTTCGAACTCATGGCGGGGTCCGTGCCCCGGAGGAAGGCCCTCTCCTTTCGGGATCGTCACAACCTTGTCTCCCACCACGGCAAGACCCGGCCCAAATGTCTTATCCCGCCATCCAAAGCCGATCATGTCGTTATATGCGGGCCAGTTCAGGAACGCATTGTTGGCTGCATGAAACACAACCAGCCCGCCACCCTTTGACACGAAGCTCTCCACTTCCGCTTCCTGCTCGCGGGTCCAGCGTTTGCCGTCCGCCAGATGGCCACCATTAAAGTTGTTCACCACCACGTCATAACCGGCCAGGGCTTTCCACGTGGGGTATGTCGCCACGTCCACGGTGAACCGCCCGCTGCTTTCCAGCACTTGCCGGATGGCCCGCGTGCCTGCGGCCCAGTCGTGGTTATTCGTTCCGTCGATGATCAGGGCCGAGAGCTTGCGGTCTGCCGCATGGCAAATAGCGGTTAACGCGACGGTCATCAGGAGGAGGTAATTTTTCAGCATGACAACATATACTTTATCCAGTGAGCCGGATGCCTGCGGCAGGGCTGTTTCTTGCCCTTCTTTGCCTTGAGACCAGTTGCATCAAATACCAGCCGCACGAACTGAATCCGGTTCTGACGGAGCAGCAGTTTCGCGCCCGTTCGCTGGATTCGCCGGGTCTCGCTGAATTCGTTCGGAAAGAGAACGCGCTCATCGCATGGCCGCCGACCAGGCTGGATCCTGAGACTTTGACGTATATCGCGTACTACTTCAGCCCTTCACTCGAAGTGGCGCGGGCGAAAGCGGGGGCAGCGAACGCTGCGGTGCAGACTGCCCGCCAGCGCCCCAACCCTTCTCTGAATGCGAACGGCGGCTACAACCCGACTCCGGATTCTGTCGCCACCTACGGCCTCTCTCTCTCCCTGACGATCGAAACCGCAGGCAAGCGTGGCTACAGGATTCTGGAAGCGCGGAAACTGGCCGAAGCTTCCCGCATTGCTGTTTATGAGGCCGCCTGGCAGGTGCGCAGCGCCATCCGCGGCGCGCTTGTCTCCTGGTGGTCTGCATCCCGCACTCTCGAACTGCTCCGCGCGGAGAATACGCTGCGCAGTGAGGTTGTGGCGATCTACAGCAAACGTGTCGAACTCGGCGAAGCCGCTCTTCCGGAACTCAGCGCCGCCCGCTCTGAACAACTTGCCCTGGCCGTGAATGTACTGAATGCTGAGGGTGAGGTTTCGAAGGCCCTCTCCGCAATTGCGCAGGCATCCGGCCTGCCCTTGTCACTGCTGCAGCACGCCCCGCTTGATCTGGCGGCGTTCTCGAAAATACCAGCTCCGGACAGTCTGCCTGTCTTACAGATGCAGCGCGCCGGCCTGGTCCACAGAGCCGACATTCGGCGTACCTTGCTGGAATATGAAGCGGCGGATGCGGACCTGCGCCTGGCACTGGCCAACCAATACCCGAACATCCCGCTCAATCCGGCTTACGGATTGCAGGAGGGATTCCCGCAATACACGCTCGGGGCTATTCTCGAATCTCTTCCCGTGTTTCACCGTAACCAGGGCCCCATCGCAGAGCGTGAAGCCACACGCCGGATATTGGAAGCGCAGTTCAAGGCGCTCCAGGCACAGGTGGCGGGCAAGACAGAGTCCGCAGTGCTGGAATACCGCGCGGCGGCGGGCGAGTGGCTGGAAGAGCACGATACCCTGCTGCGGGTCCACCAGCAACGTGAAGCGATGGTGATGTCGGCGTTCCGGGCAGGGGACCGGGACCGCCTGGATGTCGCACAGGCTCGCTTGCTGACCATTGCAGCACAGAAGGAAGAACTGGATGCCCTGCTGCGCGCCCACAACGCGCTGAGCGCGCTCGAAGACGCAGTGCAGGCGCCGCTGGGGTCGGGCGTGCCCGCACCGCGACCGGAGATGACTAATTGAGAACGCTTACCCTGTCCTTCTGCCTGCTGGCTCTCCTTGCCGGCTGCCGTGACAAGGACGACGAAAAGAAGGCTCCCCCGGCTGCCGCTTCAAAGCAGGCGGGCGCCGATGATGACGGCCCCGGTGTGACCTTGAAGCCGGAGGCGCAGACGCGCGCGGGCGTCAAAGTGCAGGCTCTCGAAGAGACCAGCCTGCAGCCGGAACTTGTTGCTTACGGCAAGCTGGAAGAGGATCCCTCTGTTTCGTTTGTCGTGCGCGCCCCGGCCTCCGGCACGCTGCAAATTGCCACGGCAAAGACCTGGCCCGCGCTGGGTCAGAGCCTTGCTTCGCACGCCGTCTTTGGAAGCCTGGAACCCCGGCTGCAGTTTGCCGACCGTCTCTCACTCAACACGCAGACGGCGAATGCCCATGCGGACCTGAATGCAGCTCAGTCCGCCACTGCCGCCGCCCAGACTGCCTACGACCGGGCGCGGGCGCTGAATGCCGATAACAAGAACGTTTCTGATCGCGTGCTGCAGGAAGCCGCTGTCAGGCTCGCCGCGGAGAAGGCACATGAGGCCAGTGCCCGCACGCTGATCCAGGTTCTGGAATCGCCCCATCAGAGTCTGCCTCTCATTGCGGAACGCGGCGGTGACGTGTTGGAAGTCCTGGCGCAACCCGGAGAATCGATTGAGCAGGGCGCTCCCATCGCCCGTCTGGGGCAACTTGACCACCTCCTTGCACGCGTCGAGATTCCCACGGGCGAGAAGTTTCCACCCGCCGGCGCAGCGGTACGAATGACCCCGACAGGCTTTGACGATCAGGCTCCGCTGCCTGCGGAACGCGTTGCCATCGTCAGCGGCACAACGCTGCTCTATCGCTTGACCCGCACCGCGCCGGGCCTGCGTCCGGGCGCCGCGGTTACCGCGCGCTTCACACTTCCAGGCAAGGCTGGAGAGGGTGTCCTGATCCCCCGGTCCGCCATCGTGCAGCAGGACGGTCGCTCCTGGGTGTACGTGCAAACCAAAGCAGACCGCTTTGCCCGCAAGCCAGTCTCCACGGATCGCCCGGCACAGGCCGGCTTCATCGTCACGCGCGGTTTCGAATCCGGTGACAAGCTGGTGATTGTCGGGGCACAGACTTTGCTCTCTGAAGAATTCAAATCGAAGAACGAGGCGGACCAGAACTAACACCGCCATGCTCTCCAAACTGGTTGAACTCTCTATTCGTTTTCGTGGTGTTGTCATTGCCATTGCCTGTGTGATTGCGGCGTACGGCTACTACACCATTCAAAACGCGAAGTTCGATGTTTACCCGGAGTTCGCGCCGCCCCAGGTCGTCGTGCAGACAGAAGCTCCGGGGCTTTCATCGCAGGATGTGGAAAGCCTGGTCACTCGCCCCATCGAGTCCGCGCTGAACGGCACCCCGAACCTGGCGTCGTTACGCTCCAATTCCATTCAGGGGCTTTCCGTTGTTGTCGCGACGTTTGAAGATCAGATTGACGTTTATCGTGCGCGTCAGATGGTGTCTGAACGAATGACCGAAGCCTCCGGGCAACTGCCGCAGGGCGTGAAGGCTCCGTCTCTGGCTCCCCTGGTTGGCGCCACCAGCCTGACACTCATCATCGGACTGACCTCCGATGTTCGCACTGCGATGGAACTGCGCACCTTCGCCAACTGGACAATGCGTCCACGCTTGCTGGGCGTGAAAGGCGTGGCCCGCGTGGCCATCTTCGGCGGCGATATTCGCCAGTTGCAGATTCAGCTGCACCCCGATCGCCTGGCAGCGTTTGGTCTTTCCCTGTCAGACGTCACCGCAGCGGCGCGCAATGCCACAGGCCTCCGTGGCGCGGGCTTCATTGAGACCGATGCGCAGCGGATCGTGCTCCAGACCGAGGGCCAGTCACTGACTCCGGAAGCACTGGGTGAAGTCGTGCTGTCTTCCAAAGCCGGTCACACCATTCGCATAAAAGATATCGCCTTCGTCAGCAACGGCGCTGAGCCCAAAATCGGCGACGCCACCATCATGGGCCAACAGGGCGTAATGATCCACATCAGCGGCCAGTATGGCGCGAACACGGTGGAAGTCACCAGAGCCATTGAAGCGGCACTGGACGAACTGAAGCCCGCCATTGCCGCACAGAAGATCAAGCTCTATGGCGATCTGTTTCGCCCCGCCAATTTCATCAGCGAAGCGATTCGCAACATCGGTAATTCACTGCTGTTGGGCGCGGTGCTGGTGGGCCTGGTGCTGCTGCTGTTCCTGTTCAACTTTCGCGTTGCTCTCATCTCTCTTACGGCCATTCCGCTTTCACTTTTTGTCGCTGTGATTCTTCTTGATAAATGGGGCGTCAGCCTGAAGACCCTGACCCTTGGTGGCCTGGCCATCGCCATCGGCGAAGTTGTCGACGATGCCATCATTGATGCGGAAAACATCTTCCGAAGGCTTCGGGAAGCACCGAAACCTCTTTCCTCCGCCGACGTGTTTCGCATTGTGCGCGATGCTTCGGTGGAAGTCCGCAGCGCTGTTGTCTACGCGACCTTCGTCGTCGCGCTGGTCTTCCTGCCGGTGCTTGTGCTGTCCGGCGTGCAGGGCCGACTATTCGCTCCGCTTGCGTGGAGCTACATTCTGGCCATCCTCGCATCCCTCGTCGTTGCCCTCACGCTGACCCCCGCCATGTGTTTTGCGATGCTGCCCGGCGTGTTGGACAAGGTTCGCGAACCCGCCTTCGTGTTGCGTTTGAAGGCGGGCTACGGCAGATTGGTGGAGCGCCTTGCCGGCCATACCCGCCTCATCATTCTGGCGACCATCGTCCTTTGCTTAGCCGCCGGTTCGCTGGTCCCGTTCATGGGCGGCGAGTTCCTGCCGGAAATGCGCGAAGGCCACTTCATCGTCCACATGAACCTGCTGCCCGGCACTTCGCTCAAAGAGTCCGTCCGTATCGGCAAAATTGTGACTTCTGAACTGCTGAAGAACCCCGCGGTTCGCGTGGTGTCGCAGCAAATCGGTCGCGCCGAACTGGGTGACGATACCGAAGGCGTGCATTCGAGCGAAGTCCACATCGACCTCAAGCCCGGTGTGATTGGGGAGCCTGAAAAAACAGAAGCGGAACTCCGCTCCATCGTCGCCGGAGTTCCCGGCCCTGCCGTTTCCATCAACCCCTTCCTCACCGAACGCATGGACGAAATCATCGCGGGCAGCACCGCGCAGGTGGTGGTGAACGTATTTGGCGAGGATCTTGACGTGCTGGACCAGAAGGCTGCTGAGATTTCACGAGTGCTGAGCGGCATAAAGGGCGCGACGGACGTCCGGGTGGAATCGCCCCCCGGTACTCCGCAGGTCAATATCCGTCTGCGTCCGGACCGCATGAGTCAGTATGGCTTCCAGCCGGGTGTGCTGCTCGAAGAGATTCAGGCGGCCTATCAGGGGGCTCAGGTCGGCGAGATTCATGAGAAGGAGCGTGTTTTCACCGTTGCGGTGATTCTGGACGAAGCGTCACGCAGTGACGCGAGCCGGATCGGTGATCTGATGTTCCAAAATGCAGACGGACTGCGCGTTCCCCTTCGGCAGTTGGCCGATATTGAGCCGGGCTCGGGCCGTTACAATATCCCCCACTCCGGCGCGCGTCGTCGCCAGACGATCGGATGTGATGTGCAGGGGCGCGATCTCGCTTCTTTCGTGGAAGAGGTTCGTCGCACCATCAGTCAGAAGGTCCGGTTGCCGGCCGCCGGCTACATTACGGTGGGCGGCGCTTCTCAGGCCCGCGAAGCGGCACAGAAGGAGATTCTGAGGTGGTCGCTGGTTGCCGCCGCAGGCATCATCATCCTGCTCTCCATAGTCTTTCAGAGCCTGCGCAATATGCTGCTGGTGCTGGTCAATCTGCCGTTCGCGCTGGTGGGCGGGGTTGCGGCGGTAGCGCTCACGGGGAATATCCTGTCTGTTGGCTCACTGGTGGGCTTCGTGACGCTTTTCGGCATCACCATGCGCAACTCCATCATGATGATTTCGCACTTCGAACACCTGGTTCATTTTGAGGGTGAGACGTGGGGGATGCGGGCGGTGGTTCGCGGCTCTTCGGAACGTCTGACGCCGGTTCTGATGACTGCGATTGTCACCGCTCTGGGGCTCTTGCCACTTGCCGTGGGCACCGGGGCGGGCCGCGAAATTGAAGGCCCCATGGCGTTGGTGATTCTCGGTGGATTGGGCACCTCCACGTTGCTGAATCTGCTGGTCCTGCCTGCCCTTGCTTTGCACTACGGCAACTTCAAGGCCCGAAACGAATTCTGAGTTCAGATTTTACATCCTTAACCACCGGCATTCGTTATCTTCAATACAGTGGACCGCAACCGGCGCAATGCCATCCTGTCCTGGATTTTTGTCGCTGCGCTGGTCGGCCTGACGGTCGCGCTGGCAGCTCTGCAATACCGCTCCATTGATGAGATCAGTCGCGAGGAAAAGGACCGCGTCCGTCGTGGCCTCGCCTCAGGCCTGCAGCGCGTAGCCGCCGATTTCGATCAGGCTGTCAATACCTCCGCATCTGATTTTCTGCCCAACGGAGAGGGATTGTTACCCGATTCGGTCTGGCTCGATACCTACCACAAAGTTCGCCAAACCACAGATCGGGAGCGTCTGTTCAAACGTGTCGTGCGCGTCGTCCGCGAAGGAAGCTTTCTCACTCTGAGGGAACTCGACATGAACGGCGGCACGTTCGTCACTGTTCCATCAATCCCGGCCTTCGCTCCCCTCACCGACCAGATGTTCGCCCGTTCGCAGCCCGCATATGACGGCGCTGACGGCCCGCCGGAGAACGAAACGCCGGACCTCATCGAATTGCCCTGGTGGGGAGGCGCGGGCGAAAATTCCCAGCCGCTCGAATGGGTGATCTTCCAGCTGGACAGTCACTATATTGGTTCCGAACTGGTTCCGGCGCTTCTCAGTAAACACCTCGGTCCGGAGGCGGATAAAAGCTATGGGTTTCAGATTGTCACCAGAGCCGGCGGATTCGTGTTTCCGCCTGGCGGCGAGGGCGCGAACACCGGAATATTTGACGAAAAAGTGGAACTCCTGTCGCCCCGTAAAGGGCAAGATGGCCGCTGGATTTTGCGTATCCATCACACTGCCGGCTCTCTCGAATCCGCAGTGGCCGGGGCGCGTACCCGCAATATCGCCATCACGACGGCAATCCTGATTCTGATGCTGCTGGTGATCGGCAGTCTGGTTCTTTTCACCTACCGCGCCCAGCGCCTCGCCGAGATCCAGATGCAGTTTGTGGCCGGTGTATCGCACGAAGTCCGCACCCCGCTCACCGTGATTCGCAACGCCACCTACAACCTGAGCCACGGCGTGGTGAACGTGAATGACCCGCGTCAACTGGAGCGCTACCTCAAGCTCATCCTCTCAGAAGCCGAAAAGCTCACAGACATTGTGGAACAGGTGATGCGCTTTGCCAGTGCGAAATCAGGCAAAGTCATCTCGCGCCGGGAAACGGTCTGGGTGGGGCCCGTGATCGACGAAGCCTTGCGCATGTCGGAAGCCGTTCTGGCCCGATCGCGGTGCACGGTGGAACTGCTCGTTGACCCCGCGCTTGCCCCCGTCAGTGGCGATCCCGTGGCGCTTCGCCATGCCCTGCAAAACCTGATCGGCAACGCCGCGAAGTATGGCGCGGATGGCGGCTGGATTGGCGTCTTTGCCCGCATGAAAAACGCCATGGTCGAGATTGAAGTAGCGGATAAAGGTCCCGGCATTCCGCCCGGCGAAAAGGGCGCCATCTTCGATCCGTTCTATCGCGGCAGAAGTGCCATTGATGACCAGGTGCATGGCGCGGGCCTTGGCCTCACACTGGTGAAACGTATCGTGGAAGAGCAGGGTGGCACGATTGACGTTCGCAGCGCACCGGGAAAAGGCGCGGCATTTCTTATCAGCATACCCGCCATCCCACCGGAGAAAATAGATGAGTTCGCGGATACTGCTGATCGAAGATGAACCCGGCCTGGCCATGACCCTCGCGGATCTGCTGGCCGCTGAGGGACACACAGTCGAGACCGCAGGCGACGGTGCCACAGGCCTGGAACTCGCGAGCAGTTCCTCCTTCGATCTCATCATTCTCGACGTGATGCTGCCCCGTAAAACCGGGTATGAAGTGTGTCGGGAACTGCGTCAGGCGGGCTCCAACGTGGCGATTCTGATGCTGACTGCCCGCGGCCAGACCGTCGACAAGATTGTTGGCCTGAAGCTGGGCGCGGATGACTACATGGCGAAGCCCTTCGATCCGGCCGAGCTTCTGGCTCGTATCGGGGCACTGCTGCGGCGCGTCGGAAAACAAAATCTATCACCAGTCTTACGTTTTCATTTTGGCGGGATTCAAGCTGATTTTCAGATCCCCGAGGTTCGTCGCAGCGGTCTGGCCCTGAGTCTGACCGTGAAAGAGATGAGTCTGTTGCGGCACCTGATCGAACATCGTGGACGGACTCTCTCTCGCGAAGAGATCCTGAGCCATGTGTGGGAATACCAGCCCAACGTGACTACCCGCACGGTGGATGTTCATATTGCGTGGCTGCGTCAGAAAATCGAAGAAAATCCGCAGTTCCCGAAATATATCGTGACTGTTCGGGGCACCGGATACCGGTTCTCGGCATGATCGTGTTAAGACTGTTAAGAAGACGCGCCTGTGTTGCGACCCGAAATCCGCTAAAGGCTTTGGAATCTGTCTCCTGGTTATTTTCTGAAGTGCCGTGGCTTTACCTTGCAGGCCCACCCGCTAACCCCGACCATACGTTTAATGAAATAGGTCGGGGAATACAAATTTTATGAAGCTTGCAACTAAATCTGCCATTATCAGCGCTTTGGCGCTACTCGCCGGCGCGATGTCCGCGCAGGCCCAGCGGGGAGGCGGCGGAGCGGCACCCATCCGGTCCCTCAAGACCATTGCGGTCCCGGCTCCGGCGAATCTCAGCAACTACGTTCGTGACAACAATGCCCTCGTGTTTTTGGGCAAAGCATTGTTCTGGGATACCCAGGCCGGAGGGGACGGGCGCACCGCCTGTGCCACCTGCCACTTCCATGCGGGCGCCGACCACAGGCTCTCGAATCAGCTAACATCCGTCACACCCAACGGCACGCTTGCCACAGCCGACTTCCCATTTCACAAGCTCTCCGATCCCACTAACAATCGCTCTGCCGTGTTGAGTGACAAGCGTCAGGTGGCCGGTTCTGCAGGAGTCATCCACCGCACCTTCTTCGACGTGAATCCCGGCAGCGTGGTGGATGACGGCGCGGACGTGGCTGGCGAGACCACTGCGGCCATAGCCGGAATCCGAACCCGGCAGGTGACTGCCCGCAACGCGCCCAGCGTCATCAACGCCGCGTTCAACGTCCGCAACTTCTGGGATGGCCGGGCCGCCGGCGTATTCAGCGGCTCCACGCCGTTCGGCGGGTCAGATCCGAATTCGAACCCGCTCGCCTACCGCAACGGCCAGTTGCAACGTGAACAACTGCGCATCACCAATTCAAGCCTGGCGTCGCAGGCCGTAGGCCCCGCCCTCAATGCCGCCGAAATGTCTTACGACGGGCGCCCATGGCCCAAACTCGGCAGGAAACTTCTCGCGCTCCAGCCGCTTGCGAGGCAGCAGGTTCGTATCGACGACAGTGTTCTCAGCGCATTCGCAAATCCGGTCGGGAACGGACTCTCGACAAGCTATGCCGCTCTCATCCAGGCAGCGTTCCAGCCGGAATACTGGTCTGCTCCGGACACTACAGACGGCTATTCCCAAATGGAAATGAACTTCGCGCTCTATTGGGGTTTGGCGATTCAGGCCTACGAAAGCACGCTGATTGCAAACGATTCCAGGCTCGATCAGTTCCTTGAAGGGAATCGCAATGCTCTCACGGCTCTGGAACAGCAGGGCTTCAACGGGTTTCAGCAAGGAAATGCCCAGTGCACCCAGTGCCACCAGGGCACCGAATTCACGGCAGCCTCCTACACCAACGTACTCCGCCGCGGTGCCAACCCCGCAAACCCGGACGACGCGGGCTTCTTCCGCACCGGCGTTACCTTGATCGCCGAAGATATCGGCCTTGGCGCGAAAGACGGTTTCAACATACCCCTCTTCACCCCCGCCCGGGCCGGTCAGGCCGATGGTACTTTCAAGGCACCGGGCCTCCGCAATGCCGAGTTCACAGGGCCTTACTTCCATGACGGCGGTCAGGCGACGCTCGAACAGGTGTTGGCCTTCTACGGTCGCAACGGAGATTTCCCGGCAGGCGGGAACCTCGGGCCCGGCATCGGCCGTATCCGTCTTTCAGCCGCTGACCAGACCGCCCTGGTGGCTTTTCTGAAAGCCCTGAGCGACGACCGCGTTCGGTTCGAACGTGCACCGTTCGACCATCCTTCTCTATGCGTGCCGAATGGCCATGCCGAGAGTGCTCCGGGCGTGCCGGAGATCGACAGTTCGGATGCCCGCTTCAAGTTGACGGCGCTCGACAAATTCGCCCTGATCCCCGCTTCCGGCAAATTCGGCAACAGCGTGCCCCTCCAGACTTTCGACGAACTGCTGCGGGGCGTCGGTTCCGATGGATCCCGGGCGCACGCCATGGCCGAGTCCTGCACACCCTGAAAAAAAGACGGCGAACCCGTACAATAGTGGTTCATCCCAAACCACGCAGGAGAAACAATGAAAGCAGGGAAAATCGGGATTCTGACCGGCGGCGGCGACGTCCCCGGTCTGAATGCCGTCATTAAGACCGTCGTCTACAGGGCCAGCGAAATGGGTCGCAATGTCACCGGCATTCGCCGCGGCTGGGAAGGTCTGACACATGTGAACTTCGACGACGATGCCAGTGTTGCCCGGTACGTCTGCTCTCTGAACCGGGACAACACGCGCAATATCGACCGCACCGGTGGCACCTGGCTGCACAGCTCGCGCACCAATCCGCTGAAGATGAAGAAGACGCCGGACTTCCTGGCCAATGTTCCGTTCACGGCATCGGAGAACACGAAGAAGGGTGTCACCTCCACCGTCTACGACATGACGCCGCAGGTGTTGAAGAACATCGAAAAGCTGGAAATCGAGTATCTTGTCGCCATTGGCGGTGACGACACGCTGAGCTACGCCGCGCACCTTGATAAGCAGGGCGTCAAGGTCATCGCCGTGCCGAAAACCATGGACAACGACGTTCGAAACACCGAGTACTGCATCGGGTTCTCCACCGCCGTCAACCGCGCTACCGACGCCATCGACCGTCAACGCAGCACCATCGGGTCGCATGAGCGCATCGGTGTGTTCCGCATCTTCGGTCGCGATGCCGGGTATACAGCGCTCTATACCGCCTATGTCAATTCCATGCGCTGCGTGATTCCGGAATTCAAGGTGAATGCTGACAAGCTGATCCAGTTGCTGGCCGAAGACAAGCGCAACAACTCCAGTTCCTACGCCCTGGTGCTGCTCTCAGAGGGCGCCGAATGGGAAGGCTACCAGGTGCAGGAGTACGGTCGCCCGGACGCGTTCGGCCATCGCAAGAAGATGAATGTGGCCGAAGCCCTCAACGAGATGATTCAGGAGCAACTGGGCGAGGAAACCATCGTCAGCGATCTGACCTACGACCTCCGCAGCGGCGCGCCGGACTTCGTCGACCGCATGGTGGCCACCACCTTCGCGGGCATGGCGGCCGATCTGATTGAGAAGGGCGAACACGGCAAGATGATGGCGATTAACCACGGCTGTTATGCGGCAGTGGAGATCCCTGACCCAAAACTGGGGCCGCGCCACGTGGATATTGAAACCATGTACAACGTGCAGCGCTACCGCCCCACCTACACCGGCAAGATGGGGCTGCCTATTTTCTTAACCCGTTCGTGAGTTTGCAGTCTATTTGGGAGCGCCTCACCGGTCGTCGCAAGGCGGCGGCAGGAGAGGCTCCCGTTGTGGCTGTTCCTGTTTTGAACGACCAGCTTCGTCGCGAGATTCGCCGCAGCTTCAACGCGGCCTCCCGCGACGAAGAGCATTTCCCCTCCACCATTGATCCGCGTATTCTTCATGTGCAGGTCCTCCTAAAGTATTTCGGTCCTCTTGCCGATAAATGTGTGTTGGACGTTGGGTGCGGCAAGGGTCGCTTCGCCAGGATTTTGTTGGAGCAGAATCCCGGCGTGAAGATCTCTGCCCTGGACGTTTCGGAGGAAATGCTGGCGTGCGTTCCCGCCGGCATTCATAGGATGGCCGGTATGATGACCGAGCTACCCTTCGCCGCCTCCACGTTCGACTGTGTGTATGCAACGGAATCGCTGGAACATGCGGTGGAGATTGATCGCGCGGTGGCGGAAATGTGCCGCGTGCTCAAACCGGGAGGAAAACTCGTAATCATCGACAAAAACGCCGAGCACTGGGGGCGGTTCAGGACTCCGGCCTGGGAACGCTGGTTCGAACGCCGGGAACTGGAAAAGCTTCTGGAGCGCGATTGTGTCTCGGTTCACAGTGAATTCCTTTCTTATTGGGAAGATGTGGAACCCGATGGCCTGTTTTTGGTCTGGTTTGCGCGGAAATGAATATATGGGCGAATTGCAAATTGCGGGTCTGCCGACCGTTTCCATCCCGCACGGCAACCTTTGTGCCGAAATTAACCGGAGCCTCGCCGGATCAGAGATCGAAGGCGGTCTCTACCTCTCCGACCTCCCTTATGGGGCCTGTCTGGAATTGGAGACTGTCCACCATACCTATTGGCTGGTGAACCACGGGGCGGGCAGGGCGCTGATCTCCGGGCATCCGCAATACTGCCCCATACCGGTGGAAGTACTGGTTTCCGGGTCCAACTGGGGCGGGTCTATCCTCAAGCCGGGCTTCGTCGGTCGCGGCATGCGGCTCGAATTTCTGCACCCTGACCACGATCTGGTCATCACTTCCAGGGTTCAGGCCATCCGTCAGTTCCCCTGATCATCACCCATCACAGCCGCCTGCTGTCGTGTGCAATCATGGCGGAAGATTCCAAATGCAGGGCTCCCGCTCCGACAATCCCCTGATCGTTCAGGGGGACCACTCCATCCTCGCGGAAGTTGCCAGCCCGCGTTACGAAGACGCCCGCGACCAGTTGGTTCGGTTTGCCGAACTGGTCAAGGCCCCGGAACACGTCCACACCTATCGTGTGACTCCGCTCTCCATCTGGAATGCCTGCGCGGCCGGGCTCGCCGCTGCTGAAATCAATGCCGCTCTGCAGGAGTTTTCGAAATACCCCATTCCGGAACATGTCCTGGTGGAAATCAGAGACTTTGCTTCCCGTTATGGTCGTCTCCGTCTCACGCGGGATGCCAACGGATTGGTGCTCTCCAGCAAAGATGCCCCTTTGGCTGAGCAGGTAGCCCACGCGAAGCAGGTTATCCCGTATCTTGGAGCCCGTCTCTCGCCCCTGGACTTTCAGATCAACCCCATCCACCGGGGAGACATCAAACAGGCCCTTGTCAAGATCGGTTTTCCGGCCGAAGATCTGGCCGGCTATACGGAAGGCGAGCCCCTGCCCATGGCGCTTCGCGACGAGAGCCTGTCCGGCCACCCGTTTGGGCTTCGCCACTACCAGAAAGCTGCAACGGACGCCTTTTACGCGGCGGGGTCAGTCAATGGCGGTTCGGGCGTTGTGACCCTGCCCTGCGGGGCCGGCAAGACCATCGTGGCCATGGCATGCATGTCCGCCCTGCAGACTTCCACACTCATCCTGACCACCAGCGTGAGCGCGGTCAGGCAGTGGATCAGGGAGCTTCTTGACAAGACAACCCTGCACGAAGATCAGGTCGGTGAATACAGCGGTCACGCCAAAGACGTTCGTCCGGTAACTGTCGCCACCTACCAGATCATGAGCTGGCGAGCCGGCAAATCCGGTGACGGGGCATTTCCACATCTCTCCCTGTTTGAGCAACGGAACTGGGGTTTCATTGTCTACGACGAAGTGCACCTGCTGCCCGCGCCGGTATTCCGCGTCACTGCCAGCCTGCAGGCTCGCCGCCGGCTGGGGCTGACCGCCACACTGGTTCGCGAGGATGGCCGGGAAGACGATGTCTTCGCGCTCATCGGTCCACGCAAGGCCGACGTCCCGTGGAAAGTGCTGGAGAGTCAGGGCTGGATCGCCACGGCCAACTGTACTGAGGTCCGCATCCCCCTTCCGGAAGATCTTCAAATGCCCTATGCCGTCGCCGAGGCAAGGGAAAAGTTCCGCCTCGCGTCTGAAAATCCTGACAAGCTTCGCTATGTGCGTGAAATTCTGGCCCGCCACCCGGACGAGCCCGCGCTCCTCATTGGCATGTATCTGGACCAGCTGGCCGCGCTCGCCAAGCCGCTCGGCCTCCCTGTCATCACCGGCAGCACTCCCCAGCGCCGCCGCGATGAACTGTTTGAGGATTTTCGGGCGGGCCGCATCCGCGTGCTGGCTGTCTCGAAAGTCGCCAATTTCGCCATTGACCTGCCGGATGCCTCTCTGGCGATTCAGGTTTCCGGCACGTTCGGTTCCCGCCAGGAGGAAGCCCAGCGTTTAGGCCGGATCCTCCGTCCCAAAAGAGGCGAAAACCAGGCACACTTCTACAGCATTGTGAGCCGGGACACTGTCGAACAGGATTTCGCCCTTCAGCGGCAACTGTTTCTCTGTGAGCAGGGCTACGCGTACACCATTCTGGATGGGGAGTCGCTCCTGCCGGCGCCTCTGACAACGCCTCTGACAACGGAAGCCTCATGAGTCTGAATATAGACTGGACTGAATTCCTGGGCGTGCTGCCTCTGTACCAGTCCATGGCGCCCGGTGCCCGGCGCTTCTTCCTCGATCAGGTCAGGCCCTCGCAGCCCGTGCCCATCTCGCTGTTGGGCTCGTGGCGCGAACCCCTTCTCGCATCCGGTCTCGTCAGTTATGGCACCACGAAAGTCAACGTGAACGTCAAGCCCGAATACCGCGGCTTCTCGAAAGCCATCCGCGCGATGGGTGCTGGTCAGGTTCTCCATTCCCCCTCGCCCGAAACCTTGCAGTCTTACCTCGACGAGCATCTGACAACCGAGCAACTGGCCGGGTTTGCGAAGTCCGGCTACTACTCCCGCATGGATTTCAGGGGCCGCCAGGAGATCTGTTCCACCGTTACCTCGGCT
>JBBQDH010000107.1:0-18798 GCA_038319515.1 Bryobacterales bacterium
ATCGTACATGAGCGCAGTGTAGTCGGAAAGGACCGGAGGCAGCTCAATGGCATCGATTACCCCAAAGGCAAGATCGATGTCCGACCACCTGTCCTCTCGGCCCGTCGTCGCGGAGCCGGTGATCGCGCCCGCGCTGATGCGCGAATCCGCACCGGCGTATTCGAGCAAATCGTACCGCAGTTGGCTACGCTCTTCGGGCGTGAATATGGGCTGTATCTGCCGCACCTCGCCGGATTATAGCAATTCGAGGCGCCAAGCTCCAGCGGACAACTGATCTTGACAACTGATCTCCTCCTAAGCGGAGCAGTCGCAGCCATCGGCGGGCCGATTGGCGTCGCCATCGCCCCCTGTCAGGCCTTTTCCATGGCAGGCCATCGCGAAAAGGGATGGGGACTGAAGAAGACCGACGAACTCGGCGCGCCGCGCTGAAGGCATCGGGCTATCGCGTGTCGGCCAGGCTGCTCGACGCCCAATGGCTCGGCGTTCCGCAGCGGATCATCTTCGTTGGTGTGCGGGAAGATCTCCACCGGGACCCTGTTCACCCGGTTCCTCTTCGATACCGCTACTCCGTCCGCGACACTTTACCGCACCTGACGGCCTGTAAGACCGTTGCGCACGGCTACAAGTCGCCTGATTACTGGATTCTCAAGACGCTCGCGCAGCATATCGAGAGTGGGCAGAGTGTGATGTTACTGGCATCCTGTTCGTTCATGTTGCATCCGGTGATCTCCGTGCTGCGGCAATGGGGCATCCCGTTTCACAACCCGTACCGGAAGTCCGCTGGCTACTGGAATCCATTGCGGCGCAGACGAAAAGGATCTTCTGCGAACCGGATTCTCACCCTGCCTGGTCCCGACAACCTGGGCCCACGGTGATCTCCAGCTATGGACTGAATGGCTAATGCCCGGGGGAGAACTGTCTACCGGACCGCTCCACCCACATAGGCCCTGTCCCGTTCGCCTTCGGAACAAAAACTCTCCAGAACGTCGCTGTTTGGGATCAGCAGTATGGTGAACTTCACGGTGACGGGTTTGGTCAGAATTTTGGGATCGTCCAGCGTCGCTTCAATATCCATATGGCCAAAATCACGGCGGTGGAAACGTTCCTGAACCTTGAGGGCTTCACTATGCGGATGTCCGATCGAATCCAGCCAGGTCTGGTCGTTGAATCCGGCGGTATCGACGATGAGAGTATCGCCTGCCCACCTGCCCGTCGAATATCCCATCCATGATGGAAATGGATCTATCGGAAGTTTTCGTCCGTCGGTGTGGATCTGGCGAAATACTCCATCCAGCTCGAAAAACATGGCGATCGCGTCTCGAGTCTGGAAAATCTTGAAAGGTCGGGCATTGAAATAGCGGTTCGGCAACCCGTATGGGAGACAGTGCGTTGTAGGGGTGTCCAAAGAATTCCGCCGCTCCAGGTTCTTCACCGATTGTGCCGCAGCCCCCGGCGTGAGCGGTTCTTCCCCGCGTTTGAAATCAATGAAAAGGTTCACGAAATACCGGGAAAACTCGCGCGCATCGTCACCCACTACAGCGCCGGGTCCGACGTCGCCATACAGCCGCTGGATCTCGCCTGGCGCCGGTGGCTCGATCTGCCAGACCCCGGAGAGGTCGGGTTTTCCGTTCGCGGCGCGCGGCGTTTTCGCCGTAGGATTCGGCCTGCCGTCCCGGGTCAAAGGAGTTCCACGGTCGGGGTAATTCAGCCACTGAGCGTTCAGCGACGGAATCACACCCACGATGACGATACCGAACTTGAATATCTGCGATCGCAATATCAGCCCGTCCTCCCTGCAAGTCTATCGAACTCCCATGCCCGGAAGCGGCTCAGTCCTGGATCACGGGCATTCCGGAAGTTATTTTTGCAGGCGGGACGCCCTGGAGCGGGCTTTTGAGGATAGATGAAAAACAGCCGACCATCCTGGACTTATTCAATACATCTCATGTCAAATCAGTTCGATGCAGGCCCTAGAACAAGATAGACGGAATCCACGCACCCGCAGGCTCGTTGTAGAGACCCATTGTCATCAGCGTATTGGGTTGCACAACCCGTAATCCATTGTCGAGACACCAGCGGAACAGAGTGGCATTGCGGGTGGGGACCATTATGCCGGGTCCGGCGAAGGCGTCCGCCGCACTGATCAATCCCTGGAGATCCCGATTGGATTCGCCAACCGCATGGCCGAAGTATCCCAGGCCAGTCGTATACCCGGTGATTCGCCCGTCGCGCTCCACAACCGTCGCATGCCCTTGCTGGATCGCATCGGAAAGTTCTCCTGACCTCGTATGGCCATGCACGCTTGTGCATAGTTGGTTGCAAGCAGCGGTGTCGGCATCTTTAGCCGCTCGAACCGAGCAACCGTCCATTGATTTTTGCATGGGAGGACCGTGCATCACGCTGAGCAATTCGCGCGTGTCGAATCCCAGCTTCGTATAAAGCGATAGCGAGCGATTATGAAACGTCGCCTGCACCAATCGGACACCAGGCGCGTCGCGCTCCGCAGCCCGGTCCAACACAGCCCGCATGAGAAGCCGCCCGGTTCCTGCGTTTTGCCCTGCGGGATCAACTGTGATCGGGCCAATGCCAAAGATAGACGACCGCTCGTCGAGACAATTACTCCCGATGATCCTGCCGTCTGTTTCGGCAACCACGGTATAGAACGACGGGTGCGAGAACATCATCCGCAAGAGTCCAACGCCCTTGTCGGGTTCCGGCATTTCCGGTGGGAAACTGTGATCCGAGTTGATTTTATGAAATGCCTCGTAACAGATACGCCCACACTCGGGCGCATCTTCAGGCTTAGCCAGACGAATGGAGATTGCGGGGCTTGCCTGCGCAAAAGGCACGCGCTGAGTATACACTACCAATGGTTAGATCGGATTCCCGGAGAAATAGTAGGCAGGCCATCGCGGGTTCGCTGAACAAATGGCCCCCTCGGACGCCGTCAACTTGTATCGGGTGAGCCACGCGGTGCGGCTCCGAGAACTCGGCCGTCGCGCCGTTGTTGCCTTCAGCGTCAAAGTCTGCAAGGAAATTTCGTCTGCATATTCCCAACCCATACATCCACAGGACAGGGTCGGCCCCGCCCGCAGCAACTTCCGCATGGGCGTCCCCTTGATGTGGAAACAAAATGTTGTCTCCTCCAGCAGACAACAAATCGATCAACTTGCAACCGCGCGTGAGGGCACTCCGGGTGCGAAGTTCGGGGTGGTGGACTCCGGAGTCCATATGGAGTCCAGAATGGGGAAAAGCCCCTCCGTGGCGTCCACCGGCGTCCAAATCGTGTTACTCTGAGCCTTTTTTCTGGTAGTTTTGTCTGTAAGTTGTTGATATTTCTTACATGGCAGGGAAGGGGTCAAGGTTTAGAAGCCCTTCAGGTCCGCCCAAAAGACATTATTCCTTCGCGATCCAGCTACCCTTTAGGGCTCGTTTGCAAAGTCTGCGTGTAGCTGGCGGTTTGGCTTGGAGGAAGCTCTCTATCAGCCCGGAAAACTCACTAAAAGCTTAAGTTTGGAAGTGCCGGCGGTGTTGTCGCCGGCCATCCCGGGTTTTCTATTCTGTCGGACTCGAATGGATTGTTTTTGGGCAGGCCCTTATAAGTGGATATATTGGGGAGACGACCCAAAGCCAGGCAGTTGTCCCGATCTTGCCCCACGAATTCCAACCCGGTCTCTACAGGCTTGGAGTGCATCACCCCTTGTGGACTCGCCCACTGCTACAGATGGCGTGATCTGCGGGATCATTAATTTCAATGAACTGCCGCTTCCAATACACAGGGGATTGGCCGCTTACACCGTCCCCACCGGAAAATGAAATTGGTTCCGTCTCCAAGCACAATCACTCGTCCGGAACACGGGACTAATAGCCCCGTGCCGCCACAACCGATCGACTACCAGCGTACCAGGTTGCCGGTCGACCGTAATCCCATCAAATCCCCCGTGCGGCTGACAGCCGTCAGCGTCGCCGCACCCATCAGACCGCAATGCTTCTCGAGACGAACTTTGAGCTCAGCGCGGGCTCGCAGCAGCCGGCTCTTCGCGGCTGCAACAGTGATGCCAAGTTTCTCCGCAACCTCAGGCATCGGAAGCTGGTCTACATCCCGCAGCATGAAGACTCGCCTCAGCAAAGGCGGGATGCGGCGAATTTCACTCTGCAAAACCGCCGCCAATTCCTTCGATCCCAGCAGCGATTCCGGCGACCGCTCGTTGTCAACCAGCTCCAGCGTGCCTCTGTCCTCTCCGATCTGCACATCGTCGATGTACAGAAACCTCGCCCGCCGCACCTTCCGCAGCCGCATCAGGCATTGATTGACAACAATTCGCGTCATCCAGGTGGAGAATTTCGCGTCGATATGGAACTGGTCAATGTGTTGAAATGCCTTCCAATAGGCGTTCTGCACCTCGTCCTCCGCCTCTTCACGATCATGAAGAATCGAAATCGCCAGTTTCAGTGATAGACCGTAGTTGCGCCGTGTCAACTCGGAAAATGCATCTCGCCGACCTTCCTGGGAGAGACGCACCAGCTGCTCATCACCGCAGCCTTCGAAGTCACAACTCTTTTGCATCGACATACTTTTTGTGAAGTCCTATGAGACAAGTCCTACCTGATGATAACTTCCCTACCTCCTAAAAATTTATCATGAATGAAATTGAATTCAGTGACAAAGAAACCACTGGAACTTCTTTCACTCCTGCTAACATGACTTTTGAAATGCACGAAACGGGCGAGCAGACAATACACCGGATCCTCTCCACTTACGATATCGGCCAAAAGCTCAGGCAGTTGCGACTGAAAAAGAAGATTGCTCTGGTGGATCTGGGCCGGCATACCGGACTTTCAGCTTCCATGCTCTCCCAACTTGAGACAGGCAAGATGATCCCGACCCTGCCCACCCTCGCGCGCATAGCCGTGGTTTTCGATGTGGGTCTCGACTTCTTCTTCGACGACCGGCGGCGCCGCAAGACGTTTACCGTCGTTCGGAAAGACGAGCGGTTCAAGTTCCCCGACCGACAGGATTCGAAGGTGCCGACTTACTTCTTCGAGTGTCTGGCCTTCTCTGCCCAGGAAAAGGGGTTGCAGGCCTACTTTGCCGAATTCCCTTCCGGTAGTTCAGACGAAAGTGCTCCGCATCACCATGACGGCGCGGAGTTCATCTTCGTGACTGCCGGCGAACTCGCAATTAACTGTCATGGCGAGGAGCATTTGCTCCGGGAGGGCGACAGCGTTTACTTCGACTCTTCTGAACCGCATTCGTATCGGGGCAACGCCTTAACCGGCGCAGGAGCCGTCGTGATTACCACGCCGTCCAGAGGTTAGCTCGCCCGATCTCCCCTATTTCAGCCAGTTTTCAACCGGGGGGTCCCACGTAATGCCGGTGCTGATTCTGACCTGATTGTTAACCCCTGGCTGGTTGGGAATATTGAACGTCCTGTAATCCACCCGCAAGAAGCCGTTCATTCCCCGGCGGTACGTCCTGTTTAAACTTCCGGAATAAAACTGGCTGTCATACTTCCCAGCCGCCGTATGGTTTACGGACACAAGAGCCAGGCGCCCTGCGGACAAGTCCAATCTGTAGCTTCTGAACAGGCGCATTGAGTACTGTGCTCCCAGTGATTCCTGAGTGGAAGTGAGCATTTGGCCATTGCCCGGCGAAAGTCCCCTTGCGTAAGACACGCTGGCTGTCCGGCGGCGTCCAAGATCCTTGACGAACTGGGCCGAGATGTCGGAGGTCAAATGTCGGCTGTAAAACTCGACAATCCCCTGTGCCTGACCCAGCAGAGCTGCGATCTGCGGGTCAATCATGATGACCTGCTGTCCCTGAGACTCAATCGCGGAAACACCTGCCCGCAATCTGATCTGAGCGCCCCGGTTCAGCGCGTAGGAGTAGATGCCGCCCAGCGTGTGAAAGTCCGCAACACTGATCTGATGTGAATAGGTATAGGTAGTAAACGAGTAGTAGAGCCCGACAGTCGTCTTCCGGGTCATGCGGTAATTTACATCGGCCTGAGCCTGATAACCCGAATTGCCGATAGCCGAAAATCCCGTCCGGTCCACAAAGAACAATCCAGCCCCTGCATTAAAGGAAAGTCGGGAAGACTTCTGCCACACAACTCCGAGCTGGTTTTGCCACTGCCGTACCCGGTCGTCCAGTATCTGACTTGTCGGGCTTGCCGCAAGGTTTGTGTTCGCTACTGAACTTCCCGGGTCCGATAGCGGGTTCAGCAGCGTGCTGTTTCGCGACTGGATGGAGCCCGTCGTCGTGTAATTCAAAGCAAGTCGGCGCGAGACAAGGTGACGCAATGACAGGTTCAGCGCCTGATTGACGCCGTTATACGAGGAGTTGCCACCATATCGATTCATATCGCCATGGTAGTCAAGGCCCAGCAGATCGTGTTTCCACGCATGCTGGCCGCTGATTGCCCAGCTAATTCCATACCCCAGGGAAGCGGCTTGCCTGATCGCCCCGCCTGGTATCAGCGCGGGCAGAGCAAGTCCCGTGTCATAGGTCTCAGTAAAGCCAAGTGTAGGGGTCCACTTGAACGACTTCGGCACGGTGGGCCGGGAGATGGTGTAACTTCTGCTCAGTACTGCAGGTCCCGCGTAGTCCGCACCAGGAGCATCCGAACCCTGTGCCGCAACCCGCGGACCGGACCCTGGTTGTGTCCCCGGCAGGTTTGATTCCGCGATTGAACCCGGCAAGGGGGCCTCAGTGGGCTGCCGCCGAACCAGCGGAGCGGGTTCGGGATCGGCCTGTGTTGATTCCCGCCCTTCCAGCGCGGGATTCGCCTTGCTCAATGGATCCCGCAGCCGTATCTGTTGATCGCGCAATTCAGCAGGAGTCAATGGTCGCTCGCCCCGCTTCGCCGGATCGACGACAGGGCTCGTTTCCTGGACTGGCTGGGGCGGCTTCGCCAAATCGGGGAGCTGCCCGAAAACGAAAGCTATGGAAGCCAGCGCAAGAATAGCCAATCTGGAGACAAGACGCATTAGGCTACATTTACTCTGGCCTGCCATGGGGATAACTGTCAAGCCGGATTTGCTCATGTTGTGCTGCGCGCCACACCCAAAAACACGTCATCATTGGTGAAAGAGTTATTTATGAAAACCCAAAGCTTTGTCGCTTTCATTCTTTACGCTGTTCTGGTGACGCCTCTCGCGCCCGGCGCGGAGTTGCCTGTCCGGTCGGTTGTGCTCTACAAGCATGGTGTTGGGTATTTCGAGCGGAGCGGGCCGCTCGCGCCAGGGGAATCGGCACGGCTCGATTTCAAAGAAGACGAGATGAACGACGTGCTCAAGTCGCTTACCGTCAACGACAGTGGCGGCAAGGTATCGGCGCTTCGGTACGACTCCAACATTCCGCTGGAACAGAAACTGAGCGAATTCCCGTTCCAGATCGCTGCCGGACAGCCGCTCAGCGGTGTGCTGGATCAGTTGAAGGGTGCGCGGATTGAGATGGAGTTCGGAACGCAGAAGGTGGTCGGCGCGATTGTCTCGGCGCGGATGATCCCGGGCGATAAGGAGCGGGCGGAACATGAGCAGCTCGCCTTATTGATGGATTCCGGTGAACTGCGGAACGTTGATCTTTCGGCTGCGTCGGCGATCCGGTTTACGGATTTGAAGCTGCAAATACAATTTAAGGACTATCTCAGGGCACTGACCAGTTCGCGGTCGAAAGACAAGCGCAGCGTCTATATTGATTCCACGGATACGAAATCGCGGGATGTGAAGGCAAGTTACATCATGCCGATGCCGGCGTGGAAGTCGAGCTATCGGTTGCTGTTTGACGACGCGGCGTCGACGCTGGAAGGCTGGGCGATTGTGGATAACACCACGGGCGATGACTGGACGAATGTCCACATCTCGTTGATCTCCGGGAAGCCGATTTCGTTCGTGACGAAACTGTACGACCCAAAGTACATCCATCGGGAGACCGCCGAATTACCGGAGGATCAGGCTGTGAAGCCGACGATTCATGGGGGTGCAATGGATAAGATGTTGGCATTTACGCCGCCTCCGCCAGCCCCCCGCAACGCGATACGGATGGCCGGGAACGCCGGGCTGGGCAGCGGGGAAACGCTTGATTCGAGCAGCTTCGCGACTTCCAGTTCTATCGCCCCTGCCGGTGCCGCGACCGAAATCGCGGACCTGTTCGAATATGCCATCAAAAACCCGGTCACGGTGAAGAAGAACGAATCCGCCATGCTGCCGTTCCTGCAGCAAAAGATCACGGCGCGAAAATTGATTATCTACTCCGACCAGAGCAAGCCCAATCCACTGAGCGCCGCCGAACTGACCAACAACACCGGTCGCACGCTGGACGGTGGTCCGATCACCGTCTACGACACCGGTACCTACGCAGGCGAAGCGCTCGTTGAAACCATCAAGAACACTGACAGGCGTTTCATCAGCTACGGCGTCGATCTCGGTACCCGTATCTCCACCAGCATCGGGTCCCAGACAAACAACGTGAGGGAGTTTCACGCGCGCAATGGAGTCCTGGTTTCGAAATACTCGCTGGTCCAGAAGAAAGTCTACGCCATCCGCAACGTAGACGCCCGCGTGAAGACGCTGATTATTGAGCATCCCGTGCGCCAGGGCTACAACCTGATCGACACGGCGAAGCCCATGGAAACGGCTCGTGACGTCTACCGGTTCGAAGTGAAGGTTCCGGCCAACGGGTCGCTCGAATTCCCGGTCACTGAGGAAAACATATACGACCAGCAGACTTCTGTTTCCAACCTGACACCTGACGCGATTGCCGTTTACATCCGCAATAGGACTCTCAGCGATGCTGCTCGTCGCCAGTTGCAGCAGATCTCCGACGTCAAGATCCAGATCGTGAACGCCGACAACGAGAAACGGCGCCTCGACGGAGATGTGCAGAACCTCACACGCGACGAAGAACGTAACCGCCAGAACATCGCCAGCCTCTCGTCAGTCAGCGGACAGCAGCAGATTGTGCAGGATTACGCGCGCAAACTGGCGGACCAGGAAACACAGATCGCGAAAATCCATGACCGGCAGACGGCGCTCGATAACCAGAAGGCGCAGCTACAAACGCAACTGAATTCCTTGATTGAAAAGCTGGAATTCTAAGGCCGCACGCTAAGCTTAAAGATTGAATCTCGACGACGCGATCCGGTCTGCTGCCGAAAAGAACGGCGTTCAGCAGGAATTCTGGGATATTTTCGGCCAGCCGCACATCACCGCGCCGGAGACGAACCTCGCCATTCTGACCGCTCTGGGGATTGACCCCCATGCGCCGGATGCTGTGAGACTTCCGCCGACGGTGATGGTGGTCAGCCAGTCGGAACCCGGCGAGATCCCGGTGGGCGAGATCGTCCTTGAAAGCGGAGAACGGGTCCACTACACCGGCCAGAAACTACCGCTCGGCTATCACCAGCTGCACGCGAACGGGGCTTCGATACGGCTGATTGTGGCTCCCGATTCCGCAAAACGCGTTGGTAACCAAAAGCGCGCCGGGCTCGGCATCACTCTTTACGGCGTCCGTTCCGGGCGGAACTGGGGTTGCGGCGACTTTCGCGATCTGACGGACCTGATCGACTGGGCCGTCCCCGCGCTCGGCGTGGACTTCATCGCCCTCAACCCTCTGCACGCCATCCACAACCGGACCCCGTACAACACCAGCCCATACCTGCCGAACAGCATCTTCTACCGGAATTTTCTGTATCTGGATGCGGAAGCCGTGCCGGGGTATGTGGAAACCCCGGAAATCGTGACGGAGATCGCCCGGCTGCGCGAGACCGATATCGTTCAGTATGAGGCTGTCGCCGCGCTCAAGCGCCGGGCTCTGGAGCAAATCTTCAATTCCAATCCGCCAAACGCGGCCTGCCGAAACTGGATCGCGGCAGAGGGCGACCTGCTCCGTCTCTACGCCACCTACTGCGCGCTGGACGATCACCTGCATGCGGCGGATGAGAATCTCTGGGTCTGGCCGGAATGGCCGGAGCGTTTCCGCGACCCGTCAAGCTCTGCCGTCGCGGACTTTGCGCGCGCTCACGACCGGGAAATCCTGTTCCACGGCTGGCTGCAGTGGCTGATCGACCGCCAACTGGCCGCCGTGCAGAAGCGCGCCCGCGCGGCGGGTATGTCGATTGGGCTGTATCACGATCTGGCGCTCGCCACCGACCGCTGCGGCTCTGACCTCTGGGCGCACCGCGACTTCTTCATTAAAGGCGCCCGCGTGGGCTCGCCGCCCGATGGTTTCGCGCCTTCGGGGCAGGACTGGAGCTTCCCTCCTCCGGATCAGCGTCGCCACATGGAAGATGGCTACAGCCTGTTTCGCGAATCGATCCGGAAGTCGATGCGGCACGGCGGGGCTTTGCGCATCGACCACGTCATGCGCCTGTTTAGGCTGTACTGGATTCCGGACGGCCACACCGCCGCGAAGGGCGCTTATGTTCGCGACCGCGCGGCGGACCTGGTGCGAATCCTCGCGCTCGAAAGTGTGCGCAACGACGCGATCATCATCGGGGAAGATCTGGGCACGGTGGAAGACGAGGTTCGCGAGACGCTGGCGCGCTTCGGGATTCTGAGCTATAGGCTGCTGATCTTCGAACAGAATGCCGAAGGCTTCAAGCTGCCGTACGACTATCCGGCGCAGGCCCTGGTTTCGACGACGACGCATGACCTGCCCACCATTGCGGGTTTCTGGACGGGCGAAGATATCGGCGCGCGCCGGAAGGCCGGCACCATTGACCAGACCGCGTTCGATACCCAGCAAGCTGACCGCGTACGCGACAAGCAGCACTTACTCGATGCGCTGTTCGCGATGGATCTGATGCCGCCGGACTACCAGCGCGCTGCCGGGCAAATCCCGCTGCTGACGCCGGAACTTCACAACGCCGTGCTGGGTTTCCTGGCAAGCACGCCCTGCGCGCTTTGGCTGGTGAATCAGGAAGACATGACGGGCGAGACTCTGCAGCAGAATCTGCCGGGCACCACTGCCGAGTATCCGAACTGGAGCCGCAAGATGCGCTGGTCGATTGAAGACCTGCGCAACTGCCGCGAAGCAAAGGACTGCGCCGCGATGGTGCGGAACTGGGCGGAGATTACTCGTCGCGCGGAGCCACGTTCGGATCCACCGCCACCGCCCGCCGCATAAGGCCCCCAGGCGGCCAGGATGCCCGTCACGACCATGACGCCGGCACAATCAGCAACATCTGGCGTGCGCACAATTTGCAACCGCACCGCACGGAAACTTTCAAACTGTCGCGCGACCCGAAGTTCCTGGAGAAAATGACCGACGTGGTCGGCCTGTATCTAAATCCGCCCAGCCAGGCGATTGTCCTGTGCGTAGATGAAAAGAGCCAGATTCAAGCCCTGGACCGGACACAGCCGGGTCTGCCAATCAGGAAGGGCCGTTGCGGGACTGGCCACAGTGCAGGCAAATACCGACCCTATCCTGGACAAGGCTGACCATGGATCTTCGCCTCTGGTCAACACGATTACAAGCGCAACGGCACCACCACGCTGTTCGCCGCGCTTGACGCCGTTCATGGCAAGGTAGTGGGCCAGTGCCTGTCCCGACACCGACATCAGGAGTTCATTCGCTTCCTGCGCCTGCTCAACAAAGAGTTCCCAGGCACAGTACCACTACATCTGGTGATGGATAACTACGGCACCCATAAAACCAGTGAAGTGCAGATATGGCTGAAACGACACCCTCGCTTCGTGATTCACTTTGTCCCCACAAGTTCCAGTTGGCTCAATCTCGTCGAGCGCTGGTTCGGACACCTTGATCAGAAGGCCATCCGCCGGGGCGTCTTCCGAAGCGTTGCCGACCTTGAGGCTGCTATTGCTTCCTTCCTCGCCACGTGGAACAAAGACCCTAAGCCATTCGTATGGACCGCGACCGTGGATTCCATCCGGCAGAAGCTCTCCCGGTGCCGCCAAACCCTCGAACAAATCCAGCCCGGCTGCACTACTCCCAAAACTCGCAAACGAACCCCAAAAGCTGATAGTTATTTCGCGGACACTACACTAGCTAGTCCTGATTTAAATCTCGTTCCCGTCGTACCCAATTCTCAGTTTGTTCCCTGCACGGAACCATTTCCTTGCACGGAACTATAAATCGCGTCATAATCGACGCTGGAGTGTACATGAACAACGTCGTTCGCCTTTTCAGCCTGGTCATGATTACCGGCTCCCTCCTCGCACAAAGCGACCGCGGGACCGTCACCGGCACCGTCTCCGATTCGGCCAGCGCGGTGGTTCCAAACGCCGCTGTGGTCGCCGTGAATCCGGAGACCGGCGTTGTGTCGCGAACAGTCACGACATCGACTGGTAACTACACCATCTCTTCGCTGAGTGTTGGAATCTACGATATTTCGGTTGAAGTGAAAGGGTTCAAGAAATTCCTGCAAAAGGGAGTTCGTGTCCAGGTGGCGGAAACGGCGCGCGTGAACATCGCCCTCGAAGTCGGCTCCGCTTCGGAATCCATCACCATCACCGCCGACGCGGCGCTTTTAAAGACTGAAGACTCCGAGCAAAGCGATACGTTCGCCGGGGACCGCCTGAACGCTCTTCCGATTAACTTCGGTATCGGCGGCGGAGCTATTCGCAACCCGCTCGGCTTTGTGAAACTCGCGCCGGGCGCCAGTCTCAATGGCTGGAACGATATCAAGGTGAACGGCGCACCCAACGGCTCTTTTCGAATCATCTTCGAAGGGCAGGACGCGACCAGCAATCTGAACCCCCGCGTTTCCGATGAATCGCAGCCCTCCATGGAGTCGATTCAGGAATTCACTCTGCAGACCAGCAACTTCTCTCCGGAGTTCGGCCAGGTGATCGGCGGATTATTCAACTTCACGGCGCGCTCCGGAACGAACCAGTTTCACGGGAGTGCTTACGATTATTCCACCAAATGAAGATCTGGGTGCGGGACAGCCCTTTACCGACAGCGGTCACGGACACCTGCTTCGCCCGCCAAACCGGCAAAACGATTTCGGCGGCTCCATAGGCGGTCCGGTGTGGATACCGAAGATTTACAACGGGCATGACCGTACATTCTTCTTCTTCAATTACGAGATGTACCGCAAACATCAGGCCACCGACACGTTCGGCACCGTGCCTACGCCGGGCATGCGGAATGGCGATTTCAGTTCTATTCTTACCAACAAGCAACTGAACAGCGACCCGCTGGGCCGTTCCATCTTCGAGAACACCATTTACGATCCCACCACTCTGCGAACCGTCAACGGAGCCACGGTCACCGATCCCTTCCCAAATAATGTGATCCCTATGAACCGGCTCGATCCTATTGCGCTGAAGGCGCAGGGACTCATCCCTTTGCCTACCAGAGCCGGTAACGTCAACAACTACGAAGAGCGCTACATCACCAGTAAGATTCAGGCCATTCCAGCCGTAAAAATCGACCACAATTTTAATGAAAAGCAGCACCTCTCCGGCTACTATTCTTCCCAGCGCACGGATAAAGATAACAGCCAGGATGGATTTCCCGATCCGATCAGCGCGCGGCGCGAGCAACTGATTCGCAGCTATACGGCCCGCATCAATTTCGACTACACGATCAGCCCGACGATTCTGCTGCACATGGGCGCGGGTTATACGCGCTATCACAACCCCGACACGGCCCCGCCATCCATCACTGGGTACGATGTCTCGGCTCTGGGTCTGAAGCAGGCGGCAGGGCCGGGCTTCCCGCGTTTCACGGGGCTCGGAAATAACTCGTTCGGCGGTGTCAATGAACAGAATGGCGGCGGCAACGCGCTCGGCCCTGTGAATCAGAATCTGTACCTTCAGGACAAACCGACGGCAGTGGCAAGCGGCACGATGGCGCGCGGCAACCATTCTTACAAGGCCGGCGGCGAGTGGCGCCTCGATACGTTCACGAACCAAAACACTTTGGGGACTGCCGGGAACTACGGCTTTGATCCCTCACAAACGGGACTTCCCTCTACTCAGGGTCAGTCGCTGAACGGAGGCAATGTGGGCTTTGGATACGCGAGTTTCCTTCTGGGGCTGGCTAACAGCGCCAGTGTCTCGAACGCCCAGAATCCGCAATATCGCAAGATGGCCTGGGCCGGCTTTGTGCAGGATACCTGGAGGCTGACCCGCAAGCTCACCCTGACCTACGGTTTTCGATACGACTACCAACCCGCTCCTCATGAGCTGTACCACCGCCAAAGCGAATTCGCGCCTACAGTTGCCAACCCATCCGCGGGCGGTCTTTTGGGAGCCACTATTTACGACGGAACCGGTCCGGGCCGATGCAATTGCAGCTTCACCAGTACTTATCCCTATGCCCTCGGTCCCCGCATTGGCGCCGCGTATCAGATTGACTCGAAGACCGTTATACGAGCGGGCTGGGGTATCACCTACGGGCAGGCGCCAAACTTCAACTACATTGGTTCCTCCTCCGGAACCGGCTTCAACAGCATCGCGTTTTCGAATCCCACTTTCGGATCCCCCGCGCTGCTGCTGAAAAACGGAATCACCTACGATCCGGCAGTGCTGTACGCCGCGACGTACGCCACCGGAATTAAGCCCGATCCCGGCACCATCAATTCGCCGGCCAGCGCGGTAGATCGTAACGGAGGGCGCCCTCCCCGTACCAATCAGTGGAACATCAGCCTGCAGCGGGAGTTGTCAAAGGACATCGTGATCGAAGCCGCCTACGTCGGAAATCGCGGTGCATGGGAGCAGGCAAACGGCCTGGTACGGCTGAACGCCTTAACGGCTCAGCGAATCTCCAGCTTCGGTCTGGATGTCAACAGCCCAACGGACTATTCGCTGCTGACCTCAAAACTAAGTTCTCCGCAGGCCATTGCGGCTAACTTCAAAGCGCCTTACGCCGGCTATTCGCTTGGCAACACGGTGGCCCAGAGCCTGCGGCCTTACCCGCAGTTTGGCGATATCGGTATCCAGTGGGCACCATTGGGCGACAGTTGGTATGACGCCCTTCAGTTAAAGTTCACCAAGCGCTTTTCGCATGGTCTTGACGTGACGGCGAATTACACCTTTGCCAAGAACCTTGCGACGGCGGAAGATCAGGACGGAACCACAATCCCCACCAATAACGTGTTCAACAGACGTCTCAACAAAACTCTGTCGAGAAACGATCAGCCTCAGATCATGGTGGTCGCGTTCAATTACACAGTGCCGGGATGGAACCGAAATTCGCTGGTGCGGCAGATTACCGGCGGCTGGACCGCGGGCGGAATTCTTCGCTATGCCAGTGGCACACCCATTCAGGTGCCCACCGCCAACAACAGTCTGGGCTCGGTCTTCTTTCAGGGAACGTTCGTCAACCGCGTCGCGGGCCAGCCGCTGTTTCTGAAGGGCCTGAACTGCCACTGTATAGACCCTTCTAAAGACCTGGTGCTGAATCCGGCAGCCTGGTCTCAGCCCGGCCCCGGACAGTTCGGCACGGCAGCGGCTTATTATTCCGAGTACCGGTATGCCCGCCGCCCGGATGAGCAGCTGAGTCTGGGGCGGGTTTTCAAAATCCGCGAGAGGATGAGCTTCCAGGTACGCGCGGAACTCTTCAACGTCTTCAACCGGACTTACCTGAACAACCCCTCAAACGGTAACGCTCAGGCGACTACGAGTTACAAGTCCAACGGTCAGCTGGCTTCCGGTTTCGGCTATATCAACAATAGTTCGGTGAACAGCGCACCGAGGACCGGTCAGCTGGTGGCACGGTTCCAGTTCTAGGAGTTTAAGGCAACTTGGGCGGCTACGCATTCTTCGCGCTGGCTCTGCTGGGCGCGGCGGTCTATGAAACGCTGCCGCCCGCCAGAACCGGTATTACCTTCGTGCACGACAACGCGCTCTCCGCCCATCGGTACCTGCCGGAATCGATGGGCCCCGGAGTGGCCATTTTTGACTACGACAACGATGGCTGGATGGACCTCTATTTTGTAAACAGCGGCCCATCAGATTTTTTCACTCCGCAGCACCCTCTCCGAAACGCTTTGTATCGCAACAATCGGGACGGAACGTTCACGGATGTTACTGAGAAAGCCGGTGTCGCGGGCCGGGATTTCGGCATCGGCGTTTCCACGTGCGATTACAACCACGACGGCTGGACGGATCTGTTCGTCACTACTTACGGCCGCAACATCCTCTATCGCAACAACGGGAACGGAACCTTTACCGACGTTACGAAGCAAGCGGGGCTGGACGCGCCAGGGCTTTACACCGCCGCCGTATGGTTCGACTACAACCAGGACGGCGCACCCGATCTGTTTGTCGGTCACTTCGTTAAATACAACAAGTCGCTCGAACGTCAGTGTCTGCAGGACGGAGTACCGCATTATTGTTACCCGCTGAGTTACGATCCCTGGCCCAGCCGAATGTACCGAAACAATGGCGACGGCACATTTACCGACGTGAGTCTGGAATCGGGAATTGGCAGGCATGCGGGTAAGACATTCGGGGCAGTCGCCACGGATGTGAACGGAGACGGGCTGATGGATCTGTTCGTCGCTAACGATTCCGTGGGAAACTTTTTGTTTCTGAACAAAGGCGGCGGAGCGTTCGAAGAGATTGGCCTCGAAGCCGGCGTGGCTTACAGCTCAGACGGCACGGCGCGCTCGGGAATGGGCGTGGATGCGGGCGATTTCAATAACGACGGGAAGCAGGATCTGTTTGTCAGTAACTTCAACCGCGAGCGCTTCTCCCTTTACCGCAATCGCGGAAACCTGGATTTCACCGATGATGCCGGTTCAACTGGTATCGGTACCGCGACTCAGATGTACAGCGGCTGGGGCGCAAAACTCTATGACTTCGATCTGGATGGCGATCTCGATCTGATTGTCTGCAACGGACATCCCGACGATTTGATCGAAAAGATCTCGAATACCCTCACTTATCGTGAGCCGCTCCTGTTGTTTCATAACGAGGGCGGAAAGTTCGTGGGCATGGGAGCCCGGGCCGGTGAGGCTTTCACCAGAAACTACGCCTCCCGCGGGCTGGCGGTCGGCGACCTTTTCAATCGGGGACTGCCCGACGTGGTTGTGGCGAACTCCGGCGGCGCACCGCTGATCCTCAAACATACCGGGACCGCTAATCACTGGGTTGGCCTCGACCTTCAGGGGAATTCCACGGGAGCGGTCATTACCTGGTCAACAGGCGGGCGCAAACGTTCGCATCTCAAGACTGCGGGCGGAAGCTACCTGTCGGCCAGCGATCCCCGGGAGTTGCTCGGGTTAGGCACCGAAAAGAAGATAGACTCTTTGGAAGTAAGGTGGCCGAAGCCTTCGGCACGAATCGACAAGTTCGAAAATGTGCCCTCGGGGCGTTACTATAAACTGCGGGAGGGGGGCAGGCTTGAATGATCTGGCTGGCGATGCTGTCGCTGGGAGTTTCGCTCGCGCAGCAGAATTACGACCACGCCAATGAGTTGTTTCGGCAGGGTCAGTTGTCTCAGGCTGCCGATGCGCTGAATCTCTCCCTCAAAGAAAACCCTTCCTACCTGCCGGCATGGACCCTGCGCGGCAAGATTGCGATGGCATACGACCGCTTCGATTATGCGCGCGCCGCATTTCGTCGCGCGGCGAGTCTGGACCCAAATTCAGCCTACGCGCAGTTCATGCTCGGCTTTTTTTATTACGTGGATAACGACTTTTCAAACGCGGCCCCGGTTCTGGATCGAGCCCGGCGGCTGGATCCTGATAACCCGCGTGTGCTGCTGTATCAGGCGCTTTCGCAGGAAGGTCTTGCCCATCCCGATCTCGCGGAACCTTTGTATCAAAAGACAATCGCTCTGGAGGCCAGACTCGGGCGGCCCAATCCTGAAACTCACACCGCGTACGGCAGGCTCCTCTTCACTCTGAATCGCTATGAAGAAAGCGCGTTGCAAGTCGCCTGCGTTTTGCAACTGGACCCTCACTCGCGGGATGGCCGATACGAGGCGGGGCGCCTCGCGTTCGAAAGAGACAACTACGCGGAAGCGGCGCAGTACGCCGAGAAGGCTTTGGCCGAACCCGGCTCCGGAACGCTGGACCGGCAGATTCACTTCCTGCTGACCCGCGCCTATTCCAGACTGGGAGACACGGCGAACGCCGAGAGGCACCGCAAGCAGTTCGAAGCCTCTCCCCCGACACTACGGCGATGATGCTGCTTCTGGCGGCGCAGACACTGTATGTGGGCAACCAGGCGTGCGCGCCCTGCCATGTGGAGATCTACCGTGCCTACTCCAAAACGCCGATGGCGCAGAGCAGCGGTCGTGTTTCGGAAGGTCTCAACCCCGGCGAATTTCGCCACTCCGGCTCCGGAACGGACTACCGGATCGAACCCACCGGTCTGGTGACGGCATCACGCGGCGCGCTGCGAACGCAGAAGCAACTCGCTTTTTCCATCGGCTCAGGAACCGCGGGTAAAAGCTTTTTCTACTGGAGAGAAGGCTTCTTGTTTGAAGCCCCCGTGACGTGGTTTTCGCAGTTGGGGCGCTGGGACGTGTCGCCCGGCTACGAAAATGACGACATGTCTCGCTGGAACCGGCCAGCCGAGCCGGAATGCCTGAACTGCCACGCGAGCCAGATTCGTTCCTCGGCTGCTTATTCGAATCGGTATGCTGACCCGCCCTTCACACAGGATGGTGTAGGGTGCGAGCGCTGCCACGGACCAGGCTCAGAACATGTTCAGGGAAAAGGTACGCTCGTAAATCCCGCTCGTTTGCCACCGGCGCAGCGCGATTCGGTATGCGCGCAGTGCCACATGTCGGGGGAGGTGCGCATCAACCGGGCCGGGCGTAGCTGGATGGATTATCGTCCGGGGTCGCGGCTGTCGGATTCCGTGGCCTATTTC
>JBBQDH010000108.1:0-18762 GCA_038319515.1 Bryobacterales bacterium
TCAGCGCCGGCACCATGTTCGGCGCACCGACCTACCGCTGGCTGCCGGCAAAGGGCAAGCTTGAATCGCACTATTTGTTTTTTTATGCTCATGTGCCGGACACGTTCACGAAAATCGACGATGTGCGGATTGAGAACGGGCGGATTGTGGTGGAAAGCAGCGGAAAGAACCTGACACTCGCGGCGTCGCTGGCTGCGGCGCTCGACAGATAGAATGCTTGCATCCGGCCTTCGTTTTACGTAGCATGGGCGTCGGCACTTTGGCAAAACGGGGTAAAACGTGACACTTCAGAGTCTGATATTTCTCCTTGCAGCGATCACGACGTTCGCGCCGACGGCGTGCGCGCAGACAACCGGGACCGCGACTATTGTCGGGAACATCACCGATTCATCGGGCGCGGTGATTGCGGGCGCGCGAGTGAAGGTGGTCAACACCAATACTTCATTTCTGTCCGGGACTGTTTCGTCTCCGGAAGGATCTTACTACGTCCCCAATCTGATTCCAGGCGACTACCAGATCACCGTGGAAGTGAGTGGCTTCAAGACGCAGGTGCGAGACGGCATGACGCTGCGCATTAATGAAACGCCGCGGATTGATGTCCGTATGGAAGTGGGCAATATCACGGACTCGGTGAGGGTGACGGCTGCCACGCCGCTCCTCGAAACCGAGACCTCGGTGATCGGCCAGGTGATGGACGGCGATGCGGTGGTGAAGATCCCGGTGATGCAAAAAGGCCTGAAGCGCATGACTCTCTACATGCCTGGCCTGAACGTGATCAACGGGCTGCACGGAGTCGGGCAGCGGGAACGTTCGCTGGGCATTATTCTGGATGGCGTGAGCGGTAAGGAGCCCGTTCGCGGCGCAGTGAATGACGATCAAAAGATCATGACCGGCACGCTCGACATGATCCAGGAATTCAAGATGTACACCACCGGCCTGCCTGCGGAATTTGGCCACGCCGGCGGTGGCGTGATGTCAGCCGTTTACAAGAGCGGCACCAATGCGTTTCATGGCTCGGCGGAAGATCGATACCTGAACGGCAAGCTGGTGCATCGCCAGTATTTCGACCAGCTCAAACGCTGCGATGTGGGCCTGCCCTGCAACCCATGGAGCTACCACGAAATGTCGGCGACTGCGGGTGGCCCCATTCGCATCCCCAAAATCTATAACGGTAAGGACAAGACGTTCTGGTTCTTCGGCTTCCAGCGCCACCAGGAGCATGTTTCGGAAACCGCCATCACCAACGTTCCGACGACCGCCATGTACAACGGCGACTTCACGCTGGGTGGCCGCGGATATCCCATCTACGACCCGGCAACCACTCGCCAGGATGCGACGGGCAAGTGGATCCGCGATCCGTTCACGGGCAACCAGATTCCGGTGAACCGCTTCGATCCGGTCTCGACCAAACTGCTTTCTTACAAACCGTGGCCGCAGTCGAATCAGCCTGGTGTCATCACCCCTGTCGGCCCCACGCAGAACCTGGTTTTGCCGACCAAAGGCGAGTACTTCTTCAACCGTTTCGATACCAAAGTCGACCACCAGTTCAACGTGAAAAACCGCATCTTCGCGCGTGTGTCGCGGCAGAGCAACCGCGCGCCGGGCCGCTATTCCACGGACGTCAGCTGGGATATCTATGACCCGGTTTTCGTGCAGCCAAATGACTTTACCAACGTGGTGATTTCTGACACGCATACCTTCTCGCCCACCGTCATCAACGAATTCCGCGCGGCGCACAACCGGCGGCGTGAAACGAAGGATCCGCCTACCTATGGTCAGGGCTGGGCGGCCAGGCTCGGCATCCCGAACGTCAGTGACGCCACCTTCCCCAATATCATTACCGGCTTCCGGGGAGGCGAAGGCGGCAAGTTCCAAAACGTTGCCGAAGACTACACGCTGCAGGAGAATCTGACCAAAGTCGCCGGGCGCCATACCATCAAAGTCGGCTATGAAACGGTGCGCACCCGTTACAACTCATTGACGGAAGCGCTGCCCTCCGGTACGTACAACATGGGCGGCACGGAACTGCCCTTCACGCCGAACACGGGCAACACCTTCGCAAATTTCCTGCTGGGCAATGTGGCCAGCGCGCAGTTCACACGCAACCAGGCCACTTGGCTGCCCCGCTGGTGGGGCCACGCGATCTATGTGCAGGATGATTTCCGGCCATTTAAGAACGTGGTGCTGAATCTGGGACTGCGCTGGTCTTATGAGTCGCCATTCTCCACGAAATACGGACAGCAATCGCAGTTCGACCCGAACGCAATCGATCCCGCCAGCGGCCTGAAGGGGGCCATCGTCCACCAGGCCGGCGGCCTCTATGAGAAGGATCTGAATAACTTCCAGCCGCGCATTGGCGTGGCGTGGAACTTCCGGCAGAATCTGGTGTTTCGCGGCGGCTTCGGCATCATCTCAACGGACCTGATGACCAATGAGATCAATCAGAATTTCGAGGAGTATGTGGCAACTGCGAACGTACAGGCACCCACCGGCGATCCCCGCACGGTGTTTAAACTTTCGCAGGGCCCGCCAACCATCAACTTCATTGCCGCGTCCAATGGCAGCGTGCCTTACGTGGGCACCAACTATGCAAGCCGCAATGCCACATGGTTCGACCCGCACATGCGCACGCCCTATGTGATGAGCTGGTCGGGCGGCTTCCAGTGGCAGTTCAAACGCACCTGGC
Organism: Bryobacterales bacterium; assembly: GCA_038319515.1. Taxonomy (GTDB): domain Bacteria; phylum Acidobacteriota; class Terriglobia; order Bryobacterales; family Bryobacteraceae; genus BOG-234. The sequence goes on from JBBQDH010000108.1 coordinate 2,687, forward strand.
TGATGGATGCTCAGTATCAGGGGTCTGCGGGCGTGAAGCTGATGAACGCCTGGAACATCAATGTGCAGCCGATCAGTTATTTCCCGTCTGACACGGCGACACTGGATAAGATCCGCACCAACTTCCAGAGCTATAAGCCTTACCCCCAGTTCGGTAACGTCAACCTGGTGAGCAATTTCGGGCACAACACCTACCACTCGGCCACGCTGCGTTTTGAGAAGCGTTATTCGGGCGGGATGAATATGACGTCTTTCTACACATGGTCGAAGACGCTTGATAACGCGGATGATGATGGCAACGTGAGCGGCATTTCGTACTACAACCGCAGCCTGGATAAAGGGCGCGCCAACTACGATGTGCACCATCGCTGGGTAAGCAACATGACATACGAACTGCCCGTGGGTAAGGGCCGCAAATGGATGAATAAGGGCGGTTTGGCGAACACGCTGCTGGGTGGTTGGGAGATCGTCATGATCCAGACCTTCCAGAGCGGCCAGCCGTTCACCGTCACCTTCGCCGGCAGCCCCGATAATTACCTGCCGGGGGTGGGTAACCGGCCCAACCAGATTCTGCCGGACGGGCAGGTGAAGCTGGACCATGTCGATATCGGACCGAATCGCTTCCCGTTTGCGGCGCAGACCCGCTATCTGAACAGCAACGGCTTCGCCTATCCGGCGGCCTATACGGTTGGCAGTCTGGGGCGCAATACGCTGCAGGCTCCCGGTGTGATCTGGCCGCAGACCTCTGCGCAGAAGACGTGGTCGATCCGCGACCGCATGCGATTCACACTGCGCGGTGACATCAATAACGTATACAAATACCACAACTTCAACGCGCCGAATTCGGTGTTTAATAAGACGGACCCGTCGGGCTTTGGAACGTTTACGGGCACGCGGGGAAGCTTCTCCGATATTGGTACCGGGCGCTGGCACGCGATTCTGGTGTTCCGCCTGGAGTGGTAGCAGAGGAAAGCCGGCCACGCTAACCGCCAGCTACACTAAAAGCAGTGGCGGCCAATCTCTTTCCCGCGGCCGCGGCAGTCGGCGAACTTGCTGAACGCCCCGGCATCCGCGAGGCGCTTCAATGGTTTACGCGTGAAAAGCAGTGGGTGAATGAGATTCACCTGCAGCTTTGTCGCGTCCCTGCGCCCACCTTTCTGGAACAACAGCGCGCCGAGTGGATGGCTGCGAATTTTCGGGCGCTGGGCTGGCACACGGGTATCGACCGCGCCGGAAACGTTTTGGCCTCGCTGGATGCTGATCCGGTCGGGCCTTTGATCGCCGCAACGGCGCACCTCGACACAGTGCTGGCACCGCGCACGAAGGATGACATTACCGTTGATCGCGAGGGCGACTTCCGTGGCCCGGGCGTATCTGACAACGGGGCCGGTCTGGCCGCGCTGCTCGCCCTCGCAAAAGCCATCAAATCCAACCCGCAACCGCCCGAAATCTGGCGCCGCCTCCTGTTAGTTGCCAACGTCGGTGAAGAGGGGGAAGGCAATCTGCGCGGCATGCGGCACCTTTGCAACCAGGCGGACCTTTTGAAGCGCATCAAGACCTTTCTGATCATCGACGGAGCGGCGATTGACCACATCACCTGCCAGGCCCTGGGAAGCCGCCGTTTCGAAGTGACGATTTCGGGTTCCGGCGGCCACAGCTGGAGCGACTTCGGCATTGGCAACCCGGTGCACGCCCTGAGCCGCGCCATGGCGGCGTTTGTGGACCACCGTCCGCTCGATCCGCGCGCCACGCCAAAAGTGGCGATCAACGTCGGAATTATTGAAGGCGGAGCCAGCATCAACGCCATCCCGGCCAGCGCCCGGGCGAAGGTTGATATCCGGTCTGAGAACAACGACAAAATCGAAGAGCTTGTGGCTCACCTGCAGGTATCTGTCAGCCGCGCGGAAGAGATCGAAAATGCCCGCGCGATCTCGTCGCGTGTGAGCGCGAGGATCAAAGAAATCGGCAGCCGCCCGGCAGCCCGAATCGCCCCGGACGCGTCTGTGCTCACCTTCCTGCGGGCCGTTGAATCGCACCTCGGCATCCGCACACGGCTCGACTGTTCTTCCACGGACGCCAATATTCCACTGTCGCTGGGCATACCGGCGGTCTCCATCGGCGCAGGCGGCCAGGGCGGCGGCGCACACACAACCGGCGAATGGTACCGGCCCGACGGGCGAGACCTGGGCCTGAAACGGATCTTCTTAACTGCGGCGCTGCTGCTGCAGGACACGGCCGAATGACCGGGCGCGCGAAGTCAGAGCTGGCGCTGATCGGGGTCACGGTCATCTGGGGCTCGACCTTCGTCCTGGTGAAGTCGGCGCTGGCCGATATCTCCACCTATCTCTTCTTAACGTTGCGATTCACGGTCGCCGCCGTCGCGCTTTTTCTGATCTACCGGAAAGTGATGAAGCGCAGCGGCATTGGCCCCGGCGTCTTCGCGGGCTGCCTCCTGTTCGCCGCGTATGTGTTCCAGACACTGGGTCTGGAACTCACCACCCCCTCCAAATCCGCTTTTTTAACGGGCCTTTCCATCCCGATGGTACCTTTGGCGAGTTCGCTCGTCTATAGGGTCAGGCCACGGCTCCTGGAAGTCCTCGGGATCGTGGTGGCCTCAATCGGTATGGCGCTCATGACCTTGCCAGCGGGCAGATTTGCGATCAGTCACGGGGACTTCCTCAGCTTGCTCTGCGCGGTTGTTTTCGCGCTGCATATCGTCGTGATCAGTCACTATTCATCCGGCGGAGATTTTCAAACCATCGCCGTGATGCAGGTGGCGACGGCGACATTGCTGGGATTGGGTTCGGTTTTTCTGGCCGGGCCAGTCCGGTTTCGCGCGACGCCAGGTGTGGCGGCGGCAGTGCTGATCACGGGCCTGCTGGCCACGGCTCTGGCCTTCACCACCATGGCTTGGGCACAGCAATACACCACCGCAACCCGCTCCGCGCTGATCTTTTCGCTGGAGCCGGTAGTGGCGTGGCTCACTTCATGGATTCTGACGGGGGAAACCCTGGCAAACCGAGGCAAGCTGGGAGCCGTGTTGATTTTGGCAGGCATCTTGCTGGTGGAACTGCGGTTCCGAAGTTCCGCAAAAGACGGAAATGAAACGAACGGCGCGCAACCGGCATCTTAACAGGTGAATCGGCCCGTCCGAATGTACAATTTTGATAACTGTTTTCGATTACAGGAGTTACGATAACCAGCCATGAGTTTCTACGATAAGATGCGCACACAGAAGTTTCTTTCATTCACGCTCATTCTCTTTACTCTCGCCATCGGCGTTCTGATTGGCACCGTCATTCAGACCGGCGCGAAGGCGGCGAGGGCCCAGGCGGCGGCGCCGGACGCGACCCCGCTCACGATTCCGAACCCTGTTCTGGTTCCCAACGAATTCAGCAAGCTGGCTAAACGTCTGGAACCCTCGGTAGTGAACATCAAGACCGAGTACATTCCGAAAAAAGAAATGGCGCAGAACCACCCGGCGCCGAATTCCCGACGCCGTCAGCAGCTCTCCCCTCACCAGCAGCCACAGGACGAAGATGAAGACGCACAGCCGCAGGACAACGGCGGCATGCAGCAGTTCTTCCAGCGCTTCTTTGGCCCCGGCGGACCCAATGGCGGCGGTGGTGGCCTCCAGTTCGGCGAACCGCAGGACCAGCCCAGCGCGGCCACGGGTTCAGGTGTGGTGGTCGATAAGAACGGCTACATCCTCACCAACAATCACGTGGTCGAAAAAGCGACGCGCATCAAAGTTGTCTTCATGAACGATTCGACCGAATACCCTGCTGAGGTGATCGGCACAGACAAGGATACCGATCTGGCCGTGATCCATGTGCACCGCAAGGATCTTGTTGCCGCGAAAATCGGCAACTCCGATGCCCTGCAGGTAGGCGACTGGGCCGTTGCCATCGGTTCTCCGTTTGGCTTCCAGGCCACGGTTACCGCCGGTATCGTCAGCGCTCTGGCCCGCGATATCCCCGGCGACGCCACCAGCTTCCAGCACTTCATCCAGACCGACGCCGCCATCAACCCAGGCAACAGTGGCGGACCGCTGCTGAACATCAACGGCGAGGTGGTCGGGATCAACACGATGATCGCCAGCCGAAGTGGCGGTTACCAGGGCATCGGATTTGCCATGCCGATCAACTCGGCGGTGAAGGTCTATAACGATATCATCCGCGACGGCCACGTGACCCGTGGTTCCATCGGGATTCACTTCAGCGCAAAGCCGGATATCTCGGATACGCTGAAGGTTTACGGTGCTGACCACGGCATTTTCGTGGAAAAACTGGAATCCGACGGACCTGCCGAAAAGGCCGGTATGAAGCCGGAAGATATCGTGACCGAAGTCAACGGCAAGACCATCCGCAAGGGTCAGGACCTGATTGACATCGTGGCTGACAGCCCTGTTGGCACGGCTGTGAAAGTCGGCATCATTCGCGATAAGAAGCCGATGACGCTGAGCGTGGTGGTGGGCGACCGCACCAAGATCTTCGCCGAGCTGTATGGCGGCAGGAAGGCCGAGGACAAGCCGGAGGCTGCTGTTGAAGGCGTGCAGATGCGCTTTGGCATCACTATCCAGCCGCTGACTGCAGCCAACAAGGAGCGCGTGGGCTACAAGGGCGAGGGCAGCGTGTCGATTACTTCGGTGGAACAGACCTCGTTCGCGGAAGACATCGGCCTGGCGAAGGGCGACATACTGCTCCAGCTCAACCGGCAAAATCTATCGGCTCCGGAGGATATCAAGAAAATCCAGAGCGGTCTGAAGCCGGGTGATTCGGTGGTGTTCCGGGTGATGCGCCAGGCAATGGGGGCGCGCGGCACGGGTGAGTGGCAGCCGCTGTTCCTTTCGGGTAAGGTTCCGGAAGGCAACCAGTAAGCACGCAAAATCAGATACAATAGCAGAGGGCCGGGAAGCTTCCGGCCCTTTTTTTTTGCCTATGAAATTCATTCACTGGATCCTCTTCCTCGCTGTGTTCTCTTCGTCGCTGGCTGCGGTAACCCCGAAAAAGGCAGCGCCGAACAAGGGAGCGCCGGCAAAGAAGACTGCTGCGAAGACGGCAGTGGGACAGAAGGGTGCTGCGGCAAAGAGCACCGGCGCACGGAGTACAACACGCAGTACGAAGGGTAAAGGATCGGCGCATCCGGTGGCATCCACATGGCACAGCCGCCAGGCAGTTCCGACACCGGAACGCTACAAGGAGATCCAGGACGCTCTGGTGCAAAAAGGTTACCTGCATTCAGAAGCCAACGGCGTCTGGAACGCCGAGTCAACGGACGCGTTAAAGCGGTACCAGAACGAGAACAAACTCTCACCCACCGGCAAGCTGAGTTCGGCGTCCCTGATCAGCCTGGGGCTGGGGCCGAAGAACGGTAGTGACCCGGCTTCTATCCCCCTTCCTGCCAAAGAACCGTCCGCCCCGACCCCTGAGTCGCCACGCCCCGAAATTCATCGGTAGCTTCGCATTACCTGCCACATCGGTGGGAACATAGAAGCATGATTATCGGCGTACCCAAAGAAATCAAAGATCACGAAACCCGCGTCGGCCTTGTACCCAGCGCCGTTGCGGCGTTGTGCGAAGCCGGGCATGCAGTGCTGGTGGAAACGCAGGCGGGCGAGGCCAGTACCCTGCACGACCAGGAATACGCGCACGCGGGCGCCAAGATTGTCGGCACCGCAGCCGAGGTTTGGAATGCAGCAGACCTGGTTGTCAAAGTTAAGGAACCGCAGAGCGCGGAATATCAGTACTTCCGCCCTGGGCTCACGCTCTTCACTTACCTGCATCTCGCTCCGCTGCCGGAGCTTACAGATGCCTTGCTGAAGGCCGGGGTGAGCGGCGTTGCCTATGAAACAATCGTCGAACGCGATGGTTCCCTGCCCCTGCTGACACCCATGAGCGAAGTCGCGGGGCGCATGTCCGTGCAGGTGGGGGCACAGTATCTGGAGCGCCCGATGGGCGGTCGCGGCATCCTGTTGGGAGGCGTGCCCGGCGTGGCTCCGGCCAACGTGGCCATCATCGGGGGCGGCGTGGTGGGCACGAACGCGGCCAAGATCGCCCTGGGCATGGGCGCGCACGTCACCATCATTGACAAGAACCTGAACCGGCTGCGTGAACTCGATGACATCTTCAACGGCATGGTGGTCACGCTGGCATCGAACACCTATACGATTGCCGAGACGCTGCGGCTTTCTGATCTGGTGATTGGCGGCGTGCTGATTCCGGGCGCGGCTGCACCGAAGCTGGTGCGCCGTGACATGATTTCGAAGATGAAGCGTGGCTCAGTGGTGGTGGATGTGGCTATTGACCAGGGCGGCTGTTTCGAAACTTCCCACGCCACCACCCATACGGACCCCATCTATTACGTCGACAACGTGCTGCACTACTGCGTTTCTAATATGCCCGCCGCCGTGCCACACACTTCCACGTTTGCCCTGACCAACGCGACCTTCCCCTATCTGCAGGCACTCGCCAACAAGGGCCTGGAGAAGGCGTGCAGGGAACACCCGGGGCTGACCGCAGGCGTCAACACCTATCGCGGCGAAGTGACTTACGAAGCGGTGGCGGAAGCACAGGGCCGGACATGGAAAGCGCTGAGTTCACTGATCGGAGCGAGTTAGGATGCCGCTGACTCAGCTTAATGAAGAAGAACTGTTGTTTCGCGAAACGGTTCGCCGGTTCGCGAAGGAGCAGATCACGCCGCTGGTGCGGGAGATGGATGAGTCCGCAGTCCTCAACAAGGGCCTGCTGAAGCAACTGTTCGAACTGGGCCTGATGGGGATTGAGATCCCGGAGGAATATGGCGGGCAGGGCGGCAATTTCTTCCAGTGCGTGCTGGCGATTGAAGAGCTTTCCGCCGTGGATCCGTCGGTGGGCGTGGTGGCGGACGTGCAGAACACCATCGTCAATAACGCCATCATGCGCTGGGGCAGCGACGCCCAGAAAACAAAGTATCTGACCCGGCTGGCGGCTGACACGGTGGGCGCCTACGCGCTCTCCGAAGCCGGTTCGGGCTCAGACGCCTTCGCGCTGGCAACCACGGCGCAGGACGCGGGCGACCACTTCGTGCTGAACGGGCGCAAGCTCTGGATCAGCAACGCCAATGAGGCCGGCGTCTTCGTGCTGTTCGCGAACGCCAACCCGGCGGCGGGATACCGCGGCATCACGGCGTTCCTTGTGGAACGCGGCTTTTCCGGATTTGCCGTGGGCAAGAAGGAAGACAAGCTGGGCATTCGGGCGTCATCCACCTGCGAACTGATTCTGGACAGCTGCATCGTGCCGAAGGAAAACGTGCTGGGCGAGGTCGGCAAGGGCTACAAAATCGCCATTGAAACGCTGAACGAAGGCCGTATCGCGATCGGGTCGCAGATGATCGGTCTTGCCCGTGGTTCGCTTGACCATGCCGTGCGCTATGCCAAGCAACGGAAGCAGTTCGGGCAGGCGATTTCCACGTTCCAGGCGGTGCAGTTCGACCTCGCGAAGATGGCGACGGAACTCGAAGCGGCGCGCCTGCTGGTCTACAACGCGGCGCGGTTGCGCGATGCCGGATTGCCGTTCGTGAAGGAAGCCGCCATGGCCAAGTACTTCGCTTCGGAAGCTGCCGAACGTATCGCCTCGAAGTCGATCGAAATCCACGGCGGAGTTGGCGTGACGCGCGATTACCCTGTTGAGAAGCTGTGGCGCGATTCGAAGATCGGTCGGATTTACGAGGGCACCAGTAACATTCAGCTACTGACCATCGCTAAGAAACTGTAAGCTTGAAATGTACGTCATTGTAAGGAGATCGATTATGCGCGGATTTGTAACCAGCTCCCTCTTTGCAGCAGCTCTTATGAGCACGCTTCCGGCGTTTGCGGCCGACCCTGCTCCGGACGAGATCATCCGGAAGTTTGCGGCGAAAGAAGCGGAGTTCCGCAAGGCGCGCGAGAGCTATACCTACCGCCAGTCGCTCAAATTTGAAGAACTGGACCCTGACGGTCGCGTGGTGCAGGGTAAATGGGAACTGACTTCCGACATCATTTTCGGACCGAACAGGCAACGTGTTGAAAAGGTGGTTTACGCGCCCATGATGACACTGCACCTGTCGATTACTCCGCAGGACGAGCAGGATCTTCGCAGCGTGCAGCCTTTCGTGTTGACGACGGACGAAATCGGCAAGTACAACATCGACTTCCTGGGCAAGGAGAACGCCGACGAGATTCCCTGTTTCACCTTCAACGTTCGCCCGAAAAGCATGGTAAAAGGGGAGCGCTATTTTGAAGGCAAAATCTGGGTGGACGACCGTGATTTCCAGATCGTCAAGACCTTCGGCAAAGGCGTGGGACTGCTGAAAAAGAACGAGGACAACCAGTTCCCGAAGTTCGAGACGTACCGGCAACAGATTGACGGGAAATACTGGTTCCCGGTCTACACGCATGCCGATGACGTACTGCAATTCCGGGACAGTTCCCAGCGCATCCGCATGGTGGTGAAATACCAGAACTACAAGCGGTTCGGCGCGGAGACCACCATCACCTTCGGCGACGAAGTTCCGGATGCACCTAAAAAGCCGTAGCGGAGCAGTGGCTGAAGTTTAACCGGCCTGCACGGTACAATCGTGGTTCATGGCATCCACCAAAATCACGATCAACAATAACGGTTCAATTCGCGTTGAAGGCGACTTCGAAATCTGCGATCCCACAGGGGCCGCTTTCGGCCTGGGCGGAAGGTCCGTCATCGGCCTGTGCCGCTGCGGTCTATCCGCCAACAAGCCTTTCTGTGACGGCGCTCACGCCCGCAACGGCTTCCAGGATCCGGTAACCGCGCGCGACCTGCCGGAGCCGAAACCGAAAGCGTAATCAGTCCGAAATCGTCATCGTCGGCCCGGTCACGTTCGCGGCTTCCGCGGCGTTCGTGACCACCAGGGCCGCCAGCTCATAGAAGTTCTTCCCACGCGCATCATCGGGCCCGTACGTCGCCACCGGACGCCCTGTATCCCCGCCAATCCGCACATGCGGATCAAGCGGTAAGGCCCCCAGGAATCTCACACCCATCTGCGTGGCCGTGCGGCGTCCGCCACCGGTGCTGAATACATCAATGCGCTCAGCGCAATGAGGACATTGCAGCCAGCTCATGTTCTCCACAATGCCCAGCAACGGCACGCGCACCTGCTCGAACATGTGAACTGCCTTGCGTGCGTCTTCCAGCGCCACGTCAGAAGGCGTGGTGACAATCACCGCACCGGTAATCGGCGCCGTCTGCACCAGCGACAATTGCACATCGCCCGTACCCGGAGGCAGATCGATCACCAGATAATCCAGCTCACCCCAGTCCACGCCGCGAAGGAATTGCTGGATCACGCTGTGCAGCATGGGCCCGCGCCAAACCAGCGGCTTATCGCCGGGGTTCAGGAAGCCCATGGACATCAGCTTCACGCCATACTGTTCCAGCGGCTGAATGCGTTCGCCGATAGCGCTGGGAGTCTTATTCTCACCCATCATCAGCGGCACGTTGGGGCCGTAAACATCGGCATCCATCAGCCCCACGCTGTAGCCCATCTTCGCCAGTGCGATGGCCAGATTCACGGAAACGGTGGTCTTACCCACTCCACCCTTGCCGCTTCCCACGGCGATCAGGTTCTTCACTCCGGCGATAGGCAGCTTAGCCTGCGTCTGTGGTCCAGGACTCATGTGTATGTTTCTATCTTAGCGACTGCCGTGCCGGGAACCGGCATTAGAGCATCAACTGGCCGCCGTTGACTTCGATGGTCTCTCCCACCACGTAAGCAGCAGCGTCTGAAGCCAGGAATGCAATCACTTTCGCGCACTCCATCGAAGTGCCTGTACGGCCAAGCGGAATGCCTGAGACGAAGTTCTTAATCATCTCCGGCGTGGAGAAAACTTCGTGGAACGGCGTGTCGATAACGCCCGGCGAAACCGCGTTCACGCGCACACCCAGCGGAGCCAGTTCTTTCGCCAGGCCCTTCGTGAGCGTGATCAGCGCGCCCTTCGCCGTCGCGTAAGCCAACGCACCAGGCCCGCCGCCGTTGCGCCCCGCAATCGACACGATGTTGATGATCGCGCCGGATTTCCGTTCCACCATGGACGGGGCCACCATCTGGGAGCAAAGCAACGCACTCGTCAGATTCAGATTCATGACGTCGTTCCAGCGCTCTTCGGTCAACTGCGCCAGCTTCTGACGTTCCACCAGCGACCCGGCGTTGTTCACCAGAATATCGATGGGGCCGAATTCGGCGGTCGTCCGGCCGACCAGGGTCTTGATATCCGCCGTCTTGCGAACGTCGCCCTGAATGGCGATAGCCTGTCCGCCTGCAGCGAGAATCTGGTCCCGAACCTCATTCGCGCCCTTCTCATTGTTGTTATAACCAATGGCGACGCGCGCGCCCAGGTTCGCGAAAATCACCGCCGCTGCTGCGCCGATGCCCGAGGAAGCGCCCGTGATGAGCGCGGTCTTGCCTGTCAGATCCAGATAGTTGTTCATGAGTGTAGGAAGGCCAAGCTTATCAAATTACCTGGTTGACCGTGCCGGCTGCCGTCACGCAAAAATCAGGCGGCGGCCGAGTCGGGCCCGATAGAAGCATCTGACCGACCGCTCAGGATCCGTTCCACGATCCGGACAGGATTCCTGTCCGCGACTACCTTCTGCGACCGAAACTTCGCGGCGCCGAACGGGGCGCATAACTCGGTCGTGGAGCAGACCTTGGCTCGGCATTGCTGCCGCCACCGAACCGGCGACCGGACGGAGGTTCCGCCGACGGTCGATCCGAAGAAGATCCGCCACTCCCAAACTGCCGCCCCTGGGACGATGGAGTATCCGCGCTCTTGCCAAACCGTTTCCCCTGACTGCTGTCATTCGGTTCAGTCCGGAAGTTCCGCGAACCCGCCGGCGCCGATGGATTCGACGAAAACGCCGAGCTCTTATACCCGCCCGACTGCACATACCGGCTGTCGCCGTAGCGCTTCTGAGTGAACGTACCCGTGGTGCCATATTTCGGAGCAGCCTGCGGGGTTTCCTGCCCATACCAGCTCCGGTTCTGCCGCTGATAATCGTGATAAACGTTGTACTGGTTCAGCACCACGGGCTGGTAACCACCGCGGCCCCACAACAACTCCCGCATAATCAGGTACTGCGGCAGGAACGTCCAGAAACTACCGCCTTCGTTGTGCGACCAGTAGCCGTATTGGTTGCGACCAGCCTCCGGCGTCGCGATATACGCATAGCCCGCCGGTTGCGCGATATTGTTGGCTTCCGAATCATAAAGCCCGGCATCTTTGTGCGCAATCGCCATGCCGAGATCCTTCTCAACCCCGCGATAAGCCTCCGGCGTGACATCCACCCATTTCACATCCGTGGAAGTCTCCGTCTTCTTCTCCGCCATATCCACGAAGTGCGTGCGAACCGTCTTGACCTTCTCGCGATAAAGCGGAGCCCGGTCCTGATCCGTAATTTCCAGATCCTCCAGAATCCTGTCCCACGAATCGTAAAGCTGTCCGCTCAGATTCTTCAGATCTTCCGTATTCCGGCTGAGCCCGGTTGCCGCATCCGACAGCACCGTATCCGCCTGAATCAGCGTGGCAATCTGGGGGCCCGCAAGCTTGCCCGAACCCGCCGACTGACGAATAGCTTCCGTCGCCTGCCACTGCTGCTCCACCCTGTCCGGCGTCGACCGAATACCATTCAATCGGCTATCAAGATCGGCCTTCTTCGCCGGCCAGTCCCGCCCCGCCTTCTCGACAACCTGCGCGACCGGGGCAAGATCCAAAGCCTTGATCTGATCGCGCTCCTGCTGCATCTGCGCCAGGTGCGAGGGCAAATTGCGCTGAAAATCCAGCCAGCGTTTTGACTCGCCTTCCACGCGGACTGCTTCATCCACCGCCGCCTGCCGCATCCGGCGGGTTTCCGCCAGCAAACGCTCCGCGCGAATCACTTCCCCGCGATCACTGGAATTGATCTTCTCCAACTGCCGACGTGCATCCTGTGCGCGGTCCAGCCGCGTCTCCGCCACATTCATCCGGGCAGGCCATTCCGTCTCCACCGGCGTGCCCCGGAAGAGATCCGGCTGCTTCGCCAAATCTTCCTTCACGGCCTTTTCCACGCGCGCCACCTGGAACTTTGCCTGGTCCAGCTTCTCGCTCTCAGCCGCGATATCCTGGCGCAGCGAACGCGGCAATCCCGCGCAGCCCGTCATGAAAAGGGCTGCGGCAATAATAAGTCTTGTTGATTTCATTTATGCCCCCCGAAAGAGGGTGATGTCGTTCGGTTCCACGCGCTTCCAAATAGAAGCCAGAAAAGGTTCGCCTTCATATTTGCGGACGTTCAGGTAGCGCGCCCCGTCCTGTTCCTGAAACTGCCACCCATAGAACCCGCGCCCCGTATCATGGCCGTCAGAAAACACGCCCATCTCGCGGCTGAATCGGTAAAGCCAGAATTTGCCTTCGAAATCCAGAAAATCTGAAACATTCTGGCGCGCGTCCAGTTCGCCCATGTCTTCTTCGCTCATGCCCAGCTCATCGAGAGTGATGCGGCGACCATCGAAATTGCCAAATACTTCCACCACGTCCGCCGTGTGCACCTCCAGGTACACGCGACGGTCGCGCCAGGACCCACTCACTTCGAACCACTGGTTGCTGCCCGCCTCAAACACATCGCGACGGTCCACCGTGAAGTCGATGTCGCTGAAATCTTCAGCGGCACCCAATACCGAAAGCGTGTCCTTCAGCCGCGCGTTCTGAATCTTCAGATTCGCAAGATCCTCCACCGGAGCCGGGACGGGTTTACGATCCCAAAACATAGCGTTAATGTCCCGGAGCGGGCGGCAGTTCCCGCTGGAACTCCACTTTGGGCAACGCGCGCTGGCGCTTCATTTCTTCCAGTTCCGCGTTCACGCTGCCGCCACCCAGTTGAGCGAATTCCGCTTCCAGCCCGTCATCTTTACCCGCGCTTGCCAGTTCGCCAAACGCTTTCGCCGTCGCTTCCTGCTTCGTTACAGACTTCTCGAAATTCGCCAGCGTGGCAAAGGCATTATCAGCCTTCCCTACCCCGGCCAGCGCCTCAGAAACCTTCTGCTGCGCCATGGCGGCGTTCTTGCGGGCTACCAGCGTGGTGGCGGTGCGTTCGCCTTCATCGATCTTGTGCTTGAGTTCGCCCACCTGCTTCTTCAGGCTCTCACTGGCGACGCGGGCCGATTCAATGGCCGACTGCATCGACGCCACCTGCTTATCAGACTCCGACTTCTTCACCAGCGCTTTCGTCGCCAGATCTTCGTTCCCGGCATCCAGCGCCTGGCCCGCGCGGGCCTTCCACTCCGCCGACTGCTTCACATACTTCTGATACTCGGCATCCAGCTGATTGTAGTTGCTCATCGCCATCGCGGAGGAGCGCACCACATTGTTCAGCTCAGTCTTCATATCGGCCACGGTCTGCCTGACGGTGGTCTCAAAATTCGCGTCTTCCAGCGCGCTGACGGCGTCATTCGCCTGTCCGCGGGCCACACGGCCTGTACGGGTAAAGATGTCGGAAAAGAAGCCCATTGTCGTTATCCTCGTTCTGAAATTTTAGGGTTCTGAAATTCTAAAGATCGTTCTGAATTTTAAAGATCGTTCTGAATTTTAAAGATCAACCGTGAGCAAATTGCGAGCCTGCATCACATCCGCCAGCAGGAAGCTGACGCAGGAGAGGATATCGTCCTCATCATCCGCGCCCATCTCCTGCAGCTTGCAGAAGTTATTCAAACTAATGGTGGTGGTGCCGTCATCGGCGGCGCTGATCTGGAAGTGCGACGTTGAAATCCCGTTGTGCGCGTCCAGCATCTTCACCATTACAGAAGAAGTGACCTTTTCGGAAGGCACGGTGGCACAGGCCAGCGAGAAGAACAGAATCTCCCCCTGCAGTTCCGCCTGCATGGTGAGGCTGCTGTCCACCTCCTGGATACGGAGCCCGCTTTCGCTCGTTTCGCTGACCGCATAGCGCTTCGAGGCGAGCAGGGCATGGATTTGCGCAAGTACGTTTTGGCTCATGTTTTGTCGTTCCTGATTGAAATACGTAATCGGCCGGAATGTTGTTCGGAAACCATCCGTAGTATAGCGGGCGACACGGCAGGTGCCTCAGGGCAGGTGAAAAAGCTCCGCCAGCCGGAACATCCCCTCGTCGGGCCGCCTCCCTTCCAGCTCTTCGAAAAACGGGGCCATGGATGCCTGCCAGCGGGCGTTCACTTCGCGCGTCGCCATCCCGGCCAGTGCGGCCGCGAAGTCCGGAGTTTCCAGGTACCCCACCAGCAAACCGTCATCGCGCAGAAAGAGCGAATAGTTACCCCAGCCCGTTTCCGTCAGCGCCTGGCGCATGTCTTCCCAAACCGTTTCGTGCCGGAGCTTGTACTCCTCCAGCATCTCCTGGCGCACCTTCAGCAGAAAGCAAACCCGTTCCATTACGCGTAGGACGAAACGGCCTGCGCGCGCCCGCCCCGTTCCTCTGTAATGCGGCCAACGTAGCCGCTCTCCCGAAACGCCACAAGGGGATTCACCTCCAGCCCCTTTGCCCTGCGCCATGACTCAATCACCGGCCTCACGTCACTCTGGAAAGCCGTCTGCATGCATTCCTCGGCATCAATCAGATTGCACCGGTTCTGCTGCACGGTGAGCTCCGCGTGGTCCACAATCGCCGCCTTCGCCATCAGCATCTGCGCGCGCATCACGGTCTGCAGCATCTCTTCCGCCTTGGGCTTCAGATTGTGACTCTGGTCCACCATGAAAGCGATATCGGCCGCGCGCCCCATCTCCCATTCCCAGCTGCAAATCTCATGGAAGATGCGAAACACCTGATAGGGATCAATTGAGCCCAGCGTCAGATCGTCGTCCGCGAAACGGCGGTCGTTCAGGTGGAACCCGCCCAGCATCCCGTCATCCAGCAGCCACGCCACAATCTGCTCGATATTCTGTGTTTGATAGTGATGCCCGGTATCGACAAGCACCGCAGCCTGACTGCCGGCGGCCTTCGCGAGGTGCAGTGCCATGCCCCAATCCGCCACATCTGTGTGATAGAAAGTCGGCTCAAACGGTTTGTATTCGATGAGGAGTCGCTGATCGGGAGCCAGCGTTGCATGCGCCGCCTGCAGACCTTCTTCAAACCAGCGCTTGTGCTGCCGCATATTGGCGGTGCCTGGATAGTTGGATCCGTCGGTAAACCAGGGCGTAATGTCCCTGCTGCCCGCCGCTTTCGCCATCGCAATCGAGTCAATAATATGGTCGAGCGCCTTCGTGCGAATCGACGCGTCCGGGTTCGCCAGCGACCCATATTTGTAGTCCTGATCCTGGAAAACGTTCGGACTCACAGACCCGATCCGCACACCCAGATCACGCGCCAGTTGCGCTGCCGGAGCCGCG
Organism: Bryobacterales bacterium; assembly: GCA_038319515.1. Lineage (GTDB taxonomy): Bacteria > Acidobacteriota > Terriglobia > Bryobacterales > Bryobacteraceae > BOG-234. The sequence continues at coordinate 18,062 of JBBQDH010000108.1, forward strand.
CTGGCAACCCCATTCGGGAAATCCCAAAGCACGTGCACGGCAACAGACGGGCAGCACCCGGTAAACCGGTTCACCTGCGCCGCATCGGCCAGCTTCTCTTCAATACTGCTCGCCGCGGTCGGATCGAGAAACTTCCCGAACCGCGTGCCGGTATTCGCAAAAGCCCACGAAGGGAGCTCGATTTTGAAAGTGTCCAGAGTGCGGAAGATCGCCTCTTCCTGCCGGTTGGAAAGTGACATGGATGGAACCCTCAGCTTATCCGATTTTGGAAGTGCGAAGGGTTTCAGCCTGTTAGGTAGCGCCGGCAGTCTTGCCGCCGGCGGGTTTTTACAGTGTGCGTTCATCCTCATTCCCTGGTAGAATCAAGGCAAGTCCACCCGCCGCGCTGCCTGTGGGACTTCCAATTTAAAGGAGCCATCCAACATGAACCGCAGCCATTTCTTTCAGGACGGCGCAGGCACAGCCGCCGCGCTGCACACCGCATTTCCCATCCGTGCCTTCGCGGCCGCCGCATCTTCACTGAACGGACGCACCCCGGAAGACGTCGCCACCGATGAAGACTTCTGGACCACCGTCCGCAACGAGTTCACCACCGACCGCACCATGGTGAACTTCAACAACGGCTACGCCAGCCCAAGCCCGCGCACCGTGCAGGACGCCATGAAACGCTATCTGGACTACATGAACCAGGGGCCCTACAC
>JBBQDH010000109.1:0-18736 GCA_038319515.1 Bryobacterales bacterium
AAAATATCTCCAACCCACTGATCTTTAACCCCTGACCCCAATTCCAACCCCCCTCCCCAAGCCCAAAATCCTTGACACCCTCTGCTACTCTCCAGGCAAAAGGACCCCAAAATCCATGTCCACCGCCGCCCAAATAGCTGCCAACCAAACCAACGCCAAACTCTCCACCGGCCCCGCCACCGAAGCCGGCAAATCCATTTCTTCCCGCAACAACCTCCGTCACGGTTTCCGCTCCCAAACCGTCCTCCTCCCCGGCGACGACCTCTCCGAATATGCCGACCTCCTTCACGAACTCACCGAGCACTTCGCCCCCAGAGACATCACCGAAACCCGCTTCATCCGCGAAATGGCCGACGCCGAATGGCGACTCCGCCGCGTCCGCCAACACCACGAATCCGCCCTCACCCGCCAAATCCAAACCCTGGCCCAGCGCCACCCCGAATCCTCCCCCGCCGACCTCCAATCCATGGCCATCGAAACTCTATCCGAAACGGGAACCTCCGAAACCACCTGGCTCCGCTATGAATCCAAATTCGAACGCCAATACCAGCGAGCCCAAACTGAATGGCGCTCCTACCAGCAAATCCTCCGCAAAACCGAATCCGCCGCTCAAACCGAGGCCATCACAAACGCCCTCAACGCCCCCCTCCCGTCCGCCCCCGAATCGGCTTCGAACGTGCAAACCCCGCGCAACGCCCCGTGCCCCTGCGGTTCCAGCCAGAAATACAAGCGCTGCTGCGGTCAAAACGCGCCACCCGTCCTAACCAATTCCGCTTTCCCCGGTCTGACTGTCATATAGTCTGACTGTTATATAGTTTAACTATGGGAACACGCCCCGACATCCCGCCCGGCACACTCTACATGCTCATCCTCAAGACCCTCACCCGGCTTGGCTCCATGCATGGCTACGGCATCGCCCGGCACATCCACCAGTCCTCTGAAGACGTCCTCCACGTCGAAGAAGGCTCCCTCTACCCGGCCCTCCAGCGCATGCTCATCAAAGGCTGGGTCGTCGCCGAATGGCAAAAGTCCGAAAACAACCGCCGCGCCCGCTACTACACCCTCACCCCCGCCGGCCACCAACAACTCACCCGCGAACTCGACGATTTCGACCGCGTCATGCTCGCCATCGTCAAAGTAATCGAAGCGGTTTAAATGAAAGAACTCCTCAACCGCCTCCGCTTCCACTTCCGCCGCACCCAATTCGAGCGCGACCTCGACGAAGAGCTCCAGCACCACCGCGCCCTCCAATCCGAAAACCAATCCCCCATACCCCTTGGAAACCTCACCTTACTGAAAGAGGACACCCGCTCCATGTGGACATTCACCGTCGTCGAACAACTGATGCAGGACGTCCGCTACGGCCTCCGCGCCATGGCCGCCAATAAACTCTTCACCACCATGGCCGTGATCTCCCTCGCCCTCGGCATCGGCGCCAATACCGCCATCTACAGCCTCATGGACGCCATCCTCCTGCGCGCCCTCCCGGTCCGCGACCCCGCCTCCCTCGTCATCCTCAACTACCGCTCCAAATCCGACGCCCCGGTCGTCCACAGCCATTGGGGCTCCACCTATGACGACCCCAACGGCGGCGTCACCAGCCCCAATTTCCCCTGGGCTGCCTACGAAATCCTCCGCGACAACCGCTCTCTCTCCAGCCTCTTCGCCCACATCGGCGGCGGCCGCGCCAACCTCGTCGTCGATGGCCACGCCGACCTTGCCGAAGTGCGCTACGTGTCCGGTCAATACTTCACCGAACTCAGCGTGCCCTCCGCCGCCGGCCGCCTCATCGGCCCTGATGACGATCGCGTCGGCGCGCCCCTCACCGCCGTCATCACGAATGACTATTGGCGCACCCGTTTCAACGCCAATCCCGCCACCATCGGCAAAGTGATCCAGATCAATAACATCCCCGTCACCATCGCCGGAGTCGCCGCTCCCAACTTCTTCGGAGTCGCCCCAGCCCAAAAACCCGCCGTCTTTCTGCCCATGGCGGCCATCCTGCAGCTCTCTGACCACGGCCGCCCCGCCACCTTCACCGACAAAAACTACTACTGGATCGAAATGATGGGCCGCCTCAAACCCGGCGTCACCCTCGCTCAGGCGCAGTCCGAACTCGCCGGTCTCTTCCATAACTTTGTCGCCTCCACTGCCTCAACCGACCGCGAACGCGCAGACCTCCCCCATCTTTTCCTCCAGGAAGGCGGCTCCGGAGTCGACGGCCTGCGCCGCGATTACGCAAAATCCCTCTGGGTCCTGATGGGCATGGTCGCCCTCATCCTCGCCATCGCCTGCGCCAATATCGCCAACCTCCTGCTCGCCCGCGCCACCGCCCGCCGTCGCGAAATGGCCGTGCGCCTCAGCCTCGGCGCGGGCCGCTTCCGCGTCATCCGCCAGCTTCTTACCGAAAGCCTGATGCTCGCCCTCATGGGAGCCATCGCAGGCACCGGAGTCGCCGCCCTTGGCATCCGCGCCCTCCTGCGCCTCCTCACCAACGGCGACGACGACTTCTCTCTCAACGTCGGTCTCGACTGGCGCGTTCTCGGCTTCGCCCTCCTCGTCGCCCTCGTCACAGGAATCCTCTTCGGCCTCGCCCCCGCTATCCAGGCCACCCGTGTCGACGTCATCCCGGCCCTCAAAGAAACCCGCGCCGGCCAGCCCCGCCGCCATCGCACGCCGTTCAACCTGCGCCAGGCACTGGTGGTCACCCAAGTCGCCCTCTCCCTCCTCCTCGTCTCCGCCGCCGGACTCTTCGTCCGCAGCCTGAATCAACTCAACTCCGTGCAACTCGGCTTCAACAGCCAGAACGTTCTCCTCTTCAACCTCGACGCCCGCCAGGCCGGTTACCCGGAGCTCGCCGCTATACGCCTCTACGCCGAACTCGAAACCCGCTTTCGGAGAATGCCCGGAGTCGTCGCCGCCACGTCCAGCGACCTCCCTCTCGTCGGCGGCTGGATGCATTCCACCGGCATCGAGGTCCCTGGTATTCCGAAACCGCCCGATGGGCAGCGTGGCCCCCAGACAGCCAGTGCCCAGGTCGGCGCTACCTTCTTCGAAACCATGCGGATTCCCATCGCTTTGGGGCGCGCCCTTGATGCTCGCGATACTACCGGCGCACCGAACGTTGCCGTAGTCAATGAGGTCTTCGCGAAGAAGTACTTCCCGGGGCGCAGCCCCGTCGGCAGCCATTTCCAGCTTGGCTCCGCAAAAGACGGCGTCGACATGGAGATTGTCGGCGTCGCCCGCAACGCCCGGTACAACTCCCTGAAGCACGATATTCCGGCAGTCACCTACGTACCCTGGGCTCAAAATCCCGGCAATCGCGTGCGCGGCCTCTTCTTTGAACTCCGCACCACCGGCGACCCTCTCCTGCTGGTCAATTCCGTCGGCACGGTCGTCCACGAAGTAGCCCCGCAACTCCCCGTCGCAGACGTCACCACCCAACAACGCCGCATCCAGGGCACCATCCGCGAAGAACGTATCTTCGCCCGGCTCTGCGCCGTCTTCGGAGCCCTCGCCCTCCTCATGGCCTGCATCGGACTCTACGGCAGCATGGCCTGGACCGTCGCCCGCCGCACCAGCGAAATCGGCATCCGCATGGCCCTCGGCGCCCAACGCCCCGGTATCGTCTGGATGGTCCTCCGCGAAGTCTTCGCCCTCACCGCCGTCGGCCTCGCCATCGGCGGCATCGCCGTCTGGCAAACCACCAGCCTCCTGAAGTCGTTCCTCTTCAACCTCAAGCCAACCGACCCCGTCACGCTTGCCGCAGCCGTCTGCATCCTGCTCGCAAGCGCCCTCGTGGCCGGTTATCTGCCAGCGCGCCGCGCCGCCCGCATCGATCCCATGGTGGCCCTCCGCCATGAATAACTCATCGCATCACCTGGCTGGTCACCCAATCCGTCACAATCGCCTCGTCCATCGGACAAGCCACCCGAGCCCCATCGAGCACCGCTTCCACGAAATTCTTCACCAAAGGATAGTGCACATTCGGATGCGACGGCCATTCTTCCTCAACGCCGCCATATCGCAAGGGAGCCGCCTGCAAAGGATCCAGCACCATCTCGCCCTCCGTCCCAATCACCCGGAACTGATCCCGGCGCACCCGCGAATTCCAGCGCACATCCACAATCCCGCGCACCCCGCCCGCGTAATCAATGACAACCGTCGCGGAATCCTCCACGCTCATGTCGTGGTGCACAGCATTCGAACAAAGCCCGGCAGCCCGCCTGGGCTTCCCAAACAGAAAATTGAACGCGTCAATACGATGCGACCCAATGTCATACAAAGGCCCGCCCCCCGCCATCGCCACATCGCGCATCCACCCGCGCTCCGCACTCTCCAGCCATCCATGGCAGTTCGCTTCCACCAGCACCGGCTGCCCAATCACCCCGTCCGCAATCAACTGCTTCGCCCGAATCAGTTTCGGGAACAGCCGTCGAAAATAAGCCACGCCCACAACCTTGCCACTCGCCCCCGCCGCCTCCGCCATCCCCTGCGCCTGCCCGTAATCCATCGCCACCGGCTTCTCGCAAAGCACATGCTTACCGGCCCGCAACGCGGCCGGGGTATGCTCCGCATGAAACACCACGGGCGACCCGACATACACGGCGTCAATCTGCGGATCGGTAAGTGCCTCCTCCAGCGAAGTCCAGGCGTTCACGCCTGGGTAAGCCTCAGCCTTTCGCAGATCCCGCGTCACCACGCCATACAGCTCACTCCGGGATTCCTCCAAAATCGCGGGAATCGCCCGCTTCGTCGTCAGATCCCCGATTCCCACCACCAGCCAGTTCACTTGCGCCATGCACCAATTTCAGCATCGTTCACAGTGTACGTGCGTTTTATCAATGCCACCGGCCTGCGCTTCAGCAAACTCAGCTCCACAAATGCACCCTCCATAGCGGGGCGCAGTTCCTCCTTGCCCGGCATCGCGAACCACTTAAACACCGGGCTGTACCCGGGCAGCACCTGCAGCGGAGCCCACGAATGGGGGAAGTAAGAGATATCCACGGCATTCGTCCTTGCCTCCGCCCCGTCCACTACATTCATCTGGACAGTTCCCCGCGCGGGCGGACGCACCGCGGCGCTGCACAGCATGCCGGTTTCCCGCGCCCTCCGCGCCACCCGGCACCGGCCCACGCCCGGCTCATTCAATACGTTCTGGCGGATGTGCCCAATTCTCAGCGGCTCCTCCGCCGTCACGGCCGGCACTACCGTCATGTCGACCGAAGCCTCGGGCCGCACCCGTTCCCCCAGGCAACCCGTCTGCCAATATTCGCCCTCCTTCCGGTTCAGCCACGCTTCCTGCGTGCTGCCCGACCCACCCTGCACCACCACGCTCCCTCCCAGCGTCACCAGTTGCCAGCCTTCCTCAAGGCCCATCACGCTGACCGGTACTTCGAGGCAGGTGTTCCCGCCGGACGGACCGGCCATCACGCGGAGCCTCCTGCCGGGGTCCGAAACGATCTGAATCCGCCCGGCCCGCTCACCTTCCGGCTGCCCCGGCTGCAGAGCCAGAGCCATGTCCCATGTGACGGGGATCGCCGGTGGCAGCAGCGCCGCCGCGAACACCACACGCCCCCAAACCACTCCCACTCCCCGATACTGCAGCAGTACCGAGACCGCCATCAGCACGGCGCTCATCACCGCCAGCACCCAAACAATATTCCATGCATAGTCGTCGTTGAGAAAGGGGCTCTCACTCTTCCACTGCACCAGCACAATCGCCCAGATTGCCACCACGAACCAGCCCAGGGCGTTCTGCGTCAGATCCCGCGTGAGCGCGGCAATCGCCAGTGCCGGCAGGATCAGCCATGTAGCTGTCGCCACCACCCGCAGCGCCAGACCGCCCGCATTCGAAAACAAAGGCAGACCCTGCAAACCGACAATGGCGCAATCGGCAACCAACAACGGAACGCTGATCGTCGCCCCCAGCACCATCGCCTTCGCCAACAACAACGCCCCTCTGTCGTAGGGACGCGTGAGCCAGAACTCCCGGTCGCCGCTCAGCGGTTCTTCGTGGACGGCGGACTCGACCAGCCACCACGCCACCAGCGTCATCAGCACTTCGAGCGCCGCCCGCGGAACCTCCGTCGTCGAATCGACACCCGGCCTGTAAGTCAAGTCCATCACCACGAAGGCCAACACCAAACCCCCGAATATCAGGGCCGGAACCCGCAGTCGAAACAGGTCTTTCCGGAAGATATGCAAGGCCTGTTTCATCGCGTGAACCTCGCCCTGGCAAACTTCAGCTGCGCCCTTAGAATGACGGGCTCTTTCCGGATCGACACGACCAGTTCCGTGTTCGGACCGGGAAAGAAATCCGAACGCCAGCCGTTCCGCAGGAGGAGAAATTCGTGAGCGATCGGGTTCAGGCCATCCAGCACATCGAAAGGCGCACGAGAGCTTCCCACCTCCAGATTCCCGAGGTGCAGGCCCCTGTCTTCCCAAATGACGGATGCCCGGGGCGCGGGCCGCAGAGGCGAAGCGCAGGACAAACCAAACTCCACTGTTTGGCAGTCGCCAAAGCCCGGAATCCGCATCACTCCGCTCCGGAACGGAACCCGGACCACTTTCGATCCGCCCCACTTCGTCACCACCAGCGTCGCGGCCACCGCCACCTCGCCCTCGCGCGCCACAAGATCGAATTCCTTCTGGTTCATGCAGACCTTCACCCATTTGCCGCTGGCATGCTCCACCATCGATATGGAAGTCAGCCATTTGCTGGTCCGGTTCCCAACCACAAGTTTCGCTCCCACCGGCTCCGCGTTCTCATCCAGCCGCACCGGCAGCGCGATACAGGAACCACCTTCCCACTCGGGTTTTCGCGTGTCGTCCACCGCCATCACAGCCCCTGCCGCCACGCCGGAGTCAGCCCGCATCACCATCCATTGCGCCGCTTGCTGCGACCACGGTGCCAGCCGCACCAGCAGGGCAATCAAGACCAGGCTCCGGCACAGCGCAGTGCTGTGCCACTTGTACTGCCGGAACAATGCTGTGCCCAGCACCAGTGCCGCCGCAAAGGCGAGGATGAACGAACTTGTGAATTCATAGGGTCTGACCCCCGAAACGAACGGCATGCCGACCCACGGCCTGCCGATCACAATGACAGCGACCATCAGCGCTCCTCCGCTGAACTGAGCCAGGCTGCCCGTTACCGCCGCCAGCGCCAGCGGAGGCAGGGCAAGCCAGAGGTTGATCAGGACCTGCCGCGTCAGCAGTCCAATCGGATCCGCCAACGGCGAGAAACCGCTCATTGCCATCACCACGGAATCGGCCAGCAGAACGGGCAGACTGACAAAAGCCAAAACAAACAGCAGTTTCGCCCCCGCCAGGCTCCGCCAATCATAGGGTCGGGTCACCCAAAACTGACGGTCACCTGGAATCGGTTCATCGTGAACCGCGCCCGCAATCAGGAACCAGAATCCGACCACGACCAGGGCTTCGCCCGCCTGCGAATGTACGAACGTCCCAACCGCCTCCACCAGCAACACGAGGGCGATCCGCCGGCGGTGGTGCAGGGCGTTGGCGCGAAAGATATGCAGCGCCTGTCTCATCGTTTCGCCCTCCGCGCCATCGCCACGAAAATCTCGCGTAGCGCCATCGGAGAGACCGAAATATCGAACGCATCCGGAAACGCCTGTCGGATTTCGCTGCGCGTGCCAGTCTCTTCGAACGCACTGGCCGCGAAGCGTACTGTCGCGCCAGAGGTCTGCGGCCGCAGCCATGTTTCCGGCAGCCCGGCTGGTAGTGCCGCAATCGCCATCGGCAGTGTAATCAGCACCTCGCGAAAACGCCCCGCCAGCGCCGTCATTTCTTCCGAGAACCGGAGCCGCCCATGCTCCAGATAACCCACATGACTGGCGAAACTCTCAATCTCCGCCAGATCATGCGACGAGATCAGAATGGTGGTCTCCATCCCGGCAGCCGATTCGAGCAGGCCCTCAATGAACTCGTCGCGCACCGCCGGATCAAGCCCGCTGAACGGCTCGTCCAGCACCAACAACTTCGGTCGATACGCCAGCGACGAGGCCAGCGCCGCTTTCATCCGCATGCCGCGCGAAAGCTGCCCCAGCGTGCGGTCGTGAGGCAGATCAAAATCCCGCAGAAGGCTTGCTGCACGTTCGTCGTCCCACGTCTGGTAGAACGGTTTCAGATAATCCATGAAATAGCCAACCGTCATCCAGTCCGGCATTTTCTGGTTTTCGGAAACATAGCCGATTTGCGCGAATTCCTCCGGCCCCAGCCGCCGCGAGTCCGTGCCCAGCACCGTCGCGCGCCCTCCCGACGGCTTCACGATATTCATCATTGTCTTGATCGCCGTGGTTTTGCCCGCGCCGCTTGGGCCGACCAGTCCGTAGATACTGCCCTCCGGCACCTGCAGGTCCAGTCCCTGCAATGCCTCAGCGCCGCGATATTTCTTCGAAAGACCTTCGCAAACAATCGTCATTTCAGGCTCCCCAGTCGTTTCCAGTGCTGTGCCAACGCCTGCACCACGTCGTCCAGTTCCATGCCCAGCTTCTTCGCTTCCACCACCAGCTGCTCCAGTTCCTGTTTCAACAGACGGGACCGCTCCGGCGCCGTGGAAGCGGGCAAGGACGCCACCACCGTGCCCACGCCAACACGTACTTCCAGCAGCCCTTCAGAGATTAGTTCGGTGACTGCTTTATGAGCGGTGTTGGGGTTGATCTTGAGCTCTTTGCTGAGAACCCGCACGGAAGGAAACGCGTCACCGGGCCGCATCTGGCCGGAGACAATAGCGCGTTTCACCGCGTAGACTACCTGTTCGCAGAGCGAGACACCCGGCTGAAAGACCAGGCGGAATGGGATCACAGCTGTATTATGACGGATAGTACAGTAAAGTCAAGCGTAGCGGCGGACGGAAACCCCTTTGTTCTAGAATCGAGCATGCGCCGACCATTTAAACAATCGCTCCTTCTGGTCATAACCACGTTCGTTCTGGCCGGCGAAACTACTTATCAAAAGCCGCCCAAAGCTGTTCTGGACGTACTCAACGCCCCGCTGACCCCGACCATCTCCGTCAGCCCGCAGCACGATTACGCCATCCTGATGCAGCCCGTCCGCTACCCCTCCATCGCTGAAGTGGCTCAACCCATGCTGCGTCTCGCCGGCATCCGCATCGATTCCAACACCAACGGGATGCACCTTGCACCCAACTACACCTCGTTCGCCATCAAGCGACTCTCTGACGGCGGCGATGTCCATGTCACCCTCCCGGGCGCGCCGAATCTCAGTGCCCCCATCTGGAGCCCGGACGGCAAGCAATTCGCCTTCACCAACACCACGGCCAAAAGCATCGAACTCTGGATCGGCGCCACCGCCACCGGACAGACCCGCCCGATCGAAGGCGCCGCCATTAACGGCGTGCGCGTCGGAGGAGGCGGTCGTGGTGGCGGAGCATCGAACGGTGCCGTCGAATGGCTGGGCGACAACAAGACCCTGCTGGTCCACCTGATCCCCGCCAACCGCGGTCCCGCGCCGGCCGAGGCCGCCATCCCGACTGGTCCCCACACGCAGGAGAGCCTCGGCCATGCCGGTCCCGCGCCCACCTTCGAAGATCTGCTTGCCAACGCCCACGACGAAGATCTCTTCGACTACTACGCCACCGCGCAGCTCGCCTATCTCGATTCGGCCACCGGCAAATCAACGCCCCTTGGCAAGCCTGGCATCTACGCGATCGTCCGCCCGTCTCCCGATGAGAAACACCTGATGGTCAGCCGGATCCACCGCCCCTACTCTTACCAGCTGCCCGCCGGAGCCTTTCCGCAGGACGTGGAAGTCTGGGACCGCACCGCCAGGCCTGAATACAAAATCGCCGCATTGCAGTTAGCCGAACGCACCCCCATCGGCGGCGTCCGCACCGGCCCGCGCTCTTACGACTGGATTCCGGAGAAGTCCGCCACACTGATCTGGGTGGAAGCGCAGGACGGCGGTAATCCAAAGGAAAAGGTTCCGTTCCGCGACAGAATCGTCTCCCACGCCGCGCCGTTCGAGGGCGAGCCCAAAGAGGTTTTCAAAACCGAGCAGCGCTTTCGCGGCATCCAGCCTCTGGCCAATGGCAAGGCCCTCGTGGAAGATTACGAGCGCACCAAACGCGTGCTGCGCACCATGGAAATCGATCTCGACAAGCCCGGCACCGCCGCGAAAATGATCTCCAGCCGCAACGAACGCGATGCCTATAACGACCCCGGCACGGCGCTCATGAAAATGATGCCGAACGGTCGCCGCGCCGTCATTCAGGCGGGCGAAGAAATCCTGATGTCGGGTCTGGGCGCGTCCCCCACCGGCGACCATCCGTTTGTCGATCGCTTCGACCTTTCCACCGGTAAGAAGGAGCGCGTCTTCCAGTCGGAACAGACGGCATTCGAGACCGTGGTTTCCGTCCTTGATGACAAAGGAACCCGCCTGCTGACCCGCCGCGAGAGCCCCACCGAGCCGCCGAACTACTACATCCGCACCGGTGCGACGCTGAAGCCGCTCACCACTTTCAGGAACCCGGCTCCGCAAACCGAAGGCATTAAGAAGCAACTGGTGAACTACAAGCGAGCCGACGGCGTGCCGTTGTCGTTCACGCTGTACCTGCCTGCCGATTACAAACCCGGCACCCGTCTTCCGGCTGTTCTGTGGGCCTATCCCTATGAGTTCAGCGACGCGGACACTGCAGGCCAGGTGACTGGCCACTCCACCCAGTCGTTCACCGAACTGAACTACCACCAGTTGCCCGTGATGCATGGCTACGCGCTGCTCGACAACGCCTCCATGCCGATCATCGGCGACCCCGATACCGTCAACAACACCTACGTCGAACAGCTCACCATGGACGCGAAAGCAGCCATCGACAAGGCCGTCGAAATGGGCGTGGTGGATGGCGACCGCGTCGGTGTCTTTGGGCACAGTTATGGCGCTTTCATGACCGCCAACCTGCTGGCCCACACGAAGCTTTTCCGCGCAGGCGTGGCCGAAAGCGGCGCTTACAACCGCACTCTGACTCCGTTCGGATTTCAGGCCGAACAGCGCACTTTCTGGGAAGCACCGGACGTTTACACGAAGATGTCACCCTTCTGGTTTGCCAACCAGATCAAGTCGCCCATCCTGCTGATTCACGGAGCGGCGGACGACAACACCGGGACGTTTCCCATCCAGTCGGAACGCCTGTATGCGGCGATTCGCGGCAATGGCGGCACGGTTCGGCTGGTGATGCTGCCGTCAGAAGCGCACGGCTATCGGGGCAGGGAAACGATGGAGCATGTACTCTATGAGGAACTGGCGTGGTTCGATAAGTATCTGAAGAACTAGCCTGCCCTGATGACAGCGGAAACACAACAACAAGGCGTTCTCCCCTCGCAGGCTTTGGAAGCTCTGGTTGCATCAGGCGGTATTCGGGCACGCTCGCCCGTCCTGTCGGAACAGATTCAGCCCTCCTCCATCGACCTGCGTTTGGGCAACGAAGCATATCGTGTTCGGGCCAGCTTTCTCGCCAACGGCACCGCCACGGTCACCAGCAAGCTGGAGCAGTACCGGCTGCATACCATTGACCTGACGCGCCCGGCGGTGCTCGAAAAAGGCTGCGTCTACATTGTTCCGTTACAGGAAGAGCTGGCGTTACCTCCGGACATTTCAGGCAAGGCGAATCCGAAAAGCTCCACGGGACGGCTGGACATTTTCACACGCCTCATCACCGATGAAGGCCGCAAGTTCGAAATCGTGCCGGCGGGATACAAAGGCCGGCTTTATGCGGAGATTGTCCCGCGCACCTTCAGCATTGTCGTGCGGCAGGGCGAGCGTCTGTCGCAACTCCGTTTATTTAAAGGCGATTACACGCCTTCCGACAGCCTGCTTCGGCAGCTCGAATCGGAAGAAGCGCTGGTCTTCCTGCCCGATGACACGCGCGGCGAAGCGAACATTCAGAACGGTCTGCGGATGTCGGTGGATCTTGCCGGGATCGATGGTTCTGACATCATTGGTTATCGCGCCCGCAAACACGCGCCGCTCATTGATCTGGCCAAAATCCAGCACTACAATCCGGAAGACTTCTGGGACCCGATCCGCCGCAACGAGAGCCGTACTTTGATTCTTGATCCCGAAGACTTCTACATTCTGGCCTCTCGCGAAAAGGTCCGGATCCCGGCGCTTTATGCCGCGGAGATGGTGCCTTTCGACGCGACCATCGGCGAGTTCCGCATCCACTACGCGGGCTTTTTCGACCCCGGCTTCGGCTATGGTTCGGGCGAAATCAATGGCACCCGCGCGGTTCTGGAAGTGCGCTCGCACGAAGTCCCGTTCATCCTCGAAGACGGCCAGATTGTGGCGAGTCTGGTGTTCGAACGCCTGCTGGAACGCCCGCGCGTGCTCTATGGCGAAGGCATTGGCTCTTCCTATCAGCGCCAGGGCCTGAAGCTCAGCAAACATTTCAAAACTCCCAACCATGCATGAATTTGACGTTGTCGGCATTGGCCTGAACGCCACCGACACTATCCTCCGTGTCCCCCACTTTCCCGCCTACGGTGGTAAAGTCCCTTTCCATGGCGAGCAGTACTCGGTGGGTGGCCAGGTGGCCAGCGCCATCGTCACCTGCGCCAAGCTGGGCCTGCGCTCCAAGTACATCGGCACGGTGGGCGACGACATTCGCGGCGAACTGCAGCTGGAAAGTCTGCGTACCTCTGGTGTGAACATCGACCACGTGCAGCAGCGCGAAGGCTGCCCGAACCAGTCGGCCTACATCATCATTGATGAGGCCACGGGAGAACGCACGGTTTTCTGGAGCCGTGAGGAATGCCTGGCGCTGACGCCTGCGGAGATTACGCCGGACCAGATCACCTGCGCCAAGCTGCTCCATATTGACGGGCACGACACGGCGGCGGTGGGCCATGCGGCACGCATCGCGCGGGAACACGGAATTCCGGTAACCGTTGATATTGATTCGGTTTACGCCGGGTTCGATGAAGTGATGCCTTATGTCGATTACCTGATCGCCAGTTCGGAATTCCCCACGCGATGGACCGGTCTGGAAGATCCGTTCCTGGCGCTCGAAGCGATCCAGAAGCGCCACGGCGTCCGAGTGGCGGCGATGACGCTGGGCGCACACGGAGCACTGGCACTCGAAAACGGACATTTCGTCTATTCACCGGCGTTCGTGGTGAACTGCGTGGATACCACCGGTGCGGGAGACGTCTTCCACGGAGCTTTCTGCTACGCCATTTTGCAGCAGATGCCGATGGGCGAAGCACTCGGATTCTCCAACGCCATGGCGGCTTTGAACTGCATGGCGGTCGGGGCGCGCGGCGCGGTCGGCGCCGATGGAATTGCCACACTGGAAGCGGCCCGCGAACTGCTTGCCCGGGGCGAACGACGTAGTCAGTCGGACATCGCGAAACGGGCGAACTGAATGTTTCCTTTGCGAGATGACCGGCCGCACTACACGGCGCCCGTCGTCACCAGTCTCCTGATGATCGCCTGCGTGGCAGTGTTCTTTTATGAACTCATGCTGGGCGAGGTGGCCCGCGGACAATTCATTGAACTGTATGGCGTGGTGCCTGCGCATCTGCGGCTCATTTCATTCTTCACGTACATGTTCCTGCATGGCGGCTGGAGCCATATTATCGGGAACATGCTGTTCCTTTGGGCCTTTGGCAGAAGCCTGGAGGACTCCATGGGGCACGGCAAGTTTCTGGGCTTTTACCTGAGTTGCGGAGTGATTTCCGCAGTGGTGCACGTCTTCTTTAACTATTTCTCGCGGGCTCCAACGGTGGGTGCCTCGGGCGCGATCGCGGGCGTGATGGGGGCGTATTTACTGCAGTTCCCGCGGGCGAATATCAAGACCCTGGTGTTCATTTTCGTCTTTGTGACGACGGTGGAGATTCCGGCTGCGTTCATCCTGGTCTATTGGTTTGTGCTGCAGATTTTCTCCAGCTATGGTTCGATTGCCTACACGCAGGTGACTGATTCGGGGGTCGCCTGGTTTGCCCACATCGGCGGATTCATCGCGGGCATGATCCTGATCAAAGTGATGGGAACGCGCCCGCGCTACTTTCCGCGCAGGGATAACTACAGGTGAATCATGCTTGACGTTCTGGCGATTGCCGCTCATCCGGATGATGTGGAACAGACCTGCGGCGGCACGCTGCTGCGGATGGCCGAGGCCGGATACCGAACGGGAATTATAGACCTGACGGCCGGCGATATGGGCACGCGCGGGACGCCGGAGATTCGTGTGACGGAGTCAGAAGCGGCGGGGCGGGTGCTTCGCGTGCGGCATCGGGAGAACCTGCATTTTCCGGATGCGCGTCTCGAAAACACCATAGCGGGGCGAATGACGCTGGCGCTCCGGATTCGGGAACTGCGGCCGAGGACGGTGATCCTGCCGTATTGGGAAGGGCGGCATCCGGACCATTACCGCGCTTCAGAGATTGGGTATGAGGCGTGTTTTCTTGCCGGGCTGAAGAAGATCGACCAGTACACGGAACCGCACCGGCCTTACAAGATTATTTATGCGTCGGTGTATGCGAATGTGACGCCGACATTTGTGGTGGATATCAGCCCGTATTTCGAACGACGAATGGAATCGCTGCTGACGTACAGGTCGCAGTACGGGCCGGTGGAGGAAGGCGTCACGCTGTTTCCGGATGAAGCGGAAATTCGTGATCGCCTGGCCTCCACGGCCCGCTTTTACGGCAATTTGATTGGAGTGAAATACGGGGAACCGTACGTGGTGAAGGAGATGCTTCGCATCGACGATGTGGTTTCCATGCCGGTCCGAAGCATCTAGAGTTTTTAGTGAACATTCCTGCCCGGTAATCGTCTGAACCTCATATGAGAGAAACTCTGCTGCGCGTCGCCACGCTTGCGATGATCGCCGGAAGTACATTATTTGGTCAAAATCTGGTCGGTTCCTGGCAAGGTTCGCTCGCCGGGCCGGAAGGCAGGCCGCCGCTTCGGCTGGTGATTAAGATCTCACGCGAGGCGGATGAAAAGCTGAAGGCGGTCCTTTATTCCATTGATCAGGGTGGGCAGGGTTTGACGGCCAGTGCGATCACGCAGCAGGGCGCGTCGCTCAAGGTTTCGGTGGCCGCGATTGGCGGCGAGTACCAGGGAAAGCTGAACCCGGAAGGCGACGGTCTGGCAGGCACCTGGACGCAGGGCGGCCCGGCGCAGGCGCTGAATCTGGTGAAGCCGACGCCGGAGACGGCATGGACGATTCCCGAGCCGCCTCCGCCACTGAAAGCGATGCCGCTGGATGCGAAGCCGGTGTTCGACGTCGCGACGATTAAGCCGAGCCGGCCCGATTCGCGCGGTTCGTCGCTTCTGGTGGGCCGGGGCGGGACGAATCTGTTTACCACCACCAACATGTCTCTGAAGGAACTGATCGTGTTCGCCTATGGGTTGCATACACGCCAGGTTTCGGGCGGGCCGGCGTGGGTGGAAAATGACAGGTTCGACATCACCGGCAAGCCCGATCTTGCCGGCTCGCCGAGCGTGTTGCAGCTGCAGGCGATGGTGCAGAAACTTCTGGTGGAACGCTTCCAGCTGACCTTTCATAAGGAAAGCAAGGAGCTTTCGGTTTATGCTCTGACGGTTGCGAAGACAGGGCTGAAGATGTCGAAGACGGAGAGCGGTGGCGGCAATCTGCCTGGGTTTGGCGGTCGGGGCCCGGGAAGTATCGCGGTGCGGAATTCCAATATGGCGGATTTCGCGGGCTTCCTGCAAAGCCGGATTGTGGATCGGCCCGTGGTGGACCGGACGGCGTTGCCGGACCGGTACGACTTCACGCTGAAATGGACGCCGGACGTGAATCAGCCGCCTGCGCCGGGGCCACCGCCGGCTGCGGCGGGTTTGGATGTGGACGCTCCACCGGATCTTTTCGCGGCGTTCCAGCAGCAACTGGGGCTGAAGCTGGAGGCGACGAAAGCTCCTGTGGAAGTGATGGTGGTTGACAAGGTGGAAAAGCCGTCTGAGAACTGACCGGACGAGGGACGGGAAGGTGCCGGTGGATTATGCGCTTGCGTCCCCGATTTGGCTGTGGGGCGCTGCATCCGGACGAAGACGTTCCTATCGCAGACAGGCGTTACGGGCGGATTCGGCGCGCTCCTGATTCTCTGCAACGCAGCGGATCATTTGGGTAACGCTTCTTTTCGTGTCAACTCGACACGCACGGCAAGCAGGTTCATGCGCAGGTCGCGTTCGGCGTCGACGGTAACTTTTTCGCCGTCATGAAAGTCGGTGGCGTGGGCGGCTTTGCCATCCCGTACAAATTTTGTACCGCGAGTGACGTACATCCGCATGGTTTCTCCGCTTTCCACCTGCATCTCCACGAATTTCCGGTTGTAATTCTTGAAGACGCCGTCGAAGGTTGCGATGGCGTTGGGCACGGGTGCCTGGAACAGGGCAAGCGCGAGTGCAAGGGTGGTGAGGAGGGGCATGCCTCCAGACTACTCCTCGTCGTCCTTCTTGCCTTTCGATCCCTTCTTTTCGAGCAGATTTTTCCGAATTTCCGGGATGCCCATATTTCCGCTCAGCTTCGCGATATCTTCCTGTTTCAGGTCGCCGCTGATGTACACAACGGAGACCTGTCTGGGCTCGGCGGAGAGGATGGCGACGCCGCCCAGGCGGTTGTTGGGCATGGGAAGCAGGTAGATTTCGGAATACTCCCTGGCTTCGCGGGATTCGACGATTCGGTTCCACTTGCTGTTCTTCAGGAAGGAGCGAAGCGGCTCGAGGTCGGCCTCATTGTACTGGCCGTCTTTGTCGAATTCGAAGGTGCGGATGTAGACGCCCTTCAGCGAGTCGACGAGGGGCTTGATGGATTCGGTGCTTTTATCGGTGCCGCCGAGGAAGCCGGAAGCCAGTTTGAGCATGTCACCGTCGAGTGTGATGTTGGTCTTGTTCTTCGCGTTGACGCCCAGTTTGTCGAGCGTCCTGAAATCGAAGACTTCCTGTGCGAACAGAGGCACAGAAAGGGCGAGGGGGAAGAGGAGGAGGAGAAGCGTTTTTTTCATAGTGTGTGCCTCGTGTTCCGTTGGATTCGTTCCCGGGTCTGCTGTAGCTTTGCTTTCGTGAGGGAGAGCGCGTACAGCAACTCGCGCTTTGCCTGCAGGGCTTTTTCTTCGCGGCGGTGCTGGTATTCGAGGACCGTTGGTGGAACGATTGCCGTCAGCATGAGGCCTGCCGCTACCGCCCATGTGACGGGCCTTCGCCAAACGGGCATCACCACCACCTTCGGTTTTGCCGGGAAAGCCCCGGCCCGGGCCAGAACCTTTGCCGCGAAATCCGGTGGTGCGGGTTCGTGCTTCAGTGAAGCTCTGAGTTCGGCTTCAAAATCGTCATCCTGAAAATTCATGAACAAACCTCCTGTTTCTGCAGCTTGCCGCGCAACAGTGCGAGCGAGCGGTGCAAATGACTTTTTACCGTGCTGACCGGCATTTCCAGCATTTCGGAAATCTCCCCGGGGTCGAGATCTTCCTGATAGCGGAGCAGCACCACCATACGGGCTTTCTCCGGCAGGAGCCCTATAAGCTTTTGGATCCTGCTTTGCAGCATCAGATCGGGCGGCGTGGCTTTATCTGCCGGTTCGGGTGCGCTTTCCAGGCCGACTCTGGGGCGCAGCTTGCGTTTTCGAACCTCGTCAATGGACCGGTGGCAGACGGCGCGTCGCAGCCACCACGTCGCGTGCGACGGGCTTTCAATGCGCGCGAGTTGCTGGTAGAGCTGCAGGAAGACATCCTGCGCCAGCTCCTCGGCCCCGGCCCGGTCGCGAACGAAGCGCAAGGCAAGGCTGAAGACCATGGACTGGTTGTCTTTTACGATCTGTGTAAACTCAAGCCCCACAACCGTTATTACGGATGACCTGGGGGAAAGAATGCAAATTTTGTTTGAGACCGTTTGGGACTCCGCGCTAAAATCAGCGAATGATAAAAACGCTGCCGTTTCTGTTCGTGGCGGGTGTACTCTCCGTTCTCGCGTGTGTTGCGGCTGAGCCCGCAAAGATCTCAGAAACATACAGGGAATCGTCGCAAAAGCTGATTGCAGCCGCGCTGGCGGATCAGGAAGGGTTGCAGCGTTTGCAATACCTGTGTGACCGCATCGGGAACCGCGTGAGCGGCTCGGAATCGCTGGAGAGGGCGATTGTGTGGGCGGCGGCGGAGATGAAGAAGGCGGGGCTGGAGAACGTGCAGACGCCTGCCGTGAAGGTTCCGAAGTGGGTGCGGGGGAAGGAATCCGCCACGCTGCTGGCCCCGATTCAGAAGCCACTGCAATTGCTGGGGCTGGGGATGAGCGTGGGAACCCCGGCGGAAGGGATTACGGCGGATGTGATCACCGTGAATACCTTTGACGAACTGACGGCGCTGGGCCGGGCTAAAGTGGCGGGCAAGATCGTGCTGTTCAACCCGACCTGGCAGGGCTACGGGCAGACGGTGGTGTACCGCAGTTCAGGGGCATCGCGCGCGGCGGAGTTGGGGGCGGTGGCGGTGCTGGTGCGGTCGATGACGGGCCATAGCCTTTCCACGCCGCATACGGGCGCACTACAGTATCTGGACGGCATGCCGAAGATTCCGGCGGCGGCGGTTACGGTGGAAGACGCGGCGATGATTAATCGGCTTTCGAAGAGCGGCGTGCCTGTGCGCGTCAGGCTTTCGATGGAAGCGCATCCGGAAGCGGATGCTGATTCCCACAATGTGATGGGCGAGATCCGTGGTTCGGAGAAGCCGAATGAGGTGGTGGTGCT
>JBBQDH010000110.1:0-18562 GCA_038319515.1 Bryobacterales bacterium
CGATCAACGCCCTCATCATCGACAACGCGGGTAAGACGAACGTCGACAACTTCACTCTGAACGGTCGTATCTTCTGCACAACTGCTAACGCCGACTGCCAGTTTGTTTCGGGAGCTCAGGTGCATCAGCCAGCGAGTGCAACTCCCGAACCAGGCACTTTCAATCTGTTGGCGGGCTTTGGGCTCTTCGGGTTAGCGGGAGCGCTTCGCCGCACGAAGAAATCTGCGTAGACTGTTCTGCCAGACTATGTTTTTCGGGGCTCAGGTTTCTTACCTGAGCCCTTTGTTTATTCACCTGCCGGCAAGAATCTCCGGCAACCGCTGCACGAATGCAGACCGCGCCACCACCACATCGCATCCGGCATCTTCCGCTTCCCGCCGCAGTTCCACCTGCACATGGGAGACGAAAGCGACGGTCCGCAGGCCGCGCGCCTTCATCGCACGAATTCCCGCCAACGGATCCGCACCGGCATAGCCCAGATCGAAGATCACCGTCTGAACCTCCCCCGGCACAACAGCCAGATCCTTCACAAATCGTACCGTCCGGCCCAGCCGTTTCGCCACATCCATGATCTTCACCTGGAAGATCAGATCCGTCATCACCGCCAGAATCATTTGAGCCACTTTTCGAACCACTCAACAGCCGCCGTCAGCGCAGCCGGTGTCACTGCATGGCCGGTCTTCGGTTCAATGATGCTCTCCAGATGGTCCGGGGCCCCGGCATAAGCTTTCCGCGAGGCATCCAGACACAGGTTCAGGCCCGGCATCGGCGTCCGCGGATCCACTTCGCCATTGATCGTCAGCAGCGGCCTGGGCGCAATCAGCGGCACCATCGCCGGCCCGTCAAATTCCGCATAAACCCCCGGCGCCACCTTGTCATAGAAGTGCCGCAGAAACGTCACATCCGCAGTCGCACCCGCCGCAGTATCCAGCGCGACTTTGAATGTCCCCGCCCGTGATTGCCACGAATCATTATCCAGCGCCCAACGGAAACTCTGCACCCCAATGCACGGTATGGCAACCTTGATGCGCGGATCCACCGCCGCCGCCAGATACGTCTCCATCCCGCCCTTCGAAAACCCGATCAGCCCGATCTTCGAAGCATCCGCACCCGGCAGCGTCTCCACATAATCGATCAGCCGCATGGTATCCCAAACCGTGTCGTACAGAAACGGGTGTTCCTTGCCGGTCTGATACGTCCGCAGCATCGCTGCCTGATAGTCCGCCGACCCCTTGCCCTGCGCGCTCCGCTCCCCGTGATACCGACCGTCAATCGCAATCGCGACGAAGCCCTTCCTGGCCAAACGCCGCAGCAACGGCAACTGCCCCTGCTTGTCCCCACCCGTGCCATGCAGCACGATGACGACCGGCAGTTTCCCTCCACCCGCAGGCCGCACCAGCAACCCCGGCACGCGTTGGGCTGCATCCGTGGCATAGGTGAAATGGAACTGTTCCAGACCCTCTTGCGCGGTCTGTGTGGTCAGCTCCGCCGCCAGCGGCACCCGTGGCCGATCAATCATTTTCAGGAAATCCGCGCGTGTGTCCGCCATCAGCACAGCCGCGGAAACCGCCAACAACGCCGTCATTTTCATTTCTTCGCTCTCAATGTCGCCCGAACATTCTCCGCCTGCCACAAATGACGCTCCTCATGTCTGCACATAATCATCAGGCCGGTTCCCACACGCACTCGCAACAGCGGCAGGAAAGGATTGCGAAACTTGATGCGATTCAGGTCGAGTTCACCGAACTCATGCACAATGGTCCGCACACGATCATGGGTGGCGGACAGTTTCTCCAGAACGTTGTGCTTTGTCAGCCCGTCAGACGGGATCAGGCTTCGTGGAGCGGGCGCCTTAATCCCCACCGGTGGCGCCAGAGCCTTCAGGAAGTACGTACCTGGAATGGTGTGCGTAATGGGACCGGTCCTTTTCGGACCATCGGCTTTTCGCGCATGGAGGGTCGGCTCCATCGCATTCAGATAACTGCCGTGTGAGATCGCCACATGCTCCAGGCACTGCAGGATACTCCACGACTTTCCGGCGACCGGTCGCCAGTTCAGCTGCTCATCGGTCATCCCTGCCGTCAGCGCGTGGGATTCGGAGGAGTTGGCGTGCAAATGTGTCAGGATTTGGGCGAGGTCTTCGTGCATGCTCTCAGGAGATTTTACCCCGAAACACCTGCGCCGACCAGCTTTTCCCACGCCTTGTCTCCAGTGCAGGCAGAAAGCCCGCGCCACCCGGCATCGGAAGTGTCCCCGGCTCCGGAGTTGCCGAGGTCGTGGTCGCGATCCCGCTCGCATACGGTACGTGGTTGGGCGACACAGCCTGATGCACCCCCGGCGGCCTGCAGCAGGGGCGGAAATGCTCCGCGAGCGATTCACCCACGATGGCCAGTGTTGCGACGGTGGAGATGAAGGTTCCAGGCCATGCTATTTCCCGTCGTGCCCGCGCTTCAGTTCTTTGGGGTCGTCCATCTTCGGCTGCGGTTTCGGGTCCCTCGGTTCGCGGGCGTTTGCAGGATCGAAGATGGCGGGATCCACCGGCACTACCGTGAAAGGGCGAAAATCCGGGGTCGTGGTGAAGCACTCGCTGAGATCTGGCGAGGCCGCATCATACAGGTTCAGGGCGGGCATTCCCAGCGCGCGGAAGATCGTCTTCAGCATGCCGGTGAAGCTGGTGTTCGTGTGCGCAACATAGCCAGGCTTCACGTACGGACCCGCCACCATCATCACGGTGCGATGCGAATCGACGTGGTCCACGCCGCCCTGCGCATCGTCCTCCGTCACGAAGACCGCCATGTCTTTCCACCAGGGCGAATGCGACAGGTATTCCATGATGCGGCCGAGCGCGTAGTCGTTGTCTGACACATAGGAGGACTGCACGGGATAGCCATCTTCCGGCCGTGGTTTCGCGGTGTGGTCGTCCGGCAGGTGGATGTAAATCAGGTGCGGCAGATCCTTGCCTGGCTTCCTGTACATGGCGTCGATTTCGTTGATGAACTGGGTGGCGCGGAACTGGTCCGGGATGTTGGTGTTGTAGTTCGGGTAAACGCGGGAAGTGTTGCGGTAGAGCGGATCGGGCATCGGGACATTGGTCAGGTAGCGCCCGCCGGTGGGCTTCAGGCCCGTGCCTTCATCCACGCCCGCCAGTTCGAAGCCCTCGCCGAAGTTGCGGAAGGTGATCTTGCTGCGGTCGAGGTGGTGCCAGAGTGAACCGGCTTCCAGCGTGTCTTCGGGGTGCACGGAAGAATTCGACTGCGGAAATTCGAGGCGGCCGGGAGCCTCCTGGTTCAGCCGGAAATTCTTGGCACCACCATAGGCCGCCATGAGAGTGCTTTCGGTCCACTCGTTTGGATATGACCCGACCAGCCAATGGTGCCCGTCGACGCTGACTTCAGAATCGGCATAGAAGTTATCGCTCATGGCCCAGCGTTCGGCCATGGCATGGTGGTTTGGAGTGACGTTGCGACCGAAACGGGCCAGTTTCGGCGCACCGGCGACATCCCCAAAAACTTCGTCGAAGGTGCGGTTTTCCTTGACGATGATGACCACGTGGCGGATCTGTTTCGGCAACTCGCCCGGACTGCCTGAAGGGACAAAACCGTTATTTTCGAGGGCTGTCCTGGTGAGCGCAGGCAGGGCCTCCGCGTTGGGCATGGTGTAGCGGGAAAGCGAGCCGCGGCGGCGCTCGGCCTGGAAGCTGTTGGGCATGGGCCCGTCGAGCGTGGCGTTGGGGCCAACACCGTGGCCTTTCGCGTTGGTGACGTACACGGTGTCGCCATCGAGCGCGACGCGGGTGGGGAACCAGCCGGCGGGGATGCGGGCGGTTTCGGTCATGGTGGCCAGATCGATGATCCCGACTGCGTTGATGCCTGCTTCCGCCACCAACAGTTGATTCGTCGCGGCATGGAAGCCCATGCCGATGGGCAGGACGCCGCGCAGTTTCTCCAGACCCGGTACGCGCAGTTCGATTTCTCTTTCGATGGCCAGCGTTGCGGGGTTGATGACCGAAATGCTGTCGTTGGTGCCGTTGGTGACGAAGATCTTTCCGGCGGCGGCGAGAACGCCCGCGGGGCTGCTGCCGCCATGGCTCCGGCGCCCAAACGGCAGGCCTGTGCGGATGAATTTCACGACCGCCGCCTGCGCTGGATCAGTGACATCAACTACGGCGAGGCTGTTCGATTCGGGCACATTCGGATCACCGAGCGGTGCGACATTAACGGTCTGGCCACTGGCATTCTTCCGCTTCGCACCTTTTAACGCACCTTTCGAAGGGAAGCCGAACGCGGGGAATTCGAGGCCGGTTTCGCGGGCTCTTTTCGCATCGGCGCCGGGCACCACGCTGTAGCTGAACATTCCGACATTGGTGACATAGAGCCGCCTGCGATCAGGTGACAGCGTGGTGGCGAAGGGCAGGCGGCCTACGGCGACACTGCCGAGAGGTTTGCGGGACTTCGTATCGAAGATTGCCACGCGGAAATTGGCCTGATCGACGACATAGAGGATGCCGCGTTCGGTATCGAGTGCGAGGTCGCCGGAGTAGCTGTCTTTATAGACACCCGCGTTCAGTTGGAAGACATGCAGGGTGCGACCGGACGCGGGTTCCAGCACGCGCACCTGGCCGGATTCGCCTTCCGCGGCGTAGAGGGTATTTTCATCGCCAAACGCCAGGCCCATGAAAGTGCTGGTCCAGTCATCAGCTTCTTCTTTGTCGTCCTTCCTGTCGTCCGCATCACGCTTGCGCGAAAGCTGACGGCGGCGGAGCTTCCACTCGTTTTCCGGCTTTTCGAGGAAGGAAAGCGAGAACCGATCCGGGCCACCGTCGGCGGTCACGATGCGGCTGCCGGCCGGGCTCACGGCGAGGCCGAAGGGACCGGGGCCGGTCGTGTATTCGGTGCCATAGGGGGAGAGCAGCCGACCGCCGGGCAGAACGGTGCCGGCTCCCTCTTCAGTCCGTTGCGCGGGGCGTGTGCCGGCGGGAGTTCGGTATTCCGCGGCGTTCGCGGAGACATCCACGGAAAGTATCAGAAAAAGAAAAACGGACAGCCTGCGCATGAGTACAATTATGCGCGGCTGCCCGTTTCCGGTGTGTGAAGCGAGCTATTTGACTTTGTTGCCCGCGATGTAGACAGCGTTGATAGTGCGGGTGTTCCTGATGTCGTCGAGCGGGTTCTTATCGAGAACCAACAGATCGGCCCACTTCGATTTTTCCAGTGTGCCCAGATCCTTCGCCTTCAGAAATTCCGCAGCGTTCTTTGTCGCGCTCTGAATTACCTGCGAGGGCGAAATACCGGCCTGCACCATCAGTTCCATTTCCCAGTGTTCCAGGTAACCGGGGAAGCGACCGGGAGGCCCGGAATCGGTGCCGAAACCGAACTTCACGCCGGCATCGATCTGGCGTTTGAAATTCTTCTCCGCAGTGGCGAGGAACTCTTCGTAGTGGGCAAAGTGGGGGTCGACCGCCTGTGCCTTCTGGTATTCGGGGCTCTTCAGGGTCTTGACCACGCTTTCGGATACGCCGCGCGTGAAGAACGGATCGTTCGCGAAAGCCGGAGTCTTCGCATACACGAACATGCTGCCTTCCCGGCTGAGCGTACCTGCCAGTTGCCACGTGCCGTGCTTCTTCATGGAGTCGATCAGTTCCTGGTCGATGGGTTTATCGCGAACACTGTGGGCCAAACCGTTGACGCCGTATTCCGTCAGCTTCTTCGCATCGGCCAGGTAGAAGATGTGGGCCGAAACAGGCAGGTTGCGCTTGTGGGCGCCGTCGATGATGGCCTTGCCGATCTCATAGGGCATCTTCTTCTGTTCGCCCAGATGGTCATCCATCCAGAGCTTCACCATATCCACCTTTTTCGCGGCGAGCGCATCGAGTTGCTTTTCCACGTCGGCAGGCGTGGAAACACCCACGTTCAGACCTGCCAGGCCGCCGTAGCCGCCGGTGAAAATGAAGCCCTGGCCGGCACTGTAGATGCGGGTTTCTTTTGGACGCCCGGCGCGCTGTTTGTCGCGCATGCTCAGCACCAGGTCTTTGTCGGTGCCCATGCTCAGAACGGTGGTGACACCGTAGGAGGCATAGGTCTTCAGGTTCTTTTCAACGTTCGCTTCGGTGATATTGTCGACGCTCTGAGTGAGATCGATAACGGCACCAAGGTGCCCGTGCAGATTGATGATGCCGGGCATGACGAACTTGCCTGTCAGGTCGACGGACTCAGCGCCCGCGGGGGCTTTCAACTGGGCGACAGGTCCCACCCAGGTGATCCGGCCGGCATCGACGATCATGGCGGAATTGGGAACTGCCGCGCGACCTGTGCCATCAATAAGCGTGAAATTTTTCAGCACCTTTACTTCGGCGTGAAGGGTGACCGCCAGCAGTGGCAGGGCCAATTTCAGAACGCTATTTCGCATGGGACTTCTCCGATACCGCGGCTTCGATCACGCGTTTTGCACGGGCCGGATTGAACACGCCGCAGGAACAGAAACGCGCCATATAGGAGACGGCTTCTTCCGGCGTGCGGCGGCCTTCCTTCACCCAGTCCACCATCTTCTTGGCGAGTGAGTGGCTCACCATGCCGTGCCCGCACATGGTGGAAAGCATCATCACCTGGGAGTTGGGCAGTTTCTCGGTAGCACCTTCGAAACCCAGTGAATAACCCACGCTGTGGCGCGGGATTCCGGCATGGTGACAGCACTGTTCCGCGCCGTCAATGGAAGTGGAGATATTGATGCTCATCCCCAGATCTTCCTCTTTGATGCGCATCACGAAATCTTCCGCAGCGACCTTGTTATCGAAGACTGCCGCGCAGGTGGTGGGGTGATCCAGACCATCGATCACGGCCTGAAAATCGGGCTTGATATCGCGATTCCAGTGGGCGAGGGGGTTCATGTCCTTCGACGGGCGCAGAGCGCCGCCGTGGCGGGCATCGCCCAGATTGACGGGCTTGTATTCCACCGCAATTTGAAGGAATCGCCGCAGCTTGGGCAGAGAATCCTGGTCGTTAGTACCCTTGCTGGCAATGGCGAAAATGATGTAGTCGTCATGGAAACTCTCAGCGTCTCCAAAACGGTGCAGGGTGTTGGTCATGCGTTCACAGTCTCCTTGCGGCGGCCGAGGCCGATGTTGGTCTTGGCGCGTTCGAGCTTGTATCCGAGGCGCTCCAGAATTGGCGCCACCACATGGTCTTCACCCTGCTCGTCGCAGCGAGTGCCGACGCCCAGCGCGATCACGGTGCCGAGCGTCTTTTCGACCTCCCAGACCAGCCGTACAATCTCTTCCGTGCGATCCACCGTGACTTTGATTTCCACGATGGCGGACATCACTTTCTCCTGCAGAATGTCCGGGCGCAAGGTGCCTGTGGGGACATCTGACATGAGCGAGGTAATGGGGTTCTTCTTCTCAAACGCCACGCCTGCTTTAGCAAGCGCCCAGCACATTTCCTGGATTTCGTAAAACCGCGCGCCCACGCCAGGGCGACCGAATTCGATGGTGAAGCCGACTTCGCCCACCTTCACGCGACCGCTGACGTCGTTGGTTTTGACTTCTTCGGTGCCGCGGCCTTCCACACCCGTCGATTCATGCGGCACTCGGGGATCAGAGAAAGCCCGGCGCACCACGCGGGGCCACTGCAGTTCATCGGGCTCGAAAGCGCCGGTGGGGCAGACATCAGGCTCGGGGTCGAAACGGATGCGCATCATCGCGAAGATCTTACGAACCGTGCGCACCAGAGTTGGATTCAGATGCTCCTGGCTGAGGCCGTTGTAGCAGGCGTAGCACTCTACGCATTCGTCGCGGTTGATGGTGGCGCGTTTGATTGCCGGGTCGATGTAGATGGCCTCCATCGGGCAAACGTAGGTGCAGTTGCCGCAGGCGACACACTTGTCAGGATTAATGCGCATAGAGATGAACTAATGATCTATCATATTGCACCCTGCGCCGAAGGACGGGAAGGAAGCAAGCGACGGTTCGCTATAGTTGTCGTCGGGTGCAATCCAACAACCGGAATTTCATTAGTGTGATGATTGTGGCGGGCCTGTTTGTGGCGCTGATGATCACGGGGCTTGTGGGCAACGTGCGTGCGGGCAACTACGTGGCGATCCCGATTGTCTTCACGTCGCTCTCCATTTGCGGGCTGGCCATCGCGGCGAAGCATTTTCAGGTGCGGCTGTTGCTGCGGGACAAGACGCCGGACCGGATCATTGCGCATTACCATCAGGGCGCGCGGCGCATTCCGCAGGGACAGGCTGCCGCGGCGTATCTTTCGGCGGTTGCGGCGGCGTTTTTTGGGGAGTTTGACCGGGCGCGGGAAGAGTTACAGGCGGTTGATTGGGGGAAGGCCACCCCGATGTATAAGGGTCACCGGCTGTATGCGCTGGCGGTGCTGGCATTGCTGGAGGAGACCGATTATCCGAAGGCGTTGCGGCTGGCGGATGACGCGCTGGAACTGGAGAAGCAGGATCCGGCGGGTGGGTTGCAGCTTCTGGATGACGTGATCCGGCTGGTGGCAGGGACAGCGCCTTCGGAGGAGATTCTGAAGCGGCTGGAGAAGACCGCGAAAAAGCGAACCGGGTTGATGCCCGGCATGTGTGCATGGTCGCTTGCCGTGCACTACCGCCGAAACAATCAACCCGGGAAATCCTCCGATTTCAAAGAACTGCTGCGAATGGCAGTCCCGTACTGTGTGGCGATGAGAGCTTAACGCTCGTTGCGACGCGTAACGTCGATGGATTTGACGTCACCGTCACGCGCATCCACATCGCAGGAGAAGCGAAACGACTGCGAGCCATAGCGACCATAGGCTCTCAGGTCGCCCATCACACGGCTTCCGCGATCCTGATCGATACGCGTGTTCCCGAAGGTTACATCACGAAAACCGTCCTCGCGAACACGCTGTTGCACGGCACGCTCACAGTTGTCTGTGGCGAGTTGGGTGCGGTCCTGGTCGCGCCCGCCGCGATCCGGCCAGCCCTGGCCGTAGGCGGTCTGGAGGTCTGCGCTGCGCACCTGGCCGGTGTTGAAATCAACCGAGCACGAGAATTTCATCTGCTGATCGGGGCGGCCCGGAGTGCGGACATCGACAGTACCGATCACGTAATCCGCTCGACCTGGATTGTCATCAATGGTGGTGTCGCGGAACTGAATGTTGCTGCCACGATACCGGGTAAGCGCCTGCTGGCGAACGTTGTCTTCACAGACCTGCACAACACGGTCGGCGATGTAGTAGTTGCTTTGGTTCTGACCGCGCCCGTTTCCCCGACCCTGGTTATTGTTGTAACGGTCGTTCTGGCCATTATTGTACTGACCGTTATTGTACTGGCCATTGTTGTACTGCCCGTTGTTGTACTGGCCGTTATTGTTCTGATATTGAGGCTGGTAAGGCGGCTGCACATACCCGGTGTTGTTCCACGTCAGGTCAAACGTGTAGCCCTCACTGCCATTGTCGGGATCGACGATTTCAACGACGGCCGGCGACCCGTTCCGCGGTGCGCGAACCAGTTGCTGGCGACCGCGCCCGTCAACACCGGTAAAGCGGAAGTTTTCCGGATTCGCAGGCATGGCGCTGGTGCATTCGAACCGGCGCCATTGGGGCTGTTGGCCATTCAGGTTAATCAGTGACGCGGAGGCTCCGCGGATCTCCACCTGCGCCGCGCCGTCCACCACCACTTCAATGGTGCATTTTCCTTCGGAACCATTCCCGCCACGCATGTTGGCGTTGCGCTGGTAAGTTTGCGCCATGCTGTTTCCCGCCAACGCGGCCAATCCGAAAATCGGTAATAAGAATCTCAGTTTCATTTGAGTGCCCTTTACTTTCTAAAAGAGCACTCTGGTGGCCAAATTAAGATTTCAGTAGCCCGGGGAATTTCGCGGAGTTGGCCGGGTAGTTCGGAAACACCGATTTCAGGGCGTGATTACCCAGGTGTTGGGACACCGCTTCACTCAGGACGTCACGGAAATCGGTGGTGACATCAAGGTCGCGGGCTTCGTAGAGCTGTTCCTGTGCGAGGCCCGGCCATGCTCCGTAAACTTTACCGCCCTTCACCGGTCCACCCAGCACGAACATGGCGTTCGCATGGCCGTGGTCTGTACCGCGGTTGCCATTTTCCCTGGCGGTACGACCGAATTCTGACATGGTGACCACCACCACGTCTTCCATGCGGTCCCCCAGATCCTGGTGGAAAGCAGCCAGGGCTCCACCAAATTCTTCCAGTCGACCGGCGAGCAGCCCCAGAGAAGGCTTTTGGCCGACTTCGTTGACGTGGTGATCCCACCCACCCAGATCGGCGAATGCCACTTCCACGCCGACGTCAGCTTTGATCAGCTGCGCGATTTGACGAAGGCTGTCCCCGAAGCGCCCGCGCGGGTAGTTCGCGCCGTTGGCAGGTTGGTAGGGGGCTTTCTGAATCGATTGCAGCAGCGCGACGGCTTCGAAAGTTTCACGACCGGTGCCGCCCAGGATCTGGTCTTTGGAGCCACTGTACATGGCTTGCAGGGTTTTCGCGGCAGCGGTATCGCGCACCGTGAAGTTGCTGAGACTGTCGATGGCCACGGCGTTGTTTTTGCCCCGCATGGTGCGCGGGAGCGTGGGGCCCAGACTGACGGCACGAACCGGAGATGCCTTGCCAACCGCCGGGACAAGCGCGCGGTTCAGCCAGCCATCGCTGGTGGCCTTGAGGCCGGGCGTGCCGGACTCCATGTAGTCCTGCGCGTCGAAGTGGGAGCGCGTGGGGTCTGGCGAACCGGCGGCGTGGATGACGGCCAGTTGCTGCCTGTCCCACAAAGGCTTGAGTGGCGCGAGCGCAGGGTGCAGGCCGAAGAAGCCGTCGAGGTCGATGGCGCTCTCACCCACAGCGGATGCAGAAGGGCGCGGTATGGAGATGTTCGGTCGCAGGTCGTAGTAACGTTGTTCGGCGTGCGGGATGACGATATTGAGGCCATCAGCGGCGCCCCGCTGGAAGATGCCGACCAGGACTTTCTTCCGGCGTCCAGGTGCATCCTGAGCGAGTGCGGCGCGCTGAAGCCAGAGCGGGGCGGAACCGATGCCCACCATTGCCAGGGCGGAATTGCGCAGAAATATCCGACGTGAGGTTTCCATCGAGTTTCCCATTTGTATGATCCTTATCAACGGCGCTGAAAATCGGGGGAGCCGAGCGTGAGGCCCGCCACCAGAGGACCGGTTTGCGCGGTGGTGAGTTGCTTCTGGTCGTCCAGGCCGGCCTGAATGGCAGCCAGCGCTTCCGGGGAGGGGGCGGTCAGCAGCAGGCTGCGTTCAATCTGCTGCGGGTCACCGGTGAACTGAGCGGCATCCACCTTCACGCCGCTAACCTTCTGCTGCGCGAGTTCGGAAGCGAAGTTCATGCGGGCCAACAGGGACGCCGAGTTCATCCAGTCGCCACCGCGATTGGAGTAGCCGGTGGGTTCCTGTTTGCGATACAGCGGTTCACCCAGCTGGTTCATCAGGCCTGCCATGGTGGCGGCATTCTCGACATCGCCCTTCACGGCGCGCACCGCGCTGACTACCATTTCGAGCGGAGATTTTACTTTCGACCGGAACACTTCGGGAGCCCAGAATTCGGGAGCCGCCAGCATGGTTCGCATCACTTCGCGAAGGTCTCCGTCGCTGGTGGTGAAGGTGTTTGCCATCTTCGTGACCAGTGTGGCGGGTGGCGTGTCTGAGACGAAGCGGACGGCCAGACTGGTGGCAATGAAGCGCGCGGTGGAGGGGTGTTTCGCAAGGATATCGAGAACCTGTAGTCCATCGTTGAGGCCGCCGCCTGCCGGGATTGTGACACCAAGCACATGTTTCTCACCCTGGTCGTGCATGCGGGGATTGAACTCAAATTCCGAGCCACGCTGCGGCTGTTTCATGGTCCAGCCTGTGAAGCAGCGCGCCACTTCCGTCACGTCCTGCTGGGTGTAGCCGCCGTCCACGCCCAGTGTGTGGAGCTCCATTAATTCGCGGCCATAGTTCTCGTTCAGGCCCGGCGTGCGTTTCTTTCCTGCCTTGGCGCGCAGGTCGGGGCCGGAGGACTGCCAGTTATCGAGATAGAACAACATGGCAGGGCTTTGCGCGGTGGCCAGCAGCAGGTCTTTGAACTTTCCGAGCACATGCGGGCGGATGACGTCTCGTTCATAGGACGTGACAAGCGACTTGTCGGCGCCTTTATCCAGGTAGATATTGAAATGGTTGTACCAGAAATCAGTGAGTACTTCATCGAGCTGTCGGTTGGTGTAGACGGCCCGCAGCAGCTTGCCTTCCGTAAGGTCGCGGCTGACCATTTGGCCGGGGCCACTGAGTATCTGCACGGTGCGCCGGAATTCCGGCGAGGCTATCCGGGACAAGCGCGCGCGCTGGCCTGGCGGCATGGCTTCGAGGGCCGCGATCAACTGATCCGGAGCAAGCGACTGGAGTGCCGCGAGGCGTTCCGCCGGTGGCATGGGCGGCGCGGTGGGCGCTATTGCCGGGGCGTCTGTTTCAGTCCCCTTCTTGTCCTTGTAGCGCTCAATGGCTGCCTTCGCCGCGGCGCGTGAAAGAGGATCTTCGGGCAGAGGCATCCTGCCATCCGCCATGGCCTTGATCATCTGCTGGCTGGGGTACTTCTCCAGCATTTCCGCGGTGCTCATGCGCAGGGTGTCCATCGGGGCGAGTTTTGCTTCCAGCGTGGGGCTCTCAGCGATGGTGTCGGGATGCAGTTGCGCGTCGATCCAGTGGTCGAGCCCCTGCGTCTTCACCGCATCCACGTCACCGGGGCGTGGTCCGAAGGTGAGACGATTCAGCGCATGCAGAATCTTCTGATCCTGTGCCATTTGAGGGGTAGGCGGCGGAACCTGCGCCTTTGGCTTTTTCTTGCCATACAGGCCAGTGGACAGAAGAGCCAGAGTGAGACCGCAGATGAGAGTTGCTTTTCGCTGCATGGGGATTGGGTGCCTGTTCACTCTAACTCTAAGAAAAACGTAAAGTCGCGCGCTCCGCTAAAAATCAGCCGCGGAGACGGAGGACGAACCAGATGGAGCCTGTGGCAAAGAGCCCGGCGGCGGCGAGTTGCGCGAGCCGGTTTTTGAACGGGAGTTTTGAAAATGCGAACCCAATCAGCGTGGCAGCGCTGAATACGACCACGCCGGCGAAGGCGGCTCCGGCCAGAACCCAGGGGGCCCGGTAGCCGGAATCATTGATGAAGACCGAAAAGTACATGCCGGAGAAGCCGCCGAAGAGCAGGGCCAGGATCCAGCGGCCCGCGGCTTTCGGGAACACCAGAATTTCGAGAGCGAGATAGGCCAGCGCGAGGGCCGCTGCCGCCTCAGTGAAGCGCGGCGAAGGTTGCCATCCGGAGCGAAGGATCGCTGCCGTGCCGGCGCACTCGCCCGTCAGGAATGCCAGACCCGTCCAAAGCATTTCAGTGCGGCTTCTTGCGGCGAACACGAGCGCGATGAGCAGCAGCAACTGGACGGCATTGGTCCAAACAGCGATGGCCCCTGCACCGGATTGCTCCACTGCCAGTTCGGTTGCCGTGGGCGGCCGGAAATTCAGCGTCGCCGTGTGGAAGGATGCGTCCAGGATCGCCTGATCGGACTTGCCCGCGCGTTCTGCATGCAGCATGTGGATGTGGTTGGGTACGGTGATTTCGTAGAACGAGCACTCCACGCCGAGGCGATCAACAGGCCGGGAGAATTCATAGTTCGCCGCGCAGATGAAATTCGAAGTCGTTGGGTCGCTGTGGCATTCCTGACTGGTGATGCGCCCGGTCTCGGAGGCGCTGGTGAAACGAATATGCCGGAATAAAGCATTCCCGGGATCCTTCACGTGCGTCATTTCGTACTGGGGAATGCGCAGCAGGTACTCCACGTGATTGCCGGTGACCGTGGCGAATCCGGTGGACATGCTGATGGCATGGGCTGAGGCAAGTGCGCTGCAACTCAGCAGGACTGCAAATACCCGTGCAGATAATCGGGGCGTCAAGCCGCTATGACCTGTCTTGCTGTGATCACATGGCGCTTGCGCAGGCTGTGGTAGAGGAGCCGCAGAAGCGCAAGGACGGGCACGCTGAGAAAGATGCCTTCCACGCCGCCAATCTCACCACCGGCGAAGACTCCGAACATTACCAGCACGGGGTGCAGTTCCACGCCCTTGCTCATCAGGTGCGGAGAAAGTACGTAATCCTGAAAAACCCTGTAGATAGCCAGGAATATCAACACCGCGACCACATGACTTCCGCTGAACAGGCACACGCCAACAATGATTGCGGCGGCAAAGAGCGGTCCCACCAGCGGAATGAACTCAAGGGGGAAGGCGATGGAGGCCAGCAGAATGGCGTAGGGAACGCCCATGATTTCAAGCACGGTGGAGAAAACGAGCAGCGTGGCCAGGCACAGGAACAGGAGCGCCCGCATGTACTGCAGCATCAGTGTGTGGGCGTCGGTCAGGGTGTCCTGCACGGCTTCGCGGCTGCCGTCCAGAAGTTCCAGAAAGCCGTCGCGGATTTGCCGCCCGTCTTTGAGAATGAAGAAGCTGAGGATCGGCACAACCACCACGTAGATGGCATTCGAGAATGCTGAAAGAACTTTAACAATGATGGAAGGAATTGCACCGACATTTTCCTTATAGTGCGAGTAAAGCTGTTCGCCGACGGGGATCCGGAAGATCTGCCAGTGCCGGACCTGATCTTCAAAACCGGGCTTGCGGATCTGCGCGGCCAGTTGCGCCGCTTCGCCGCCCAGGTGGTTGCCGATGAACAGGCCGAAACCACCGATGACGACCAGCACCAGCAGATAGGTGATCGCCAGGGCGTGCGTGCGGGTCTTCGAGCCGAGCTGCCGATCAATCCAGTCGAACAGCGGATAGAGCAGGTACGCGAACATCAGCGCGATCGCGAAGACAAACAGCGTCTGGCGGATGAGATAGACGACGAAGAACAGAATCAGGACCAGCGCAGCGGTCCAGGTGTAACGGGCGGTTTTCAGATCAATTCCCAACATGGATTTCCTCTGGTGCAATGGCCGGCGCCGTGCGGCGTACCTGAACGCCGGCGATGCGATTCCGTTCCATGCGGGCAACAGTCAGTCGCCATTCTTCAAATTCAATTGACTCGCCTGCCTGCGGGATGTGGCCCAGCTGAGACAGGATATAGCCTGCCAGGGTTTCAAAGCCTGCGTTGGCGGGCAGTTCGATGCCATAGACGGAGGTGAAGTCGAGGATTGAAGTCGCGCCGTCCACTTCGGCACCGTCGGCGTCCATGGTGGGAGCGGCCAGTTTCTCATCGAACTCGTCTTCAATCGGGCCGACGATTTGTTCCAGCACGTCTTCGACCGTAAGCAATCCTGTGACCGTTCCGAACTCATCCACAATCAGCGCCATGTGGGTATGGCCCTGGCGGAACTCCTCGAGCATTTGCGGAAGCTGCTTGGTTTCCGGCACGATGAGCGGTTTGCGCATGATGCGCGAGAGGTGGAACTGCGCGGCGGGCTTACCGGTGCGGATGCTGTGGCGCCGATCGTGCCAGAGCCGCAGCATGTCTTTGAAGAAGACCACGCCCACCATGTGTTCGGGTGCCTCCTCCCACACCGGCAGGCGCGAATGCTGGCTCTGCACCATGGTTTCCAGAACCTCATCGAGCGTTGCATTGACGGGCACGGAGACTACGTCGTGGCGTGGCTGCATGATCTCGCGGACGGAAAGTTCCTGCAGATCGAGCACGCGGTGAATCATGTCTTCCTGGGCGCGCGGCAGGTTGCCGGCGAAGCGGCTGGAGCTCACCACCAGCTTGAGTTCTTCAGTGGAATGCCCCCCCGCGCGATGGTCGGCGCGTACGCCCAGCATGCGGCAAATGGCCGTGGACGAGCCGTCAATGATGTCGACAAAGGGCGACGCGATGCGGGAGACAACCGTGAGCACCGGCGCCACAATCACGGCCAGCGAACCGGCCTTTTCGATGGCCACGTTCTTTGGCACCACCTCGCCAATCACCACATGGCAGTACGTCATCACAGCGAATGCCAGGACGAAACAGGCGCCATGAATGATGGTAGCCGTGGCCGGCGTTAGTACGGGGTGGAACAGTGTGGTCAGCAGTTGATAGAGTGTGTCTTCGCCCGCCCAGCCAAGGCCAAGACTGGCAAGGGTGACGCAGACCTGAGTGACTGAAAGCAGCCGGCCTGGGTTGGCGAGCAGCGCCAACGCCATCTTCGCGCCCTGGTGACCCTCTTCGGCCATGTGGCGGAGTTTGGAATCGCGCACCGAGAGCAGGGCGACTTCTGCCGCCGCGAAGAACGCGTTGATTGCCAGGATGAGTCCCAGCAGCAGGAGGCGCGCGATGTAGGCCGAACTGTTCACCTATATAGTGTAGAGGCTCGCAATGTACTAATCAGACTGTTATGCCATTGCCGTCGCACTGACACAAACGCTCCCTAGTCTGGGAATATGTCTCGATTCAGAAGAATTCCTGCGGTTTGCTTCGCCCTGGTGACATCGCTGGCTGCCCAGGACCGCGCGGGCATCAGTGGTGCCGTGACCGACCCCACCGGGTCATTGGTGGAAGGAGCCCGGGCGGAACTGGTCTCGGCAACGGGCCTGCACCGCCAGTCTGACACTGGCCGCGAGGGCATCTACCAATTTCCCGCGCTGCCGATAGGGACCTACGCGATGACGATTTCGAAGACCGGCTTCGCGCCTCTTTCGATACGTGACATCAGGGTTTCGGTGGGCGAGAGCCGCACGCTGGACGTGATTCTGCAGGTTGGAAGCGCTACCGAGAGAATCGAAGTAGCGGCGACGACCGAAGTGCTGAACCGGACCTCCGCTGAAGTGGGGCAGGTGATTGAGGCGAAACAGATTCGCGAGATTCCGATCAGCGGGCGCAACTGGGCGACGCTGATGATTCTCGCGCCGGGCGCGGTCAACTATGGGGACGGCGGTCAGCGGGCTATTCGTTTTAACGGCCATTCCCTGGACGACAGTAACTTTTCATTCGACGGGGTTGATGCGAGCGGGGTACAGGAGCAGACCCAGAAATCCGACACTCGGTTGAACATCGCGCTGGATGCCATTGCAGAATTCCGCGTCAGCACCGCAGTCTACACCGCTGAGAGCGGCGCGGCAGGCGGGGCGCAGGTGAACGTGGTTTCAAAGACGGGTTCCAATGAGTTGCACGGCAGCGGTTTCTACGCCGTGCGAAATGACGCACTGGATGCCCGCTCGCCGTTCGATGGAAGCACGATTCCGCCGTTCTCCCTGCACCAGTTCGGCGGCAGCTTCGGTGGACCTGTCGTGAAAAATAAAGCGTTTTTTTTCACGAATTACGAAGGCTTGAGGCAGAATCTTAGCCGGACCTATATCAACTTCGTGCCCAACGCGGCTTATCGCGCGCTGGTGCTGAAGAAGACTCCGGCCCTGGAGGCCATTCTGAATGCGTATCCGGCCGGTCAGACGCCGGTGGCGAGTGCGGACCCATGTTTGGTGGGCGGCTTCAGGCTGGCCTGTACGGATCAGGTGACCAGGGTTGCCAGCGACACGGTGCGTGAAGACGCGGGCCTGTTCCGCTTCGACTATCGGCTCAGCGACCAGACCAGCACATTCTTCCGCTATAACATCGACAACGCTTATATTGACCTGCCGACGGATGCGCTGGGCGGCCACAATGTTTCCCCCACTGTGCCCACGAACATTGTGGCGCAGTTCCAGCACGTATTTAACGCAGGCACTATTGACGAGGCGAAGTTCGGAATAAACCGGGCAAATCATCGTTCTTATGGATATGGAACAGCTCCGGTATCCGTGAGTGTTTCGCCGTTCGACAGTGTGAGCAATACTTCGCTCGACACCGAAGTGGGGACCACGTTTTCCTGGATCAACAACCTGACGCTGTATCGCGGCAGGCACACTCTCAAGGCGGGCGCTGAAATCCGCCGCATTCGACTGAACAATTCCGGAAATACGCTGACTACTTCGTCGCTCACGTACGATAACCCTGACGATTTTGTGAACAACAAAGCCTCTGGAGCGACCTATCTGCAAGGCGAGGGCGTTGTCGGCAACCGCCGCACATTTTATATGGGCTATGCGCAGGATGAGCTCAAAGCCTCATCGTACCTGACCGTGAATCTGGGCCTGCGCTACGAGTTCTACTCGGTGACGCATGAGATCCTGAACCGGTCAGCAGTCGTTGATATCGCGGGCTGCGGCGGGTACTGTCCCAAAGGCACGGCCTATTACGACCCGAACGTGAAGAACTTCGGGCCGCGTATCGGGATGGCCTGGGCACCCGCTGCGTTCCATGGAAAGACTACGGTGCGCAGCGGCTTCGGTATCTACTACGGTGGCAACCAGAACGACGATTTCAGTGATCCGGCGGAAAGTGCTGTACCCCGCTATTCTCTGAAGCAGTCCGATTTTCCTGCGCTGGGTTTCCCCCTCGTGGCATTCGTTGACCCGAAGAATCAGCTGTTCGCACCGAAGGCGATTGATCGGCATCGCAAAGACCTCTATTATGAGAACTGGGATTTCGTGATCCAGCAGCAGTTGCCGAAGGATTTCGTGGCGCAGATCGGTTATGTGGGCGGCTCGGGACACCATCTGTT